>CAZHLT010000116.1:0-19291 GCA_964533285.1 uncultured Conexibacteraceae bacterium | reverse complement strand
AGCCAGTGCCAGGCGCGAGCGCCGCTCGACCGGCTCATCGTGCCCCCTCCTCGCCCATCAGCGCCTCGGACCCGGCAAATCGGATGTAGATCAGGACGAGCACGAGGATGATCGCCATCAGCACGAAGGAGAGCGCGGCCGCCGCCGGGTAGTCGCTCTGCTTCAGGTACAGCGACTGGATCACGTTGCCGATCATCTGGTTGTTGGAGCTGCCGAGGAACTGGGCGTTGATGTAGTCGCCCGAGGCGGGGATGAAGGTCAGCAGGGTCCCCGCCACCACGCCCGGCGCCGAGAGCGGCACCGTCACCCGGAAGAAGGCGCTCGCCGCGTTCGAGTAGAGGTCCTTCGCCGCCTCGATCAGGCGCACGTCGAGCCGCTCGAGGCTGGCGTAGATCGGCAGCACCATGAAGGGCAGGAAGTTGTAGACCAGGCCCGCCACCACGGCGGGGCCGGTGGCGAGGATGTGGCTGTTGGAGGTGAGCCCGAGCGCGTCGAGGACTTCGGTCACCGGGCTGTCGTCGGAGAGGATCGTGACCCAGGCGAGGGTGCGGATCAGGTAGGTGGTGAAGAACGGCGCGATCACCGCGAACAGCAGCACGGCGCGCCATCTCCCGGCCCGGAAGGCGATCGTGTACGCCAGCGGGTAGGCGAGCAGCAGCGCGATCAGGGTTGCCAGACCCGAATAGACGAAGGAGCGGACGAACTGGGTCTGGTAGAGGTCGAGCGCGTCGGAGTAGTTGCTCCAGTTCCAGTCGAAGTGGTAATAGCCTTCGCCCACCGACTCCAGCGAGAGCCGCCCCATGAAGTAGAGGGGGATGACGAAGAAGACGATCAGCCACGCCGCCCCCGGGAGGAGCAGTGCGTAGGGGACTGAGCGCCGCCGCAGCATCTGACTAGCCGTTGAGGACCGCGTTGAACGCCCGGTTCACGTTCCGTTCGAGTTCTCCGGTCGGTGCCGGCTGGATCGAGCAGTTCTTGGTGAACGATCTGCTCGGGAAGATCAGCGGGTTTTCCGCCACTTCCGGTTCTTCTTTCAGGAGCACTTCTTTCGCTCCTTCGACCGGGCTGACGTAGTTGACGTAGGCCACGATCTGGGCCTGGTTCACGGGGTCGTAGACGTAGTTGATCCAGGCCTCGGCGGCGGTCGGGTTCGGCGCCCCGACCGGGATCACCATGTTGTCCGACCAGAGGATGCAGCCCTCGGTCGGCATCCGGAATTCGATGTTCGGGTTGTCGGCCTGCAGCTGGACCGCATCGCCGGACCAGCCGATCACCGCGGCGGCGTTGCCGTTGGTCAGGTCGGCGGCGTAGTCGTTGCCGGTGAAGCGCCGGATCTGACCGGATCCGGCCGCTTCGCCGATTTTTTCGATCGCCTTCAGCCAGTCGGCTTCGTCGGCCTCGTTCGGGTCGACCCCTTCGCACTTCATCACCAGCGGCACCGTGTCGCGGAGTTCGTTCAGCATCTCGACCTTGCCCTTGTACTGCGGGTCGAAGAGGTCGCAGATCGAGCGCACTTCGGGCGCCAGTTCCTTGTTGACGATCAGCCCGGTCATCCCCGACTGCCAGGGCGCCATGTAGTCGCGACCGGGGTCGTAGTCGGGTGCGCGCAGGTTGTCGGCCAGGTTTTTCTCGAAGTTCGGGATCCCGGCCGGGTCGAATTCCTGCAGGTAGCCGAGTTCCTTCATCTTCGCCGCCATCCAGTCGGTGACGACGAAGAGGCTGCGACCGCCGCTTTCGCCCGAGGCCAGCAGCGGCTGCATCTTGGCGAAGAACTCTTCGTTGGAGTTGACGTCTTCGACGTACTTGACCGAGATGCCGGTTTCGTCTTCGAAGTCGGGGACGGTCTGTTTGTCGATGTACAGCGGCCAGTTGGAGATCGTCAGCTGGCCGGAGGGCTTGCCTTCGAGCTTGACCCGGTTGCCGTTGCCGCCGCTCGTCCCCGGCGGCGGCGACTCGATGCCGCCGCCGCAGGCGGCCAGCCCGACGATCAGGGCCAGGCCCACCAGCGCCAGCGCCAGCCTGACGATCGTCCCGCGGCTTCGGCTAGCCGGCGACATCGACCTCGTCCCCCTTCTCCGCGGCGGGCTGGTTCTCGTCGACCACGACGTGCATGTGCTCGGGCTCCCAGCTGAGGACGACCCTGGCGCCGCCGCCGGGGAGCCGCTGCCGTTCGGCCTCGTCGGTATTGGGGACGAGCACCGTCATCCGCACGTCGCCGCCGAGGCTGACGATGATCTGCGTCGCGGTGCCGAGGTAGACCGAGCTCTCGACCACGCCCTCGACCTGGGGCGTGCCGTTGCCCGGCGGCGCCCCCGCGGCCAGTGCGACCCGCAGCTTCTCCGGTCGCACCACCGCGGCGCAGCCTTCGCCGGGCCCGAGGGCGCCGGTGTCGGCGGCGATTTCCGGGCCGCTGTCGAGCTTCACCTTGCCGACCGCCGCGACCGAGCCCGGCATCAGGTTGGAGACGCCGATGAAGCCGGCGACGAAGGTCGTCGTCGGCCGCTCGTAGATCTCCTCGGGGACGTCGACCTGCTCCACCTTGCCGCGGTTCATCACCGCGATCCGGTCGCTCATCGTCAACGCCTCCTCCTGGTCGTGGGTGACGTAGACGAAGGTGATCCCGACCTCGCGCTGGATCCGCTTCAGTTCCACTTGCAGCCCCTTGCGCAGCTTCAGGTCCAGCGCCCCGAGCGGCTCGTCCAGCAGCAGCACCTTCGGCAGGTTGACCAGCGCCCGCGCCAGCGCCACCCGCTGCTGCATCCCGCCCGAGAGCTGCGAGGGACGGCGGTTGGCCTCGGCCGCGAGCCCGACCCGCTGCAGCTCGGTCTTGACCCGCTCGGCGATCTCGTCCCGCGGCACCCTCTTGCGCTTGAGGCCGAAGGCGACGTTGGCCTCGACGCTGAGGTGGGGGAAGAGCGCGTAGCTCTGGAAGACGGTGTTGGTCGGCCGCTTGTGCGGCGGCAGGCCGGCGACGTCGACGCCGTCGATCTGGACCTCGCCCTCGCTCGGCTGCTCGAAGCCGGCGATCATCCGCAGCGTCGTCGTCTTGCCGCAGCCGCTTGGCCCCAGCAGGGTGAAGAACTCGCCCTGGGCCAGCTCGAGGGTGAGGTCGTCGACGGCGACGAAATCGTCGAACCGCTTGGTCACCGACCGCAGCGCGACGCTCGGAGTCTGGTTCACCTCGGTCACTTTTCTATATGTCCTTTCATCGTGCCCAGGATCCCTTACCCCGTTGTCAGTCCTCTGACGCCGGGACGACGAGAACCGGGCGCTCGGCGGGCTGTGGCAGCCGGTTCGGGATGGAGCCGAGGGCGATTCCCCTCAGCGGCGGCGACGCCGATGGCGACGCTGGAGGCGAACCCGATCGCGTTCTTCTCGAGCCCCTTGTCGTCGACCCCGCGATGGGCCGGCGGGGTGCTCGGAACGGGGATCGCGGCGCTCTCCAACTATCCGTCTCCTCTCGGTCGCCGGCGGCCCGCGGCCGGCCGACTTTCACCGACGGTAAGCCCAGGCGGATCAAGGCGCAAGTGGCGAATGTCCCAAAAGCACAGGACGCGCTTATACACGGTGTACATGCCAGGAGCCCGAACTTGACCCAACGAACACTTGCGGATGTGCCATCCTGGGTCTAGCGTTGTCCATATCGTCGTAGGCGAAGAGGAGAGCCCGATGGCCACCATGCCGCAGGAGAAAGCCGCGGCCGAGCTGCAGGAGCTGGCGCGCAGACACCTTTGGATGCACTTCTCGCGGATGGGCGGCTACGGCCCCGACCACGAGATCCCGATCATCACCCGAGCCGAGGGGTGCTACGTCTACGACGAGCACGGCAAGCGCTACCTCGACGGCCTCTCGGCGCTGTTCTGCGTCAACGCCGGCCACGGCCGCGCCGAGCTCGGCGAAGCGGCGGCGCGCCAGGTCGAAGAGCTCGACTTCTTCACCCTCTGGAGCTACGCCCACCCGCGGGCGATCGAGCTGGCGGCGCGGATCGCCGCGCTCGCCCCCGGCGACCTCAACCGGGTCTTCTTCACCTCCGGCGGCTCGGAGGCGGTCGAGTCGGCGATCAAGCTCGCCCGCAACTACCACCGCATCCACGGCAAAGGCCAGAAGCACAAACTGATCGCCCGCGAGGTCGCCTACCACGGCACCTCGCTGGGAGCGCTCTCGGCGACCGGGATCACCGACCTGCGCAACCAGTTCGAACCGCTCACCCCGGGCGCCTGCCACGTCCCCAACACCAACGTCTACCGCTGGCCCGAGGACCGTCACCCGCTCTGGGCGGCGACGGCGATCGAGGAGCGGATCGAATTCGAGGGCGCCGAGACGGTCGCCGCGGTGATCCTCGAGCCGGTCCAGAACGCCGGCGGCTGCTTCGTCCCGCCCGAGGGCTACTTCCAGCGGGTGCGCGAGATCTGCGACCGCCACGACGTGCTGCTGATCTCCGACGAGGTGATCTGCGCCTGGGGCCGCCTCGGCCACTACTTCGGCTGCGAACGGTTCGGCTACCAGCCCGACATCGTCACCTCGGCCAAGGGGCTGACCTCGGCCTACGCGCCGATGGGCGCGGTGATCGCCTCCGACCGCGTCGCCGAGCCCTTCATGCGGGACGCCAACTCCTTCGCCCACGGCTTCACCTTCGCCGGCCACCCGCTGGTGGCGGCGGTGGCGCTGGCCAACCTCGACGTCTTCGAGCGCGAGGACCTCTGCGGCCACGTGCGCGAGAAGGAGCCCGAGTTCCGCCAGATGCTGGAGAGCCTGCGCGAGCTCCCGATCGTCGGCGACGTGCGCGGCGCCGGCTACTTCCACGCGATCGAGCTGGTCAAGGACAAGGAGACGAAGGAGAGCTTCGACGACGAGGAGTCCGAGCGCCTGCTGCGCGGCTTCCTCTCCGGCGAGCTCCACCGGCGCGGGCTGATCTGCCGCGCCGACGACCGCGGCGACCCGGTGATCCAGCTGGCGCCGCCGCTGATCGCCGACAGCGAGCAGTTCGCCGAGATCCACGACGTCCTCAGCACGGTTCTGGCCGAGGCCTGGGACCGGGTCGTCAACTAGACGGCCGCGACGATCTGAGGCGACGTGCTCACCGTCCAGAGCCTCCTCGACGAGCTCGACCTCGACCTCGCGACCGGCCGCAAGGCGGCGGCCTCGCCGGTCCGCTGGGTCCACATCTCCGAGCTGCAGGACCCGACGCCGTGGCTCTCGGGCGGCGAGCTGATGCTGACCACCGGGATCCCGCTCGACACCGCGGCCAAGCAGCGCTCCTTCGTCCGCATCCTCGCCGACCGCAACCTTGCCGGGCTCGGCTTCGGCACCGGCTTCAGCCACGAGACGATGCCCAAGGCGCTGGTCGACGAGGCCGAGAAGCGCGACTTCCCGCTCTTCGAGGTGCCCTACTCGACGCCCTTCATCGCGATCACCGAGAAAGCCTTCACCCGCCTGGTCAACGAGCAGTACGAGGTGCTGCAGCGCGGGCTGGCGGTGCAGCGGCGGCTCGAGCGGCTGGTCCTCGAGGAGCGCGGGCTGGAGGAAATCGCGGCGACGATCGCCTCCGCGGTCGGCGGCACCGTCGCCATCCTCGACGGCCGCGGCGAACGCCTCGCCGGCCGCGGCTTCCGCCGCCAGCTCTCCGCCGAGGCGATCGGCGGCATCCGCAAGGAGGCGCTCGGCCACGCCGCCGACGGCCATCCCTTCGTCCCCTCGCACCCCTCGGTCGCCGGCCGGGCGCTGGCCCACCCGGTCGTCTCGCCGGGCGGCGGCCCGCCCCAGGCCTGGGTGGTGATCGTCCGCGACTCCGGCGGCCTCGGCGACTTCGAGCGGCTGATCCTGCAGCAGGCGGTGGCGATCGTTGCGCTCGAGCTGATGCGCCGCCGCGTCGCCCGCGAGACCGAGCGGCGGCTGGCCGGCGACGTCCTCGCCGGGGCGCTGGGCGGCCACATGGAGGCGACCGAGCTGCGGCGGCGGCTGGAGCCGTTCGGGATCGGCGAGGAGGCCGCCGTCCTCGTCTTCTCGCTCGAGCAGCCGGCGGCCGCGGTCGGGGCGCTGGAACGGGCGCTCGCCGCCGACGCCTGCCCCGCCGTCGTCGCCCCGCACGAAGTCGCCGGCCGCGAGCTGCTCTGCGCCGTGATCGACGCCGCCGACCGCGACCCGATCGAAGTCGCCACCGAGGTCCGCAAGGCGCTGGGGCCCGAGCGCGGCACGGTTCGCGCCGCCGCCAGCCGCCCGGCGCCGCCCGAGAGCCTGCGCCACTCCTTCCACGAAGCCCGCTGCGCCCTCGAGGCGACCGCCTTCCACAACGGCGCCGCGCCGGAGGTGGCTTCGTGGCGCGACCTCGGCGCCTTCACGCTGCTGCTCTCGATCCAGGACGACGACGCGCTCGGCCTCTACTGCGACAGCGTCCTCGGACCGATCGAAGCCGGCGACGAGGAGTACGGCGGCGAGCTGCTGCGCTCGCTGGAGGCCTTCATCGAGCAGAACGGCCAGTGGGAGCGGGCGGCCCGCCAGGTCTACTGCCACCGGCACACGCTGCGCTACCGGATGCGCAAGGTCGAAGACCTGACCGGCCGCGATCTCTCGCGGGCGCACGACCGGATCGAGTTCTGGCTGGCCCTGCGAGCGAGGGAGCTGATCGGATGAGAGTCGGCGTTCCGACCGAGATCAAGGCGGACGAGTACCGGGTCGCGATAACCCCGGCCGGCGTCCGCGAAATGCACGAGCACGGCCACCAGGTGCTGGTCCAGGCCGGCGCCGGCGAGGGCAGCGCGATCTCCGACGAGGCCTACGTCGCGCAGGGGGCGACGATCGTCCCCGAGGCGGCCGAGCTGTTCGGCGCGGCGGAGATGATCCTCCACGTCAAGGAGCTGCAGCCGACCGAGATCGAGATGCTGCGGCCCGAGCAGCTGCTGTTCACCTACCTGCACCTGGCGCCCGACCCCGAGCAGACCCGCGGCCTCTGCGGCAGCGGCGCCACCGCGATCGCCTACGAGACGGTCGAGGACGCGCACGGGCGGCTGCCGCTGCTGGCGCCGATGAGCGAGATCGCCGGCAAGATCGCGACCCAGGCCGGCGCCCACGCGCTGGAGAAGCCGCACGGCGGCCGCGGCATCCTGCTCGGCGGCGTCCCCGGCGTCGCCGCCGCCAACGTGATCGTGATCGGCGGCGGCGTGGTCGGGATGAACGCCGCCTTCATCGCGATCGGGATGGAGGCCGACGTCTTCGTCTTCGACCGCTCGATCGACCGCCTGCGCGAGCTCGACGTCACCTTCAACGGCCGCTGCTCGACGGTCTACTCGACGACGCTGGCGGTCGAGGAGATGCTGCCGCGGGCCGATCTCGTGATCGGCGCCGTGCTCGTCCACGGGGCGCGGGCGCCGTACGTGATCCGCCGCGAGCAGCTGGCGCTGATGAAGCCCGGCGCGGTGCTGGTCGACGTCGCGATCGACCAGGGCGGCTGCTTCGAGACCTCGCGCCCGACCACCCACCACGAGCCGACCTTCGAGGTCCAGGGGATCACCCACTACTGCGTCGCCAACATGCCCGGGGCGGTCCCGATCACCTCGACCCAGGCGCTGACCAACGCGACCCTGCCGTACGCGATCGCCCTCGCCGACCACGGCGTCGCCGGCGCGATCCGGCGCGATCCGGGCCTGCGCCCAGGGGTCAACGTCGCCGCCGGCCAGGTCACGCACCCGGCGGTCGCCGAAGGGGTGGGAGTGAGCTACGTGCCGGTCGAGGAGGCCCTCGACCTGGGTGGCGGCGGGACCGCGAACCCGAGAGCGGAGGTGGCCTGAGTGGCGACGGCGACGAAGACGAAGCTGCGGAACTTCATCGGCGGCGAGGGGGTCGACCCGGCCGAGGGCGCCTTCGAGGACGTGGTCGACCCGGCCAGCGGCGAGGCGATCGCCGAAGCGCCGCTCTCGACCAAGGAGGACGTCGACCGCGCCGTCGCCGCGGCGCGGCAGGCCTTCCCCGGCTGGGCGAGGACGACGCCGGCCGATCGCGCCCGGGCGCTGCTGCGGATGGCCGACCTGATCGAGGAGCGGGCGGAGGAGATCGCCGACCTCGAGGCGGCCGACGCCGGCAAGCCGCGGGCGATGGTCCTGGCCGACGAAATCGGCCCGATGGCCGACCAGCTGCGCTTCTTCGCCGGCGCCGCGCGCTGCCTCGAGGGCCGCTCGGCGGGCGAGTACATGGAGGGCCACACCTCGTTCGTCCGCCGCGAGCCGGTCGGCGTGATCGGCCAGATCACGCCCTGGAACTACCCGATGATGATGCTGATCTGGAAGATCGCCCCGGCTCTGGCGGCCGGCAACGCGGTCGTCGTCAAGCCGGCCGAAACGACGCCGATCACGACCCTCAAGTTCGCCGAATGGTGCAGCGAGATCCTGCCGCCGGGCGTCTTCAACGCGATCGGCGGCCACGGCCGGCCGGCCGGCTCGGAGCTGGTCACCCACCCCGACGTGCAGATGGTCGCCCTGACCGGCTCGGTCGGGACCGGCAAGTGGATTGCCGCTGCCGCTGCCGAGACGCTGAAGCGGGTCCACCTCGAGCTCGGCGGCAAGGCGCCGGTGGTCGTCTTCGACGACGTCGAGATGGCGAGCGCGGTGGCGACGATCGCCGCCACCGGCTACTACAACGCCGGCCAGGACTGCACCGCCGCGACCCGCGTGCTGGCCGCCGCCGACGTCTACGACGACGTCGTCAACGGCCTCGCCGCCGAGGCCAAGGGGCTGGTGATGGGCGACACCCTGGCCGCCGAGACGACGCTCGGCCCGGTCAACAGCGAGCGCCAGCGGGCGCGGGTCGAGGGCTTCTTCGAGCGCCGGCCCGCCAACGCCGAGGTGGTCACCGGCGGCGGCCGGCCCGACCTGCCCGGCTCGTTCTTCGAGCCGACCGTGGTCGCCGGCCTCGAGCAGGGCGACGAGATGATCCAGCGGGAGATCTTCGGCCCGGTGATCACGGTGCAGCCGTTCAGCAGCGAGGAGCAGGCGATCGAGTGGGCCAACGGGGTCAGCTACGGCCTTGCCGCCTCGGTCTGGACCCGCGACGTCGGGCGGGCGATGCGGGTGACCAACGCGCTCGACTTCGGCTGCGTCTGGGTCAACGACCACATCCCGTTCGTCTCCGAGATGCCGCACGGCGGCTTCAAGGAATCGGGCTACGGCAAGGACCTCTCGATGTACGGGCTCGAGGACTACACCCGGATCAAGCACATCATGGTGAACCTCGAATAGTGGCCCGGCCGAATACCATCGGAGTCCGGTGAGCGCACGAATCAGGGGGGTCACGGCGGGTCTGGCGCTGTTCTGCGCCGTCTTCCTCGCTGCCACGGCGGCGGCCGAGCAGGGGGCGGCGCCGAAGGCGGGCGAAACGATCAGCGCCCCCAGCTGCCACGGGCGCAAGGCGAAGATCGTCGGCACCGACGGCGACGACGTGCTGCACGGGACGCCGGGCCGCGACGTGATCTGGGGCGGCAAGGGCGACGACACGATCTACGGCAGCCTCGGCAACGACCTGATCTGCGGCGGCCCCGGCGACGACCTGGTCCACGGCGGCCGCGGCAACGACACGGTCGACGGCGGCCAGGGGACCGACCGGGTGATCGGCGACCTCGGCGACGACAAGGTGATGGGCGGGGCCGGGGCCGGCGACGAGGTCGCCGGCGACCGCGGCATCGACATCGTCAACGGCGGCCCCGGCGACGAAGACCTGGTCCACGGCGACTACGGCTGGGACCGGATGTCGGGCGGCGCCGGCAGGGGCGACATCGCCTCCTTCGCCACCGACGTCGCCGGCGGCAAGGGGTCCGGCGTCTGGGCCTCGCTGGCCCGGCACAAGGCCTTCGGCGACGGCCACGACAAGCTGTTCGGGTTCGAGAGCCTCGAAGGCTCGGCCTTCCGCGACACGCTGATCGGCAACCAGGCCGACAACGCGATCGACGGCGGTCCCGGCGACGACCAGCTGAGCGGCGGCGGCGGCCGCGACACGCTCGACGGCGGCCAGGGCAGCGACGGCTGCAGCGGTGCCAAGGGGCGGACCACCTCCTGCGGCAGGGAAAAGCCGCCGGCCGGCTCCGCCTACGTCCAGCTCGACCCGACCCCGGGCGGCGGCGCCGGGCTCGAGGTCGTCGGCGGCGCCGGCCCCGACCACTTCACCGTCGCCTTCGACGAAGCCGGCGAGACCTTCTCGGTCGCCGCCCGCGACGGGCTCGCGATCGGCCCCGGCTGCCTGCGCGTGGGCGGCGCCCGCAACCTCGTGCGCTGCCCCGCCAACGGCCCCGGCCGCTGGCTGATGGCCGACCTCGGCCCCGACAACGACAGCCTCGAGGTCGCCGGCTCGCTGCTGGCGGTCGGTAGCGTCCGCTTCGCCGGCAACTTCGGCGACGACACGATCAAGGGCGGCCCCGAGGACGACCTGATCGAGGCCGGGCCGGGCGCCGACAAGCTCTACGGCGGCGCCGGCGCCGACGGCCTGGTCGGCGGCCTGCCCGGCCCGACCTACCTCTACGGCGGCGCCAACGGCGATCTGCTGGCGGCCGGCGGCGGCTGCGCCGGCGGCGCCCTGGTCGGCGGCCCCGGCCGCGACGACGCCTCCTTCGCCGAGACCCAGGCTCACCCCGGTCTGCTGATCGTCTCCTTCCCCAAGCACAGCGCCTGGGTGACCACCGTCAAGGGCTGCAACCACGTCCACCTCTCGCCGACCAACGAGGACATGGAGGGCTCGTTCGACAACGACGTCCTGATCGGCGACGCCGGCCCCAACTCGATGCTCGGCCAGCCCGGCGAAGACGTCTTCCTCGGCAACGGCGGCGACGACGTGATCGACGCCCGCGACGGCGTCCGCGACAAGTCGATCCAGTGCGGCCGCGGCCGCCCGCCGACGAAGAAGCAGGGCGGCGGCTTCACCAAACCGACCGGCGTCGCCGCCGGCCGCGCCCTCACCGACCCCTTCGACCCGCCCCCCTTCAACTGCAAGATCGCCAAGCACGGCCACCCCGTCCCCGGCCTCAACAACGGCTGAACCCAGCGACCTCATGACCTCTGTAACCCACCGGGTTACAGAGGTCATGAGGTCAGCTTGAACTAGGCTAGGGCCATGGCACGGAAGACCGCGAGCGGGGATGAGGCGGCGGCGATTGCCGCGGCTGTGGCGCGGTTCGAGGCGGAGAGCGCAGCCGTCCCGGCGCAGGCGCCGGCGGCGGTCAGCCCATGGCAGCGCGCGGCGCTGCTGGAGGGGGTGGGCGCCAAGCAGGCGGTCCAAGAGTCGAAAGGAAAGGGATCGACATGGCTGTCGTGAAAATCATCGAGCTGGTCGGGAGCTCCAAGACCTCGACCGACGACGCCGCGAAACAGGCGCTGGAGCAGGCGAAAGGCTCGCTGCGCAACATCCGCGCCGTCGACATCGTCTCGACCGGGATCCGTGGCGAGAACCTCGACGAGTACCGGGCGCACGTCCGGGTCGCGTTCCTGATCGAGGGCACGGAGGTCGATTGAGGGTGAAGGAAGTATCGCGGGACGAGGCGCAGAAACTGCTCGAGGACGGCGCGCAGCTGGTCGACGTGCGCGCCGCCCACGAGTGGGAGGCGGGCCGCATCGCCGGCGCCGCCCACGTGCCGCTGGACGAGCTCTCCGAGCGCGTCGCGGAGATCGACCGGGAGCGCCCGGTCGTCGTCTACTGCCGCGGCGGCAACCGCTCCTCGATGGCGGCGGCGGCGCTGGCCGACGGCGGCTTCGACGCGGCGAAGCTGGACGAGGGCATCGTCGGCTGGATCGAGGCCGGGCTGCCGGTCGAGCCCGACGGCGGTTACGTCGCCGAGTCGGGCGAAGCGGCGGCGGTGCTGCAGGCGCGAAAGCGCACCGCCGGCAGCGCCTGAAGCGCCTTGACAATTAAATACCTAAATCCCTGTCAGGTTTTGCTATTTTCTTCCCCATGGAGCTAGCCATGGCGGAGAACAAGGAGCAGCGCGGCAAGGGCCGCGTCGGCACGCTGGAGAACCCGGAGACCTACGTCAACGTCCCGGGCCACATCATCCCGATCATCGAGCGCGAGTTCGACGACTTCGACAGCGAAGCGGAGTCCTTCCTCGCGGGCGAGATCCCGGAGCCGGAGTTCATCGGTTTCCGCCTCAAGCAGGGCGTCTACGGGCAGCGCCAGCCCGACGTCCAGATGGTCCGGGTCAAGCTTCCCTTCGGCGGTGTGACGCCGGAGCAGATGGAGATGTTCGCCGAGGTCGTCGAGCGCTACGCGCCGCTCGACAAGGGCCACATCACGACCCGGCAGAACATCCAGATCCACCACGTGCCGCTGCGCGACATGGAGTCGCTGATCCGCGAGATCTCGGCCGTCGGCCTCTCCTCGCGCGAGGGCTGCGGCAACACCGTCCGCAACGTCACCGGCGATCCCTGGGCCGGCGTCGCCGCCGACGAGATCTTCGACCCGACGCCCTACGCCGGCGCCTACGTCCGCTACTTCGTCCGCCACCCGACGACGCAGCTGATGCCGCGCAAGATCAAGACCGCCTTCAGCGGCTCCGACGAGGACCGCGCGATCACCGGCATCCACGACATCGCCTTCCTCGCCCGCGAACGGGACGGGGTCAGGGGCTTCGAGCTGCGGGTCGGCGGCGGCACCTCGATCATGGCCCGCGTCGCGCCGACGATCTACGAGTTCGTCGAGGCCGACAACGGCGACTACCTCAAGGTCGCCGAGGCCGTCTTCCGCATCTTCGACCGCCAGGAGTGGCTGCGCGTCAACCGCGCCCGCGCCCGGATCAAGGTCCTTGTCGACAAGATCGGCGTCGAGGCCTTCCGCGAGCTGCTCGACGAGGAGCTCGAAGGCGACTGGGTCGCCGAGCGCGAGTTCGACGCCGAGCTGGTCGAGCGGCTGCGCTTCGACGACGAGGAGGAGGCGCGGGCGCCGAAGGCGCCGCCGAGCGGCGCCTCGCCGAACGGCGACCGGAGCGAGTTCGAGCGCTTCCTCGCCGCCAACGTGCAGGCGCAGAAGCAGGCCGGCTTCTCCGCCGTCGAGGTGAAGATCACTCGCGGCGACCTCACCCCGGAACAGTTCCGCGGCCTCGCCGCGATCATGCGCGACTACACCGGCGGCAACGCCCGCAGCACCGTCCAGCAGAACCTGGTCCTGCGCTGGGTCCGCGACGAGGCGCTCTACGACGTCTGGGCGCAGCTCACCGAGCTCGGTCTCGGCGAGGCCGGCGCCCGCGAGATCACCGACGTCGTCAGCTGCCCCGGCACCGACAGCTGCAAACTCGGGATCACCGCTTCGATGGGTCTCAACCGGGCGATCTCCGAGCGCCTGGAGTCGATGCGGATCGAGGACGAGCTGACGCGGCGGATTCACGTCAAAATGAGCGGTTGCCCCAATGGCTGCAGCCAGCACCACATCGCCAACATCGGTTTCTACGGAGCTTCGTTGAAGGTCGGAGAGCGCCAGATGCCCGCCTACATCCCGCACATCGGCGGCAACTACGAGGGCGGCGAGGTCGTCTTCGGCACGCGGCTGAAGTCGCGGCTGCCGGCCAAACGGGTGCCGGAGGCGGTCGAGCGCTGGGTGCGGCTGTACGAGGCCGAGCGCGGCGACGGCGAGGAGTTCAACGCCTTCGCCGAGCGGGTCGGCGCCGCCAGCTTCGAAGAGAAGGTGAAAGATCTGACGCTGCCGGTCGATTTCTCGCTCGAGACCATGCAGCAGTTCATCGACTGGAACCGCGCCACCCCGTACCAGGTCGAGCGCGGCGAGGGGGAGTGCGCGATCTGAGCCGCGCCGAGCGACGATGAAGCCACCTCCCGTCACGCTGTCGGGAACCGTCCCGACAATCACCGACCTCGACCACGAGGCGATCGCCGACGAGCTCGAGGAGCTGAACGCGCGGGAGACGGTCGAGTGGATGTTCGACCAGTTCGGGCAGGACCACTACATCGCCTGCTCGTTCCAGAAGACCAGCTCGGTCACCGCCCACATCGCGACCCAGGTCAACCCCGAGGCGCGCTTCTTCTACCTCGACACCGACTTCCTCTTCCCGGAGACCTACGAGACCCGCGACCGCCTCGCCGAGCGGCTCGGGATCGAGTTCGACCGGTACCACAACCTGACCCCGGAGGAGCAGGCCGCCGAGTACGGCGAGGAGCTCTGGAAGAGCGATCCCGACACCTGCTGCGCCCTGCGCAAGGTCGAGCCGATGCGTCGGGCGCTCTCTTCCGTAGACTGCTGGGTCGCGGGGGTCCGACGTGGTGACTCCAGCAGCCGCTCCAAGACGCCGAAGTTCGCCTGGGACAGGAAGTTCAACCTCTGGAAGCTGAACCCGCTCGCAAACTGGACCGAGCGCGACGTCTGGAACTACATCCATGAGCACCGCCTTCCATACAACCCCCTCCACGACCAGGGATACCCATCGATCGGCTGCACGCACTGCACCCAGCCGGTCGCGCCGGGAGGCTCCTCCCGCGACGGGCGCTGGGCGGGTCTGTCCAAGACCGAGTGCGGCATCAACTGACACCTCCTCTGCCGCGCTGAACAGCTGATGGACGAGGTTGTGAAAACGCGCCCGGCCGTGGTCGAGCTGACCGACCTCGACACGCTCGAGGCCGAGTCGGTCCACATCATCCGCGAGGTCGTCGCCGAGTTCGAGAACCCGGTGATGCTGTTCTCCGGCGGCAAGGACTCGGTGCTGATGCTGCACCTGGCGCGCAAGGCGTTCGCGCCGGCGCCGGTGCCGTTCCCGATCCTCCACGTCGACACCGGCCACAACTTCCCCGAGGTGATCGAGTTCCGCGACCGGGTCGCCGCTCAGCACGGCCTGCGGCTCGAGGTCGCCTCGCTGCAGGAGCTGATCGACGCCGGCCGGATCAAGGTCGGCCACGAGCTGGAAAGCCGCAACCGCCACCAGACGGTGGCGCTGCTGGAGGCGATCCAGGGCGGCGGCTACGACGCCGTCTTCGGCGGCGGCCGCCGCGACGAGGAGAAGGCGCGGGCCAAGGAGCGGGTCTTCTCCTTCCGCGACAGCTTCGGCCAGTGGGACCCGAAGAACCAGCGCCCCGAGCTCTGGAACCTCTACAACGGCCGCCACAAGAAGGGCGAGCACATCCGCGTCTTCCCGATCTCCGACTGGACCGAGCTCGACGTCTGGCGCTACCTCGCCCGCGAGCAGGTCGACCTGCCGCCGATCTACTTCGCCCACGAACGCGACGTGGTCGACGTCGAGGGCCTGCTGATGGCGGTCAACGAGTTCTTCCCGTTGCCCGAGGGGGCCGAGGTCGAACGGCTGATGGTCCGCTACCGCACCGTCGGCGACGCCACCGCGACCGGCGCCGTGCGCTCGGAGGCGAGCCACTACGAGGCGGTGATCGAGGAGACGGCGGCGACCCGGATCACCGAGCGCGGCGCCACCCGCGGCGACGACCGCTTCTCCGAAGCGGCGATGGAGGATCGCAAGAAGGAAGGCTATTTCTAGTGCGACGGCCCTCGACTCACCGGGCGGGCCGCTGATGGCCTCGGAGCTGCTGCGCATCGCCACCGCCGGCTCGGTCGACGACGGCAAGTCGACCCTGATCGGCCGCCTCCTGCACGACACCAAATCGATCTTCGAGGACCAGCTCGAATCGATCGAGCGCACCTCCGAGAAGCGCGGCGACGAGCAGACCGATCTGGCCCTGCTGACCGACGGCCTGCGGGCCGAGCGCGAGCAGGGGATCACGATCGACGTCGCCCACCGCTACTTCGCGACGCCGAAGCGCAAGTTCGTGATCGCCGACACCCCCGGTCACATCCAGTACACGCGCAACATGGTCACCGGCGCCTCGACCGCCAACCTGGCGCTGCTGCTGGTCGACGCCCGCAAAGGCGTGCTCGAACAGACCCGCCGCCACGCCCTGCTCTCCTCGCTGCTGCGGGTGCCGCACCTCGTCCTCTGCGTCAACAAAATGGACCTGGTCGACTTCGAGCAGGCGGTCTTCGACGAGATCCACGAGGAGTTCACCGCCTTTGCCGCCAAGCTCGACATCACCGACCTCGGCTTCGTCCCGATCTCGGCCCTCGAGGGCGACAACGTCGTCGAGCGCTCGCAGAACATGCCCTGGTTCAACGGCCAGCCGCTGCTCTCCCACCTCGAGGACGTCCACATCGCCTCCGACCGCAACCTGGTCGACAACCGCTTCCCGGTCCAGTACGTGATCCGGCCGCAGTCCTCCGAGCACCGCGACTACCGCGGCTTCGCCGGCACCGTCTCCGGCGGCATCTTCAAGCAGGGCGACGAAGTGATCGTCCTGCCCTCGCGGCGCAAATCGAAGATCGCCCAGATCGACACCCCGAACGGCGCGGTCGAGCAGGCCTTTCCGCCGATGGCGGCGACGCTGCTGCTGGAGGACGAGATCGACGTCTCGCGCGGCGACATGATCTGCCGCCCGACCAACCAGCCGACCGCCAACCGCCGCTTCGAGGCGATGGTCTGCTGGTTCGACGAGACCAGCTCGCTGCGGACCGGCGCCCCCTACATGCTCAAGCACACGACGCGCTGGGTGCCGGCCGAGGTCGAGGCGCTGCGCTACCAGCTCGACGTCGACACCCTGCACCGCGACCTCGAGGCGGAGACGCTCGAGGTCAACGACATCGGCCGGATCTCGATCCGGGCCAACTCGCCGCTCTTCTTCGACGAGTACCGGCTCAACCGCAACACCGGCAGCTTCATCCTCGTCGACCCGGCGACCAACCTGACCGTCGCCGCCGGGATGATCATCTCCGCCACCGGCGAGGCGCCGACCGGCGAGATCGTCGCTGAGAACATCACCTTCCACCCAAGCAAGCTCGCGCGCGAGGAGCGCTGGGAGGCGCTCGGCAGCGGCGGCGCGACGATCTGGATGACCGGGCTTTCGGGCTCGGGCAAGTCGACGATCGCGACCGCGGTCGAGCACAGCCTCGTCTCCGGCGGCCGCCCCGCCTTCATGCTCGACGGCGACAACCTGCGCCACGGCCTCAACTCGAACCTCGGCTTCAGCCCTGAGGACCGGGCCGAGAACGTGCGCCGCACCGGCGAGGTGGCAAAGGTCCTGGCCGAAGCCGGCAACGTCGCGATCGTCTCCCTCGTCAGCCCCTACCGGGCCGACCGCGACCGGGTGCGGGCGATCCACGAGGAGGCCGGGATCCCCTTCCACGAGGTCCACGTCGACACCCCGCTCGAGATCTGCGAAGAACGCGACCCGAAGGGCCTCTACGCCAAGGCCCGGGCCGGCGAGATCACCGAC
The DNA here is from genome assembly GCA_964533285.1 of uncultured Conexibacteraceae bacterium. Taxonomy (GTDB): domain Bacteria; phylum Actinomycetota; class Thermoleophilia; order Solirubrobacterales; family 70-9; genus VAYN01. The sequence continues at coordinate 2,048 of CAZHLT010000116.1, read as the reverse complement.
CTGACCGGGGTCGGCGCCCCCTACGAGGCGCCGCCGGCGCCGGAGCTGGTCCCCGACGCCGACCTCGAGACGGCCGTCCGCCAGGTCATCGCCCTGCTCGGGTAGCCCGGTTCTGAGAAGCCGGCCCGGCTGCAGATCCGTCCGCGCTGGCGAGCCGACAGGCGCCTATTCCGCCAGCCGTTCGAGGACCGCGCGGTCCTCTTCCAGTCGCTTTTTCAGGCGCTTCTGGAAGTCCTTGTCGGCGCGCCGCGCCGCGATGTGGTTGTCGATCGCTTCGCGAACCGCCTCGGAGACCGGCACGTCGTCGGCCCGCGCGATCGCCGCAAGCTCGGCGGCCTTCTCCTCGGAGAGGCGGAGACTCATTGCCTTGGTTGCCATTGAGAGTGGGTGCTCCTTCCGCGAGTGACACCACCAAGCGGACCTGGCATTGCCGAATCGGAATCCAATGTTGGAACAGATTACGCCATATTTGTCGTCTTGACATTGAAAATTTCTATACCGTGATGTCAACATGTCAGATCGCGTCACGCTCGCTGACCTGCTGCTGATCGCCGAGGCCGTACTTTCAACGCCCGCGGAGCGCTTGGCGCGGATGGTGCTGCTCGGCCCCGCCGAGTCGGCGCTCGCGGCTCCCTTCGCCACCTTCGCTGGCATCGACTTCTACCCCGACCCGGTCGAGCGGGCGGCGATCTGCTGCTCGCGGATCATTCGCAATCACCCGTTCCCGGATGGCAACAAGCGGGTCGGCTACGAGTGCATGCGGGAGATGCTGGAGCGCGACGGAATCGAGTGGCCGCGGCCCGGCGACGTCGAGGAGATCGCAGGAACGATTGAGGCGCTGGCGGCGCGTGAGGTCTCGGAGGCGGAGTTCGTCGCCTGGGTCAGGGACCGGACCCGGCTTCGGGTCGCTCCCTGACGATGATCGTGCGGCCGTCGGCGAGCTGGTAGACGGTGCCGATCGGCTTGCCGCGGCCGACGACCTTCTCGCCGGGCTTGATCTCGACCCGCTTGACCTGTTGGTCGCGCTGCTTGACGACGGCGTCGGCGGCGCGGGTGCGGCGCTGCTCGCTTTCGGCCTTGCCGGTCAGGGCCGAGGTGAGGTCGAGCGAGGAGAGGGCGGCGAGGAGGAAGGCGACCGAGAGGACGATGCCGAGGTCGAAGAGGTTGACGAGGCCGTCGAGCGGGTCGCCGGCGCGGTCGTCGCGGGAACGGGCCCGCGCGGTGACCTTCACGGCGCCACCGCCCAGTGGCTGTGGGGGACCGGGTGGCCGTTGCTCGGCGGCGCGGTGAGCGCGGCGGCGACGTACTCGACGTCGGAGTAGTCCTGGGCGTAGAGGCGGTCGCGGACGAGCGAGATCGCGAAGGCGAAGGCGCCGACAAGGAGGCCGGCGACGGTGACGCTGAAGGCGACGCGGAGGTTTTCGCTGAGCGTGGTGACGTCACCGTCGGCGAGGCCAGCGAGGGCGGGTGAGAGGGGGATCAGCGTCCCCATCAGGCCCAGCGCCGGACCCATGCGGACGAGGATCCGGGTCCGCTCGAGGCGGCGCAGGCTGAGGTAGTCGTACTCGGCCAGCCGCTTGGCGATCCGCGCCTCGGCGTTGGGGCGCGCGCACTGCTCGACGATGCCGTCGAAGGCGTCCTCCATCTGCCGGTTCCAGGCGAAGGGGAGGAGGGCGCCGAGCGCCTCGACCCCCAGCCCGGCGGCGAGCCGGCCGCGGCACTCCTCGACCGCCCGCTCGAGCCCGAGCAGGCTGCGGTGGCGCCGCCGCCGCACCTCGACCAGCAGCGAGCCGGCTTCGACGACGACGACCGCCAGCGCCAGCAGGGCGAGGATCAGGACCGGGACCCGCAGCGCTTCGGAGACGTCGAAGAGGATCTCCTCGATCACCGCGCCCACCTCCCCAGCCGCCGCCGCAGGGCGGGGCCGCCGCCGGCCTCCAGCGCGACCCCGGTCCCCAGCAGCCCCAGCGTCGCCAGCGTCCCCCAGGCGGCTGCGGGGACGCTGAAGCCGCGGGCCTGGGCCGCGCCGTCGAGACGGCCGCGCCGCG
>CAZHLT010000115.1:0-4003 GCA_964533285.1 uncultured Conexibacteraceae bacterium | reverse complement strand
TCGGCGCCTGGCGGCGTCCTCGGTCGGTCGCCGTCGGGTCACGCCCTGGAGTGCGCTCCCCTCGTCTCCTCCCTGCGTTCTTGCCAGGCGCCGACCCGCGCCGCCTCGCAGGGGGAGATCAAGTTGTGCTTCGCGATCTGGTCGCAGCCGTGGGTGATCAAGGGAGACGTCGTCGTTCGTATGTGAAACCATTCTGTTCCAATATAAGACTCTTGATAGGGTCTGGCCGGTTGGAGGGGAAATGGTGGCTCGGATCGGAGATGCTTCGAACGGCGAGGGTTCCCGGGTCGCGGGGGAGCAGCGGCTCGACGCCGAGAGCCCGACGGGACCGGGCCTGCGCGTCCTCACGGTGCTGGCGACGCCGCTCAACTACCAGATCCTGAGGGCGCTCAGCGAACGGCCGATGCGGCTCGCCGAGCTGCGCCGCGCCACCGACCTGCCGGCGCAGACGACGCTGCGCGGGCACCTCGCCAGCCTGGCTGAGATCGGCGCGATCGAGAAACGCCCGACCGCGCAGATGCCCTACGCGGTGGAGAACGCGCTGACGCCGATGGGCCGGGAGATGCTCGAGGTCGCCGCTCGGCTCGAAGCCTGGCTCGACCAGGCCCCCGGCGGCCCGGTCTCGCTCGAGAGCGGCAGCGCCCGCGGCATCGTCAAAGCCTTCGTCGACGGCTGGGGGTCGATGATGATGCGCGGCTTCGGCGAGGGCCCGAGGTCGCTGACCGAGCTCGATCGCGGCATCGCCGACTTCAGCTACCCGGCGCTCGAGCGGCGCCTGGCGAGCATGCGGATGGCGGGCCTGATCCAGGCCTGCAAGAGCGACGGCGTCGGCACCCCCTACACGGTCACCGACTGGGCCCGGCGCGGGGTCGCGCCGCTGGCCGCCGCCGGTCGCTGCGAGCGGCTGCACATGCGCGAGCGGGCGGCGCCGATCAGCCGCGAGGACATCGAGGCCGCCTTCCTGCTGGCCCTGCCCCTGGTCGGGTTGCCGCGGGCGGCCAACGGCTGCTGTCGGCTCGAGGTCGAAGGCGATCCGGCCGACGCGCGCGAGCAGACCGGGGTCAGGGTGACCGTCGAGGGCGGTCGCGTCGTCGCCTGCGAGGCCGGCGGCGGGCCGACAGCCGACGACTTCGCGACGGGCTCGATCGAGACCTGGTTCGCGGCGGTCGGCGGCGGCCGCGCCGAGCAGCTGGCGCTGGGCGGCGAGGTCGCCCCCGGCGTGAGCAGCGGCCTGCACTCGGCGCTGGCCGCCGGCTGACGGTCCTCAGCCGGCGCGCGCGGCGACCCGCGTCCGCTCGGCGCGGGCGGTGTCTTCGCCGACGAAGGGGACCAGCATCTCGAAGGTCAGTTCCGGCAGCAGGCTCGGCAGCTCGGCGGTGCGGTTGCTGACGATCGCCTCGTAGACGCGGGTCATCGTGCCGCTGACGGCGAGGCTCGAGGCCTGCGGCATGTCGGGCGCGCGGCCGGCCGTCTCGACGCCGGCGTCGAGCAGGTGGACGAAGCGTGTGAAGTCGTTGAAGAAGCGCTCGCGCGCGAGCGGCCCGACCGCGCTCATCTCGACGAGGATGAAGCGGCCGACGTCGGGGTCGGCGGCGAACCACTCCAGCGCCGCGGCGAGCCCGGCGCTGACCCGGTCGACCCACGGGCCGGGAGCCTCGTAGGCGACCCGCACCCGCGCTTCGAGGTCGTCGACGAGCAGCGCGTGCGCCGTCCGCATGCAGGCGAGTTTGTCGTCGAACAGTTCGTAGAAGCTCTCGCGCCCGACCCCGGCGACGGTGAGGATGTCGGCCACCGTCGTCGCCTCGTAGCCCTTGTCGGCGATCACCCGCACCACCGCCGCCAGCAGGCGCTCACGCTGGGAGCGGACGATGATCTCGCGCGGCAGGCCGTGACGGCCCCGCGGCAGACGCCACTGACGCAGGTCTTCGCCGCCGTCGCTCATCCCGGGGCCACCGGCTCTCCGTGCATGTCGTCGCCGGCAAGGCGCGACTGCCGCACCGCTTCCTCGTGGCCGACGAACGGGGCCAGCGCCAAGTAGACCATCTCCGGGTGCAGCTGCGGCAGCAGGTCGGTGCGGCCGGCGGCGACCCGGCTGAAGATCAGCAGCTGGGCGCGGCCGGAGGCGAGGCCGGGATCGGTCTCGGGGCGCGGCGGCAGCTGCCCCCGCCAGAGGCCTTCCAGCGCCGGGACGAGGACAGCGCGGAAGCGCAGCGGCGTCACCGGATCGACCGCGATCGCCTCCGCCGCCAGCAGCTGGGCCAGGGCCGGGCGCGCGGCGAGCGTTTCCAGCAGCGCGGCGCTGCCCTTGCGCACCGCCTCCGGCGGCGAGTCGGCGGTCGAGATCGAGTCGTTGGCCACCGCCCGCAGCTGGTCGAGGCAGAACTCGAAGGTGGCGTCAAAGCAGGCGCGCTTGTCGGGGAAGTGCTTGTAGAAGGTCGTGCGCGAGATGCTGGCGCGGCCGACGATGTCGCTGATCGTGGTCGCCGCGTACGTCTTCTCGGCGCAGCTGGAGAGCATCGCCTCGACGATGCGCTGTCGTTGCGAGCGGGAGCCGACGTCGATCGGGAGCGTTGGCTCGAGGACCTTGCACCCGCTCTCAGAACTCGACTGTTTTTGCATCAATTCGATTGTTTCATTCCGCGCGGCGATTCGCTCTGCGCAGCGGAATTTCCGCCGCAGTCAGCGCACGGCGAGCGCGGTCGCCGGTAGGGCAGCTGGCCCGTGTCGTGGACCTCGTAGCGCAGCGAGTTGACGACCCCGCCGACCATCAGGGCCAGGCTGAGGACGTAAAACCAGAGCAGCGCGATGAGGATGAAGCCGAGGGTCGAGCCGAAGCGGGTGAGGCTGGAGACGTTGGCCAGGTAGATCGGGAAGAGCCAGTTGGCGAGGCCGGCGGCGACGGTGACGAACAGCGCCCCGGGCCAGACCGCGCGCCAGGGCATGTGGCCTTTCGGCACCGCCCAGAAGATCACGCCGCAGACCAGGAAGGTGACGAGCAGCGCCGCCGCGAGCAGCAGGATCGTGTCGAGGGCGCGGATGTCGGAGAGGCCGAACGGCAGTTTGTCGGTGCTGGAGACGACCGCGCTCTCGACCGCCGGCGCGAAGATGCTGGCGGCGATGAAGAGGAGGACGACGCCGAGCATCGCGAAGGAGAACCGCTTCTGCTCGACCCAGCCGCGGCACTCGACGTGGTAGATGCGGCAGAAGGCGGTGTCCATCGCCCCCCAGAAGGAGGCGCCGATCCAGAGCGAGCCGAAGAAGGCGGCGATCCCGATCGTCGCCGAGTTGTCCTGGATCCGGTTGAGGACGTCGGTCAGCGTCTGCTGCTCGACGTTGGGGAAGAGCCGCTGCAGGTCATTGAGGACGCCTTCCTCGACGCCGCCGATCCGCAGCACCTGGCCGAAGACGAAGAGCACCAGCAGGGCGAACGGGAAGACCGCCAGCATCAGGTTGTAGGCGACCATCGCGGCCAGCCCGGTGACGTTCTCGCGGTAGGCGCGCTGCCAGAAGGCACGCAGCCAGGACGCCGGGTGGGGGCTGGAATCGGGCATTGACTTTACAAACTGAAGCGACTACCATGCGAACAGGCGTTTGACGAGTTTGACGCCCGCCCCATCGGGCAAAATGAAGTGCAAGCCTTACTTTCGCGGACCGGGTCGTTGGTCCGCTTTTTCATCGTTCGGCGCGACTTTATGCCCGCCACGGCATTTAATCGTCCAGGACTAAACATCGAGCGCGAGGGAAACGAGTAAACACGGATGCTGGTAGCAGAGCTTCAGGAGTTGGAGGAGGTTAAAAACCTCATCAATCGCGGTCAGCAGCTTGGCGTGCTGACCTTCGGCGACGTCGCTTCGGCGGTCTCCGAGGTGGATCTCGACGAGTCCGACGTCGAGGACCTCTACGGCCACCTCGAGAAGTCGGGGATCGAGCTCGTCGAGGACATGGACCCCGCCCAGAAAGCGGCGGCGGAAGCGATGCCCGCGGACACCGGGAAAAAAGGGCG
>CAZHLT010000114.1:0-3593 GCA_964533285.1 uncultured Conexibacteraceae bacterium | reverse complement strand
CGTGAGACGCCCTGTGTCAACCCCCCGTCGTTTCGAGGCGCCGCAAGTTGCCGTGAAGAGCGGGGTCATAGGGCACCCCGTCCTGCCAGCAGCGCCAGAGCACCCGCGTCCACGCGCGCCCGAGGGTGCGGATCGCGTGGGGGTGGTCCTGTCCCCGTGCCCGCGCTCCCGCGTAGACCTCGCCGGCCCACGGGTGCCAATGGCGAGTCGAGTCGGCGAGGACGCCGAGGTGAGAGCGCAATCGCTTGTCGCAGGCCCAGCGGAAGCTGGCGTGCCGGCGCTTGCCCGACTCGACGGCGACCGGCGCCACGCCACCGTCGGCGGCGAGGGACTCGGCGTCGCGGTAGCGGGAGCGGTTGTCGCCGATCTCGGCCAGAAGGCCGGCGGCGGTGATGACGCTCTTGGGGTCGCGAAAGAAGGAGAGAAAGATCTCCCCGTCGGGGTGGGCACGCACGGCGCCGGCGATCTCGCTCTCCAGACGACGGATCTCGGCGACGAGCTTCTCGAGCACCGCCACCAGGCCGGCGACGGCGGTGCGCCGCGCCTCCGCCTCGGCCTCGCCGAGGGCTGCGACGGGAGCGCTGCGCAGCCTGCCCAGGAGCTCGGTGGGGCTGCGTCGCCCGCAGTAGGAGTGGCGGGCGAGGAAGCTCGCAAGCCGCCCCGGGCCGAGACGGCGAGCCTCGCTGGGGCTCGGGTAGCGCGCCAAGAAGGCGAGCGCGATCGGCGAGTCGACCGCGGCGAAGATCTTGGCGGCCCCGGGCCAGGAGGCCTCCAGCTGGCCGCGCAGCTGGTTGGCGAGCGCCACCCTGGTCCCGACCAGGTCCTCGCGCGCCCTGACCAGCTCCCGCAGCGCCAGCGTCTCATCGCCCAGCGCCGCCAGCACCCGGAAGCGGTGGGCGTCGGTGCGGGCCAGCTCGCAGAGCACCATCGCGTCGAAGCGGTCGGACTTGCCGGCAGCCGCGCGGAAGCGCTCGCGAGCGGCGGCCAGCTGGTTGGGGTGGACGGCCATCACCGCAAGGCCCGCGGCCAGAAGCCTGCCGACCAGAAGGCCGTCAGGGCGCTCGATCGCGACCAGCTCGACCCGGTTGGAGACCAGCAGCTCGACCAGGGCGCCGATCCCCTCCTCGGTATGGGCGAAGCGGCGCCGCGCCAACACCGTCCCGTCTTCGTCGGCGACGTGCACGTCGTGGTGCTCAGACGCCCAGTCGATCCCGCTGATTGCAGCCATCGGTCCTCCTCCTCTTTTGAGGTCGCTTTCAAAGGGGCCGACCGGGAGGTACCGTGGCGGGAGCTCATAGGCAGGCGCTCTACGGCGCAACGCTCTGTTGCCGCTCTGGGTGCCTCACACCGCCGAGAGGCGCTGGTCTCACGAGGGCCCTCTACGGGGCAAGCGCGCAAGGCGCTCTCTCGGCGGTGGTCAGCTCTATGCGCGGGTCAGTCTGATCTGGGGCCTGGCCTGCGGCCAGGCGTCTCCCTCTCTGACTTTCCAACTTGGGAGAGAGATCTCTCCCCGAGGGGAGAGGTTGCCCTATGAGCCCGCGCCCGCTCGGGATCGGGACGCTGCTGGCGCTGGTCGGGCTGCTGGCGGCCGCGGCCCCGGCCGCCGCCGACTTCGGCCCGATCCAGATGATTTCCTCCGCCGCCGCCCAGCCCGCCGACACGGCGGAAGCGCCGGCGGTCTCCGTCGACGGCCGCTTCGTCGCCTTCCAGGCCAGCATCGGCGGCCGCGAAGGCGTCTTCGAGCGCAACCTCGAGACCGGGTCCCTGGTCCCGGTCGCGGTGGTCAACGCCTACGAAGCGGCGGCCGCCGTGCGCTCGACCCGGCCCTCGCTCTCCGCCGACGGTCGCTTCGTCGCCTTCACCAGCCGGGCGCCGCTCGACCCGCTCAACGACTCCGGCTCGAGCCCCGACGTCTACGTCGCCGACCTCAGCTACTCGCCGCCGCGCTACGAGCTCGCCTCCGCCCGCGACGGCTGCGACCCCGAGCTCGCCACCGGCTGCGGTCTCGCCTACAGCGGCGCCGGCGGCGCCGAAGCGTCCGGCCGCGTCGCGCTCAGCGCCGACGGCAGCAGGGTCGCCTTCTACACGACGGCGCCGGCCGACGCCGGCGGCGGGGTGGGGGCGATGCCGGCCGGCCAGGTGCTGGTCCGCGACCTCGCCGCCGACACGACGACCCTGGTCAGCGCCGAACGCGACCCGCTCGACGGGACGATGACGAGCGACCCGGTCCAGGGCGGGACGCTGGTCTCCACCGAAGCCGTCGCCCCGCTGCGCGGTGCCGCGATCAGCGGCGACGGGAGCACGGTCGCCTGGGTCTCGACCAACCTCGCCCGGCAGGTCGCCCTGACCCCGGCCGAAGCGGCGGCGGTGGCGAACGCCGAAGCGAGCGCCTTCGGCTACGACGAGCCGCTCTGGCGGCGCATCGCCGCCGGGCCCGAAGCGCCGACGCGGCGGATCGTCGGCGGCGCCGACGGATCGTTTCCGGCGACCGGGCTGGTCGACAAGAACACGACCGTCAACGCGATCCAGGGCTGGCTCGGGGCGGGCGGTGTCACCGGGGTGCCGGCGCTCAGCGCCGACGGCCTCACCGTCGCCCTGGTAGGCAACCCGCGGGAAGCGACCGACCTCTTCCTCGTTGACATGCGGCCGGGCCTGACCAGGGCGCAGGCGGTGCGGCAGCTGACCGCGGCCACCGTGGTCGACCCGACCGACCCCTCGGGGACGATCAACGTCGAACGCTACGTGCCGCTGACCGGGCACGTCTTCGACCTCGCGCTCGCCCCCGACGGCCAGCGCCTCGTCTTCGCCACCGCCCGCCAGCGGTTCCCCCTGGCGCCGCCGAACCTGATCAGCGCGCCGCCCTCGAGCCCGGGCCTGGTCGAGCTCTACATGATCGACCTCGCCAGCGGCGCGATGCAGCGGGCGACGCACGGAATCGGCGGCGCCACCGAAGCCTCGGCCGGGGCCTTCGCCGAACGCCTCAACGGCCAGGTGGCGGCCTCCGTCGGTGGCGAGGGGGCGCGGTCGCCGAGCATCTCCGCGACCGGCCTGATCGCCTTCGCCTCGACCGCCTCGAACCTGGTCGGCGAAGACAGCAACGAAGCCAGCGACGCCTTCGTCGTGCAGGCCAAGGAAGCGGCGCGCCTGCCGAACGCGGCGCAGCCTGAACCCGTCTCGCCGCGGGCGAGGCGGCGGCTGCCGTGGAAGCTCCGGGTCAGCGCCTTCTCGCTTCCCGGCGGTGGGGTGAAGCTCGTCGTGCTCGTCCCGGCGGCCGGTCGGGTGCGGGCGAGCGTCGCGCCCGAACCGGGCGGCGCCGTCAGCGCCAGGCGGCTGGCGAGCTCGAAGACCCGCGCCCGCGGCGCCGGCCGCGTTGTCGTTGCGCTGAAGCTGCCGGCTCGCCTGCGCCGCTTCACCCGCACCCGCGAAGGCGTCTACGCGCTGGCCCGGGTCAGCTTCCGGCACAAGGGGCGGGCCAGGCTCGAGGGCAGGGTCCAGGTCCGCTTCCGCGCCCACGCCAAGGGGGGGCGGCGGGGAGGGCGGCGAGCGCCGCGGTCGCCGCGGCGCTGGCGCTGGCGGCGGCGGCTCCGCCGGCC
>CAZHLT010000113.1:0-12879 GCA_964533285.1 uncultured Conexibacteraceae bacterium | reverse complement strand
CGGCCCGGTCGACGGCTTCGACCTCAACCAGGTCGTGCTCAAGGACGCGACCGTGACCGGCGTCCTCAACGGGCCCGGCCTGTTCGGGCCGATGTTGGCCGAGCTGGCTGCCGGCCGGGTCGACGCGGCGGCGCTGATCGGCGCCGAGCACGAGCTGGGCGAGGCGGCGGCGGCTCTGGCGGCGCTCGCCGACCCGGCGCGGCCGGCGCCGAAGGTGATGCTGCGGATCGGCGACTGAGAGGGATTGGCGAAACCCGCGCGCGCCCGGCGGCGGCGGACACGGCGCGGGGCGGCGTCCTCGGTCGCCCGAATAGCGCCCTAAGAGGCTTTCGCCTCGGCGTCCGACTCGCCCTCGCCGCCGGCGGCCTCCGACCAGGCGCTCTCGCTCTGGTCGAGGTGCTGCTGCATCGCCCGACGGGCGCCGTCGGGATCGTGGGCTTCGATCCGCTCGAGGATCTGGCGGTGGGCGTTGATCGCGTACTCGATCATCCCCGGCGCCTCCAGCGCCTCGCTGCGGATCTCGAGCAGGACGTCTTCGATCGAGCTGAGGAGGACGACGAAGAGGTCGTTGTCGGTCGCCTTGGCGAGGCCGCGGTGGAAGTCGCCGTCGAGCTGGGCGACCCGCTTGGGGTCCTCGCCGGCCTTCGCCATCTCGTCGAGGATCGCGTTGAGGTCGCGCAGGTCCTCGGCCGCGGCGCGGTCGGCGGCGAGGGCGGCGATCTCGGTCTCCAGCGTCGTCCGCACCTCGTGCACGCTGCGGTAGTCGACGGTGGCGCTGCCGCGCAGGAAGAGGCTCATCGAGCGGCTCACCGCGTCGGGGCCGATCGTCGCCACCTGGGCGCCGCGGCCCGATTTGGAGACGACCAGGCCGAGGGCGACGAGCGAGCGGATCGCCTCGCGGATCACCGTCCGCGAGACCCCGAACTGGTCGGCCAGCTCGCGCTCGGACTGCAGCCGCTGGCCGGGGGCGAGGCGGCCGGAGACGATCGACTCGGTGATCGAGCTGACGACCTTGTCGGAGAGCGTCGGCTCGCGCGGCAGCGCCGAGAACGAGTGGCGCTCACCCTGTCCCGAAGTCGATACGGCGCCCATCGCGGTAACCCTATCAATGGATGCCGTCGTATGGCATGCCGTGCGTGGCGACGTGTGCTAGGCTTACGGCATGCCATCAGACCAAAGCGGTGGGGAGGCGGCCGAGATCGCCCTCGCCAACGGCCGGGCGCGCAGCGCCGAGCTCTACGACGGCTGGCGCGGCGCCGCGCCGCGGGCGATGCTGCGGGCGCTCGGCTACGGCGACGAGGACTTCCTCAAGCCGCAGGTCGGGGTCGCCGCCACCTGGAACCGGGTGACGCCCTGCAACGCCGGTCTCGACGTGCTGCGGCGGCAGGCCGCGCAGGCGCTGGAGGGGCTCGGGCTGGTCGCGCTCGAGTTCGACACGATCTCGGTCTCCGACGGGATCGCGATGGGACACGAGGGGATGCGGGCGTCGCTGATCTCGCGCGACCTGATCGCCGACTCGGTCGAGCTGGTCGCCCACGCCGAGCGCTTCGACGCGCTCTTCCTGCTCGCCGGCTGCGACAAGACGATCCCGGGGATGATGATGGCGCTGATCCGGCTCGACCTGCCCGGAGTCTTCGCCTACGCCGGCTCGCTGCGGCCGGGCAACCTGCACGGGCGCAAGATCTCGCTGCAGGACGTCTACGAGGCGATCGGCGCCCGCGCCGCCGACCTGATCGGCGACGCCGAGCTCGACGAGGTCGAGCGCGCCGCCTGTCCCGGCGTCGGCACCTGCGCCGGCATGTTCTCGGCCAACACGATGGCCAGCGTCGCCGAGTCGCTGGGGCTGACCGTGCTGGGGATGACGACGCCGCCGGCCGACGATCGCGACCGGGTCGAGATCAACCGCCGCGCGACCGAGGCGCTGATCGCCGCCCACGGCGCCGGCCTGCGCGCCTCCCGGGTGCTGACCAGGGCCTCGTTCGAAAACGCGGTGGCGACCGCCGCCGCGCTCGGCGGCTCGACCAACGCCTGCCTCCACATCCCCGCCCTTGCCGCCGAGGCGGGGGTCGAGTTCGGCCTCGCCGACATCGACCGGGTCAGCCGTCGCACGCCGCAGCTGGCCGAGCTGCGGCCGGTCGGGCGCTTCATGGCCGAGGACCTGCACGCGATCGGCGGCGTCCCCAGCGTCCTGCGCGAGCTGCTGGCGGCGGGGCTGATCGACGGCGAGGCGGGGACGATCTACGGGCCGCGCCTGGGCGAGGCGATCGAGGCCCACGCCGGCGCCGCGCCCGACGGCGAAATCCTGCGCCCGGCCTCGGACCCGGTCAAGCCGCGCGGCGGCTACGCCGTCCTCTGGGGCAGCCTGGCGCCGGAAGGCGCGGTGACGAAGATCGCCAACGAGGCCCGCTACGGCCACCGCGGCCCGGCCCGCGTCTTCGACGAGGAGGCGGCCGCCTTCGAGGCGGTCAAGGCCGGTCGGATCGCCGCCGGCGACACCGTCGTGCTGCGTTACGAGGGGCCGGTCGGCGGTCCCGGGATGCCGGAGATGACGGCGCTGACCGGGGCTCTGTTCGGCGCCGGCTTCCGCGACGACGTCGCCGTCGTCACCGACGGCCGCTTCGGCGGCGGCACCCGCGGCATGGCGATCGGCCACGTCTCGCCGGAGGCGGCGGTGGGCGGCCCGATCGCCGCGGTGCGCGACGGCGACATGATCTCGATCGACGTCGAGGCGGGGCGGATCGAGCTCGAGGTCGAGCCGGAGGAGATCGCGGCGCGGCTGGCGGCGCTGCCCGCCCGCACCCCGCGCTACGCGAGCGGGGCGCTGGCCAAGTACGCGAAGCTCGCCGGCAGCGCCGCCCGCGGCGCCCGCGCGGACGTCTCCCCTGAGCCCGGTCGCGATCCTCGCTGAGCACTTCGGGGGGTCATAGCCCCCTCAAGTGCTCAGCGAACCGGGGTTTAGGCGCGTAGGTTGCGGGCTAGTTCGCGGAAGGCTTCGACGAAGGTGTCGACGGCCTCGCCGGTGTGGCTGACCGAGAGCGTCCACTCCTCCTCGCGGCCGGGGGTCATGAAGATGTCCCGGTTGAGGTTGAAGAGCCAGGCCAGCTCGGAGAGCTCGGCGTCCTGGTTCTCTTTGAAGGTCGCGTAGTCGGTGACCTTGACGGGGGAGAAGGTGACGCAGCCCTTGGAGCCGACGCCGACCGTGTAGCCGGGCAGCTCGTACTCGGCGATGACCTCGTCGCAGCCGGCGAGGATGCGGTCGTTGAGCGCGTCGAGGTGCTGGTAGGCCGCCGGCGTCATCACCTCGAGCAGGTTGGCGCGGGCCGCCGCCATGCCGAGCGGGTTGCCGTTGTAGGTGCCGACCTGGTAGACGGTGCCGTCCTCGACGATCGCCGCGATCTCCTCGCTCATCCCGATCGCGCCGGTCGGCAGGCCGCCGCCGAGCGCCTTGGCGAGGGTGACCATGTCGGGCTCGACGCCCCACTTCTCGACCGCGCCGCCGGCGGCGATGCAGATCCCGGTCTTGACCTCGTCGAAGATCAGGACGACGCCGTGGCGGGCGGTGATCTCGCGCACCGCCTCGAGGTAGCCCGGCTCCGGCAGGACGACGCCGAGGTTCATCATCGCCGCCTCCATGATCACGCAGGCGGGCTTGCGGCCTTCCTCGTCGAGGGCGACGATCCGCGCCTCCATCGCCTCGGCGTCGTTGAAGTGGACGGCGTGGGTCAGCTCGACGGTCGCGCCGGGGATGCCGCCGCCGTAGGCGAGCGAGAAGGGCGCCTCGCGCGGGCCGATGCGGTCGTACTCGACGCCGATCGAGACCATCACCGCGTCGTGGTGGCCGTGGTAGGAGCCGAAGATCTTGAGGATGTCGTCGCGGCCGGTGAAGGCGCGGGCGATCCGGATCGCGTCCATCGTCGACTCCGAGCCGGAGTTGGTGTAGCGCCATTTCGGCAGCCGGAAGCGGCGGGCGAGCTCCTCGCCGACGACGACCGCGTCCTCGGTCGGGGCGGCGAAGTGGGTGCCGGAGTCATACCGGGTGGAGACAGCGCGGCCGATCGCCGGGTGGGCGTGGCCCTGGACCATCGAGCCGAAGCCGTTGTGGAAGTCGTAGAGCTCGTGGCCGTCGACGTCCCAGACCTTCGGTCCCTTGCCGCGCTCGAGGTAGAGCGGCCAGGGGTCGCGCGACTGGTAGGAGGAGGCGACGCCGCCGCTGAGTGAGGCCCGGGCGCGCTCGTAGAGCTCCTTCGAGGCCTGGGTGCGCTGGTCGAGGGCCAGCGCCTCGCGCGCGGTCAGCTTGGCGATGCGGTCGCGGTCAAGGGGAGTCGTCGTCTTGGTCATCCATCCATCATCCCCCACCGGCGGCGGCCCAAACCCCTGACGGTTTGTCGCAAATTCTCGCCTTCGCTCGCCGGATCGGCCATTGCGGAGGCGGCGCCGGGCGCGCAAGATTGCAGGCGGTGGCCGCCGCCCCCGAGAACCTGCTGCTCCATTTCACGCCGAACGGCGCCTACGGCGACGGCGGCAAGGAGCTGCTGGTGCTGGAGCGGGCCGAGGGCTCGCATGTCTTCGACAGCCATGGCCGCCGCTACGTCGACGGCCTCTCCAGCCTCTTCTGCTCGCAGATCGGCTACAGCTACGGCGAGGAGATGGCGGCGACGGTGGCGGCGCAGCTGACCGAGCTGCCCTTCAACACCAACTGGGGGACCGCGCACCCGCCGGCGCTGGAGCTGGCCACCCGGCTGGTCGATCTGGCCCCGCCCGGGATCGAGGGCGTCTTCTTCACCAGCGGCGGCTCGGAGGCGGTCGAGGCCGCCTGGAAGCTGGCCCGCCAGTACCACGTCGCCAACGGCGAACCGCAGCGGCGCAAGGCGATCGCCCGCGACATCGCCTACCACGGGGTGACCCTGGGGGCGCTCTCGTTCACCGGCGTGCCGCGCTTCAAGGAGCAGTTCGGCGAGCCGGCGATCCCGACCCGCCACGTCGCCAACACCAACCCGTTCCGCTCCGAGCTGCAGGGCGAGGCGCTGACCGCGGCGCTGCTGGCGGAGCTGGAGGCGGCGATCGCGGAGGAGGGCGCCGACGAGGTCGCGGTCGTGATCGCCGAGCCGATCCAGAACGCCGGCGGTTGCCTGGTGCCGCCGCCCGGCTACTGGGCGGGCCTGCGCGAGATCTGCGACCGCCACGGCATCCTGCTCCATGCCGACGAGGTGATCTCCGGCTGCGGCCGGCTCGGCGAGTGGTTCGCGGTCGAGCGCTACGGCGGCCGACCCGACCTGATCACGATCGCCAAGGGGCTGACCTCGGCCTACGCGCCGATGGGCGCCGCCCTGGCCGGCGAGAAGGTGGTCGAGGCGCTGCGCCGGCCCGGCGTCACCCTGCTGCACGGCGTCACCTTCGGCGGCCACCCGCTGGCGGCGGCGATCGCGCTGAAGAACATCGAGATCTTCGAGCGCGACGGCGTGCTCGAGAACGTGCGGGCGCGCGAGCCCTACCTGCGGCGGCGGCTCGAGGAGGAGGTGCTGCCGCTGCCGATCGTCGGCGACGTCCGCGGCGACGGCTTCTTCTTCGCCGCCGAGATGACGCCCGACGGCGGCGAGGGCCGCTTCGAGCCCGACCAGGTCACGGCCCTGGTCAAGGAGATCGTCCCCCGCCTGCTGCTCGAGCACGGCCTGATCGCCCGCGCCGACGACCGCGGCGACCCGGTCCTGATGATCGCGCCGCCGCTGATCGCCGACGAGGCGGTCCTCGACGAGGTCGTCGTCGCGATGCGCGACGTCCTCGCCGCCGCCGGCGAGGAGATCGCCGCCGGCTGAGCGGCCGGCTGGGTAGGCTGCGCCGCGTGGCCGCTCCGACCCGCGACGAAGCCTGGGAGCTGTTCTGCGAGTGGACCGAGTCGGAGTCGCTGCGCCGCCACGTGCTCGGGGTCGAAGCGGCGATGCGGGCGTACGCGCGCAAGTACGGCGAGGACGAGGAGCTGTGGGCGGCGACCGGGATCCTCCACGACCTCGACTACGAGCGCCATCCCGATCTGGAGACCGGCCACCCGCGGCTGGCGCTGGAGCTGTTCGAGCAGCGCGGCTACCCGGCGGAGCTGATCGACGCCGTCGCCGGCCACGCGCCCTACCTCGGCGTGCCGCGCGAGTCGCGGCTCTCGCGGACGCTGTTCGCGGTCGACGAGCTGACCGGGTTCCTCGCCGCCGTCGCCCTGGTGCGGCCGACCGGGATCGCCGGGATGACGCCGAAGTCAGTGAAGAAGAAGATGAAGCAGCCGAGCTTCGCCGCCGCGGTCAGCCGCGAGGACATGCGGCTCGGCGCCGAGGAGCTGGGCGAGGACTTCGACGAGCACCTCGCCTTCGTCATCGCCGCGCTCGAACGGCGCGCCGAGGAGCTCGGGCTGACGGGCGCCGGCGAGCCCGGCTAGCGCTTGCGCCGTCGCCGGCCGCCCTCGAGGCCGGCCTGGATCCCGTCGAGCAGGCGCTCGAGGCCGCGCTCGAAACGGCCCTCGCCGAGGAACAGCTCGCCGGCCCGCTCGAAGCCGGCGCCGATGTCGTCGCCGAGCAGCTGGCGGAACTCGGGGAACTCCTCGCTGTCGAGCTGCAGCTGGAGGAACTCGAGCACTTCCGGTTCCCAGCCGCGCTCCTGCTCCTCGATCTCCTGCGCTTCGCGGAGGGCGAAGCCGTAGACGAAGTCGTTGACGAAGGTGACCAGTTCGAAGCGCTCCTCGACCGGGATGTCGAGGCCCGAGCAGGCGCGCAGCGACTGCTCGAAGCTGCGCATGCCGTTGGGCCCGGGGTGGGCGTAGTCGAGCCGGTCGAGCGCCCAGCGGTGGCGGCGGAAGGCGTCGCGGGTGCGGGTCGCGATCTGCCGCATCGCCTCGCGCCAGTCGTCGACGGCGAGCTCGTCGTCGGGGACCAGGGTCTCGGCGACGACGGCGTCGGCCATCAGCGTCACCAGCTCTTCCTTGTTGCGGATGTAGTGGTAGAGGGTCATCGTGCCGGCGCCCAGCTTCTGCGCCAAGCGCCGCATCGAGACCGCCTCGAAGCCCTCTTCGTCGGCCAGCTCCAGCGCCGCCGCGGCGATCGCCTGGCGGCTGTGGGCGGGGCTGCGCGCCGAGGGCTCCTCGCGCAGCCAGATCATCTTCGCGTCGTCGGCCGACGCCTCCGAGGCCATCCAGTACAGTGTACCCCTAAGCTTTAGACGTACAACGTACTAGGTATCTCACGAGGTCCCGTGATGCTCTTCGGCCAGCGCTCCCAGCACCCCCATCCGCTCGACCGGCGGACGCTGATCGTCTGCTCGGTGGTGATCATCGGCGGCGTCATGTCGATCCTCGACATGACCGTCGTCAACGTCGCCCTCGACCGGCTGACGGCTGAATTCGAGGCGCCGTTCTCGACGATCCAGTGGGTCGTGACCGCCTACACGCTGGCTCTGGCCGCGGTGATCCCGGTCACCGGCTGGGCCAGCGACCGCTACGGGATGAAGCGCATCTACATCGGCGCCGTCGCCGCCTTCACCGTCGGCTCGGTCCTCTGCGCGCTGGCCTGGAGCCTCGGCTCGCTGATCGCCTTCCGCGTCCTCCAGGGCCTCGGCGGCGGCATGGTCCTGCCGGTGATCACCACGATCGTCACCAAGCAGGCCGGCCCGCACCGGCGCGGCCGGGTGATGGGGATCCTCGGCGTGCCGCTGTTGGCGGCGCCGGTCTTCGGGCCGATCCTCGGCGGCTGGCTGGTCGACAGCGTCTCCTGGCGGGCGGTCTTCATGATCAACCTGCCGATCGGGCTGCTGGCGATGGCGCTGGCCCAGCTCGTCCTCGACCGCGATCGCCCGCAGCCCGCCCACAAGCTCGACTGGCTGGGGATGGTCCTGCTCTCGCCGGGCCTGACGCTGATGATCTTCGGCTTCGCCGAGTCGCCGGCGCACGGCTTCGGCGCCCTCCGCACCTGGCTGCCGATCCTCGCCGGGCTGCTCCTGATCGTGCTCTTCTGCGTCCACAGCTGGCGCTCGCCGGTGCCGCTGATCGACGTCAAGACCTTCGTCCACACCCGCGCCGGAGCGGCGGCGGCGACGGTGCTGCTGCTGGGCGCGGCGCTGTTCGGCGTGCTGCTGCTCGCCCCCGTCTACTTCCAGGTCGCCCGCGGCACCTCGGCGCTGGAATCGGGCCTGCTGGTGGCGCCGCAGGGGGCGGGGGCGATGGTGGCGATGCCGATCGCCGGCTGGCTCTCGGACCGGTACGGGCCCTTCTGGCTGCCCGCCGCCGGCATCCCGCTGCTGATCGTCGGCACGCTGCCGTTCACGCTGCTGACCGCGACGACCTCGCTGGCGCTGCTCTGCGCCTTCAACGCCCTGATCGGGTTCGGCATGGGGATCGCCTTCATGCCGGCGATCAACGCGGCGATGAACTCGGTCCCCGAGCGGGCGATCGCCCGCACCAGCACGGCGATGAACATCCTCGACCAGGCCGGCGCCTCGATCGGGGCCGCCGTGCTCTCCGTCGTCCTCGCGGCCGCGCTGCCGCGCGTCGCCGGGGGCGGCGGCGTCGCCGCGGGCACCGGCCGCGGCGACGCCCGCCGCGAGGCGCTGGCGACGCCGCTGGCCGAAGCCTTTGCCTCGACCTTCGCCTGGGCGCTGGCGGCGCTGGTCGCGGCGATGGTGCCGGCGCTGCTGCTGGCCCGCCGCCGCCGCCGCGCGCAGCTGCCGGTCGGCCCCGCCGAGCCCCTCCCCGAGCGCGCCTGCTGACCCGCGTGGCAGTGCTTTTCCGTGCATATGACGGAAAAGCACTGCCACGCGGGGTTGGCCACGCGGGGTTGGGGTGGGGTCAGGAGGCGGTGGGGAAGCCGGGGTCGAGATGATCAGCGCAGGACCGCGAACCAGCCGCCGTCGGCGACGTAGTCGATGCCGGTGACGAAGTCGGCCTCGGCGGAGAGCAGGTGCAGGGTGGCGGCGGCGATGTCGGCCGGGCGGCCGAGGCGGCGCAGGGGGGTGCGGTCGGCCATCCGCTGGCGGCGGTCGGGGTCCTCGGCGTAGATCTCGGCGACCATCGGCGTCTCGATCGCGCCCGGGCAGACGGTGTTGGAGCGGATGCCCTCCGGCGCCAGATGGACGGCGAGGCCGCGCGAGAGGCTGATCAGGCCGGCCTTGGAGACCTGGTAGGCGTCCATCGGCTCGTCCATTCCGCGCAGGCCGGCGACGCTGGCGATGTGGACCATGGCGCCGCCGCCGGCGCGGCGCATCGCCGGCACCGCGGCGCGGGCGAAGCGCATCGGCGCGTTGAGGTTGATCTCCAACACCCGGTTCCAGATCTCGTCGGAGATGTCGACGCTGGAGCGGTCGCGGCCGAACCAGCCGACGCCGGCGGCGTTGACGAGCAGGTCGAGGGCGCCGTTGCGGGAGGCGCGGTCGACCGCCTCCTCGGCGACGCCGGCGCCGGTGATGTCGACCTCGACGTACTCGCAGCCCTCGCCGAGCCCGGCCGGCCGCGGCTTCAGGTCGAGCGCGACGACGCTCGCCCCCTCGCGCAGCAGCGAGGCGGCGATCTCCTCGCCGACGCCGCCGCCCGCACCGGTCACCACCGCCGTCTTGCCCTCGAATCGCATCGCTCCTCCTCGTCCCGGATCAAATGAATTATGCTCAGACCAATAACTATATTGGCCGCGATCGGGGAGAGGGAATGGACCTGAATCTGGGTGGGAAAGCGATCATCGTCACCGGCGCCAGCAAAGGGATCGGGGCGGCGACGGCGCGGCTGCTGAGCGCCGAAGGCGCCGGCGTCGTCCTCGTCGCCCGCGGCGCCGAGGAGCTCGAGCGCAACGCCGAGGCGTGCGCCGGGGAGACGGTGGCGCTGGCGCTCGACGTGACCGCGCCGGAGGCGCCGCAGCGGATCGTCAACGCCTGCCTCGAGCGCTTCGGCCGCCTCGACGGCCTCGTCAACAACGCCGGCGTGATCCGCATCACCCGCCCCGAGGACCTGGCCGACGAGTACTGGCTGATGCAGCTGCAGCTCAACGTGATGGCGCCGATGCGGCTGATGCGGCTGGCGGCGCCGCGGATGGTCGAGGTCGGCGGCGGCCGCATCGTCAACGTCTGCTCGATGGGCAGCAAGCAGCCCTCGCTGCTCGACATGGCCTACTGCGTCGCCAAGGCCGGCCAGCTCTCCCTCTCGCGCCTGTTCGCCGACGAGTGGGCCGCGCGCGGCGTCCTCGTCAACGCCGTCCTGCCTGGCGTCATCGACTCGCCGATGTGGACCGGGGAGGGGGGCATCGCCGATCAGCTGGCGGCGATCGAAGGCTCCGACCGCGAGCAGGTGATCGCCGACGCCGGCCGCGAGGCGCCGATCGGCCGCCTCGGCAGCAACGAGGAGGTGGCGGCGGCGATCGCCTTCCTCTGCTCCGAGCAGTCCTCGTTCGTCGCCGGCGCCGCCTGGTCGGTCGACGGCGGCATCGTCCCGACGATGCTCTAGGAGGGACCCAATGTCGAGTTCCTCTCGCATAGCGAGAGGAACTCGACAGCGCTCGCTCAGCGCTTGCGGCGCTTGGGGGTCGCCAGCTCGCGCATGATCAGGTCGGTGCCGGCGAGGTGCTCTTCCATCGCCTCGCGGGCGGCGTCGGCGTCGCCCTTGGCGATCGCCTCGATGATCTCGTGGTGCTGGGGGTGGGAGCGCGCTTCGGAGGGGTTGAGGTCAGGCGTTTCGAGGAAGGCGTCCATGATCTCCAGCTCCAGCGTCGTCACCGCCGCCAGCAGCGGCTCGCAGTCGGCGATCTGGGCGAAGAGGATGTGCAGGCGGCAGTTGTCGCGGAGGAAGGTGCTGGGGTCGCCGGCCTTCAGCTCGGCCTCCAGCGCCCGCAGCTGGTCGACCTGTTCGGGCCCTGCCTTGCGCGCCGCCATCGCCACCGCGCCGGGCTCGATCGCGGTGCGGAAGTCGAGCGTGGCGAGGATCTCCGGCCCGATCTTGCCGCCGCCGTTGCGGCGCTGCGGCAGCAGCGGCTCGTCGCGGAGCACGAAGGTGCCGCCGTAGCGGCCGCGGCGGGTGGTGATGTAGCCGGACTGTTCGAGGCCGCGGATCGCCTCGCGCACGGTCGTCCGGCTGACCTTCAGCTTTTCGCTCAGCACCCGCTCGGAGGGGAATTTCTCGCCGACCCTGACGGCGCCGAGCCGGATCGAGCGGGCCAGCTGCGTGAACGCTTCCTCGAACGGGTTCTTCGAGGCGACCGGCTGCAGGAAGAGCTCCGGTTCCGCGCCCTCCCGGTCCCTTGCCCCACCGTCGGCTGACATCGCTCGAAGTCTATGCGAGGGCACCGATAGCGAGGACAATGGAGCCACCCCGCCTGGTCTCAATGTGTTGCTTGACTAGCATTAGACCATTGGCATATTGTCCTTAGCGCAGGGGCGGACCACCACCCACGATTGGACAGGAGAGAGCCACAGATGACGTCCCAGGACCCGATCGCACCCGATCGCACGCGCAGCAACGGGAGCGCCTCGCCCGACGACGCCGCCGCCGTGATGGACCAGATCCGCTCCGGCGAGATCGCGACCGTGATCGTCGGCGGCTGCGACTTCAGCGGGCTGTACCGGGCCAAGCGGGTGCCGGCCGAGCGCTTCGCCGCCAAGAGCGTGCCGGGGGTCGAGTTCTCCGAGTACATGTGGGCGATGGACATCGACGACTACCCGCAGCCGACCCCGGACGGGTTCGAGGGCTGGCCCGACTGGAAGACCGGGTTCGGCGACGTCGAGGCCCGCGCCGACCTCGAGACGCTGCGCCGCGTCCCCTGGCTGGAGCGCACCGCGATGGTCCTCTGCGACTACTACTACCTCGACGGCAGCGCCTACGCGTCCTCGCCGCGCCAGGTCCTGCGCCGGGTCCTGAACCGCTACGAGGAGCTCGGCCTGCAGCCGCGGATGGCGCCGGAGCTGGAGTTCATCGTCTTCCGCGAGACCGAGGAGTCGGCGATCGCGAAGGGCTTCCACGACCTGACGCCGCTGTTCCAGCGGCCGATGGCCTACGGCGGCACCCGGGCGACGATCGACGAACACCTGATCGGCCCGATCGTCGAGGGGCTGCGCGGGATCCGGGTGCCGGTCGAGGCCTGGAACCCGGAGGGCGCCCAGGGCCAGTACGAGATCAACATCCCGCACGCGGCGGCGCTGGAAGCGGCCGACCTCGGCTTCCTCTTCAAACACGGGGTGAAGGAGATGTGCGCCCTGGAGGGGATGACGGCGACCTTCATGGCGAAGCTCAGCGCCGAGGACTTCGGCTCCTCGCTGCACGTCCACCAGTCGGTTTGGCGCGACGGCGAGCCGGCCTTCTTCGAGGCCGACCGCGAGGGCCACATGTCCGACCTGCTGCGCCACTTCGTCGCCGGCCAGCTGCGGACGCTGCTCCCGTTCGCGCCGCTGTGGATGCCGGTGCCGCCCTCCTACAAACGCCACGGCGACTACACCGCCGCCGGCACCACCGAAACCTGGGGCGGCGACAACAAGACGCTCTCGCTGCGGGTCCTCGCCCACGAGCCGAACAGCTGCCGGGTCGAGCACCGGGTCGCCGGCGCCGACGCCAACATCTACCTGACCCTGGCCGGGATGCTGGCCGGCGGTCTCTACGGGATCGAGAAGGAAGTCGAGCTGCCGCCGGCCTACGTCGGCGACGCCTACGCCGACAAGAGCCTGAACATGATGCCGGCGACGCTCGACGAGGCGCTGCCGGCCTTCGAACAGAGCGAGGTCGCCAACGAGTACCTGGGCGAGGAGTTCGTCCGCCGCTACGCGGCGACCCGGCGCTGGGAGATCGAGCAGGCCCGCGCCCAGGTCACCGACTGGGAGCTGAAGCGCTACCTCGTCCGCGGCTGAGCCGGGCCGGTGCCGGCCGGCGGCCCGGCGGCG
>CAZHLT010000112.1:0-1102 GCA_964533285.1 uncultured Conexibacteraceae bacterium | reverse complement strand
CCCGGGGCGCCGCCTTGCGGGGTGGGCACTGCCACCCCCGCGCACGCAGCGCGGCGCTGGGTGCGGGGCGGTTCACCCTGGTGCGCCTGGTCGTGAAACCAACCATCTAACCGACCGTGACCGTGTAGGTGGCTTCGTTGTTTTCGCTCACGGTCTCGCCCGGGACCGTCGCCACCTTGACTTCCAGCGTCACCGTCCCGCTCGGCACCGGGGTCACCGGGATCGAGGCGGTTTCGATTTCGCCCGGCGCGATCGAGTCGATCGTCGAGGAGGTGCCGTTGCCGTCGACGATGACTTCGACGTCGATCCCGTTCTCGGTCGATTCGCCCAGGTTCTGGACCTGGGCTTCGACGACGAATTCTTCTTCGGCGGTGACGACCGCTTCGCCGCCGCCGACCAGTTCGGTCCCGTTGACGCTGGTTCCCATCAGGCCGAGCCCGTGGACGCCCGCGGTGACTTCGCCGCCGGTGCCGCTGATCGCGCCGAGCGCCGAGCTGATCGAGCTTTCTTCCAGCCATTTGATCCCGTCGGGGACGATCGTGCTCTTGGGGACGTCGGAGCCGTCGATGCCGTTGCTTTCGAGGACACCGTTGATTTCCGGTCGCACCACCTGTTCGTAGAGGACGTCGCTGGAGAGCAGCGATTGCATCTGCCGCGCGATCGCCGCCTGCGCCTTTTCGGCCCCGGCGTCGCCGAGCGCGGTTTTCATCTTGTTCGCGATCACCGACATCCCGCTCGCCCGCAGCTCGTAGACCAGCTCCAGGGCCTTCTGCGCGTTGCCGACGTCGCCCGGCGCGCTGAGGTCGTCGATCCGCGAGGCGTAGTTGCTCATCGCGCTGCTGTCGGCTTCGACCTCGTTGGTGAAGTCGGTGACCGAGAGCGTGCCCGGGTCCTCGAGGTTGCCGAAGAATTTCTTCGAGGTCTGTTCGGTCTCTTTGAGGATCTGCGAGACGTTGCGCGCGTAGTCCTCCAGCGCCCGCTGGGCGCGCGCGTCGAGGCAGCCCTTGACGCCGAGCACGATGACGATCAGGACGACCAGGCCGATGCCGAGCGCGAGGCCGCGCCGCAGCATGATCTGCTGGCGTTCGGGTCGGCGTTTCGG
>CAZHLT010000111.1:0-7225 GCA_964533285.1 uncultured Conexibacteraceae bacterium | reverse complement strand
GTCGTAGATCGGCAGGTTGGCGCCGCCGGGAATCCCGAAGACGTGCTTGACGCCCTCGGCCTTGAGCGACTCCATCAGTGCGTCGGCGGCTCTCATCGGACCCGCGATGCTAGCAGCGGCGCTAGGCCTGGCCGGCGGGGGATTTGGCCGGGGTCCAGCGGGTGCGGGGGTCGATCGCGCTCTCGATCGCGTTCGCTTTGTAGCGCTCGATCGCGTGCAGCATCGACTCCACCAGCTCCTCGCCCAGCAGCGTCGGCTGCAGGCCGAGGTCGAACAGCTTGGTGTGGATCGCGTTGTAGTAGTGCTCTTCCTTCTCGACCCGCGGGTTCTCGTAGTGCTGGATCTCGACGCTGTAGCCGAGGTGCTCGCCGGCTTCCTTGACCAGCTCGGCCAGCTGCAGGACCGAGAACTGCTCGGTGAACTGGTTGAAGACGCGGAACTCGCCGCGCTCGGCCGGGTTGAGGGCCGCCAGTTCGACGCAGGCGAGGGTGTCGCGGATGTTGAGGAAGCCGCGGGTCTGATGGCCGGCGCCGTAGACGGTCAGCGGGTGGCCGATCACCGCCTGCAGGCAGAAGCGGTTGAGCACGGTGCCGAACAGCTCGTCGTAGTCGAAGCGGGTGATGAGGCGCTCGTCGCGGCCGGTCTCGTCGGTTTCGACGCCGTAGACGACGCCCTGGTTGAGGTCGGTGGCGCGCAGGCCCCAGGTGCGGCAGGCGAAGTGGATGTTGGTCGAGTCGTGGACCTTCGAGCAGTGGTACAGCGAGCCGGGCAGTTTCGGGAACGGCAGCGTGTCGCGGCGCCCCTTGTGCTCGATCTCGATGTAGCCCTCCTCGATGTCGATGTTGGGCTGGCCGTACTCGCCCATCGTCCCGAGCTTGACCAGGTGGGCGTCGGGGACGTGGTCGCGCATCGCGAAGAGCAGGTTGAGGTTGCCGATCACGTTGGCGTGCTGGGTTTCGACCGCACGCTCGCGCGAGAGCATCGAAAACGGGGCCGAGGCCTGCTGGCCGTAGTGGACAACCGCCTCGGGCTTGGTCTCGGCGACGACCTCTTCGAGGAAGTCGCCGTCCTCGATCGCGCCGACGTAGCGGCGGATCTGCTCGCCGGAGACCTCGTGCCAGGCGGCGACGCGCTCGTCGAGCGAGGCGATCGGGGTCAGCGAGCCGCTGCCGTGTTCGTCGTGCCAGCGGCGGCGGGAGAAGTTGTCGACGACCGAGACCTCGTGGCCGCGGGCGGAGAAGCGGAGCGCCGTCGGCCACCCGAGGTAGCCGTCCCCGCCGAGGATCAGAACTCGCATAAGTCGGGCAGGATAGTTGAATCCGGCCGATGGAAAGTGGGCTGGCGGCGCGAAACGGCGGTCGGATCGGGCTCGCCGCCCTGCTGGCGATCCTCCTGCTGGGGCTGGGATTGCGGCTCGGCTACGCCTGGGACGGGCGGGCGCCGGTCTACGACGCCCAGGCCTACGCGGCGATCGCGGCGAACCTCGAGCGCAGCGAAGGCTTCACCGTCGGGCCGGGCGCGACGCAGCCCTCGAGCAACTACTCGCCGGGCCTGCCGCTGCTCGTCGCCGGGCTGTACGAGGTCACGGGCGGCGCGCACGAACGGCTGGCGCGGCTGGTGCTGGCGCTGGCGGCGAGCCTGGCGGTCCTGTTCACGTATCTGATCGGGAGGCGGCTGGTGCGCGGGACTGCGCCCCCCGATCGCCCACCCCGGTCAGGTGAGGTGGGCGATCGGGGGGCGGTGGTCGCGGGACTGGTCGGCGCGCTGGCCGTAGCGGTATATCCCGCGTTTCTCGAGTACGGGGGGATGCTGATGAGCGAGCCGCTGGCGGCGACGCTGCTGAGCGCCGCGGTGCTGGCGCTGTTCTGGGCACGGGACGCGGGTGTGGGTGCGCCGGGGCGCGGCGCGCTCGCCCGCTGGCTCCTGGCCGGAGCGCTGCTCGGCGCCCTCACCCTGGTCCGCCCCGAGTACCTGGCCGTCTCGGTCCTCCTCGCGATCCTCGCCTCCCTCCCCACGTGGCAGAGCTTTTCCCTCCATAGAGTGAGAAATGACTGCCACGTGGCGAAGGGGGCGGGGCGATCGGCGGGATGGCGGAGCGGACTGGTGCGCGGTGGAGTGGTGCTGGCGGGGGTCCTCGTCGTGATCTTGCCCTGGACCTTGCGGAACGCGGTGGTGCTGGATCGCTTCGTGCCGGTGTCGACGGGCGGTGGGCAGGTGCTCTACGCGGGGACCTACCTGCCCTCGGACGGGGACCCGGAAAGGGTCGGGGCCGGGGTCGTCGCCGAACACCCGGAGCTGTTCGGGCCGAACGCGGCGCGGCGGCTGCGGCTGGAGCAGATCCTGGCGCGGCTGGCGGCGCACACCCACCCGGGGATGGAAAGCGACCGGGCGCTGTCGCGGATGGGGCGCGAACAGCTCTGGGACGACCTCAGCGAGGAGCCGCTCGAATACGCCGGCTTCGTCGCGACGAAGATCGGCCGCATCTGGTCGCACGGGCCGCGCGAGGTGATGCGGCAGCCGGTTTGGGAGGCGCTGCACTGGACGCTGCTCGGGCTCGGCCTGCTCGGGCTCGGCGTCCTGCTCTGGCGCCGGCGCTGGCAGGCGCTGGTGATCGCCACCGTCTTCGGCTCGATCACCGCGATCAGCGCCCTGCTGGTCGCCTCGCCGCGGCGGGTGCTGGTGATGCTGCCGCTGCTGGCGGCCTGCGCCGGGGTCGGCGCCGTCTGGAGCTGGGCTCAGATGCGGAAGGTCGGCCCGCGCGTTTCCCAGAAGAGGTCGCCGTATTCGCCGGCGTCGACGTAGTAGCTGGCCTTGCCGTGGAAGCTGCCGACGTCGAAGACGGCGCTGCCACCCTTGTCGGCCTTCTTGCCCTTCGTCCCCGGGATTTCGTAGCCGGATTCGTCGAGCAGGTAGAGCTTCAGCGGGATCTTGCCGGCGCCCTTCACGGTCAGCTTCACCTTGCCGCCGCCGAGCTTCTTCACCTTGACCTGGAGCTCGCGCGAGACTTCGGCCTGGGCGAAGGCGCCGGCGGCTTCGAAGCCGAGCGTCAGCTTGGTCGCGGTCTTCGCCGCGTAGCTGAACTTGCCGGCCGCGTTGGCGTGCACGGTGACGGTCTTGAACTCTTCGACCGAGTAGTAGCCGCCCTTCGGCGTCCATTTGCTGAGCTTGACCGTGACCGGGCCGGCGACCGGCTTGTTGGAGTCGTCGCGGACCACCCCCTCGATCGTCCTCGCCTTGCCCGGCTTCGCCGCGCAGAGCACGGTGCCGGCGCTGTCGCGGTTGTGCTTGCCCTTGCCGCCGCACTCGAGCGCGATCGTCGAGGCCGCGGCGGAGGCGGCGAGGGCGAGGGCGGCGAGCGCCACGAGGAGGACGGGCAGCAGGCGGCGAAGCGGCAAAGCGGTCATCTCGGGCATCTCCTGGCTCGGGCGGTCGGCGGCCGCCGCAGCCTATTCGCAGCCGGGGCGCCACAGTGCCATCTCGCCGCCCGTCTGGGGGAAAACCACGTAGGGACGGCGACTGGCCGGGGACGGGCTCGAGCCGGCCCGGCGGATAGCCTGATCCGGCCTTGAACGCCGCCCTCGACCGGATCCGCGCGCTGCCCGACCGCCTCGGGCGGCGGACCCTGATCGCGCTGGCGCTGATCGCGGCGCTGGGGCTGCTGGTGCGCGGTGTCGCCGTCGTCCACCCGGTCGCCAACCCGGCCGACGACTCCCACGCCTACTACGCCCTGGCCAAGGCGCTGTACGAGGAAGGCAGCTTCGGTGGACCCGAATTCACCAACTCGAGCGACTGGTCGCCGGGGGCGCCGCTGCTCTACGCGGCGGCCTTCTACCTCACCGGCGGCGCCCGCGAAGGGACGGCGCGGATCGTCGAGGCGCTGCTCGGCGTCGCCGCGATCCTCGTCGTCTTCGCCCTCGCCCGCCGCCTGGCCGCCGACCCCCGGGACCGCGGAGCGGCCCCCTCCGGCGATCCGGGAGAGGATCGCCGTGGGACAGCTCCCTCCGGCGATCCGGGAGCGGACGACCCGCCGATACCGACGGCAAACGCGGCCGGCCTATTGGCGGCGTTCGGAATGGCCGTCTACCCCCCCTTCATCCACTCGACCGGCGAGCTGATGAGCGAGCCGCCGGCGATCCTCACCCTGCCGGCGGCGGTCCTCGCCTTCCTCTGGGCGAGCGAGGAGCAGCGGCGCTGGTGGGCCTGGCTGGTGCCCGGCCTGCTGTTCGGGCTGACGGCGATGTTCCGGCCCGAGTACCTGCTGGTCGGCGCCGCCTTCGTCGTCCTCGCCGCGCTGCGGGTCGGGCTGAGCCGCGGCTGGCGGCCGGGCCTCGCCGGGGCGGCGCTGCTGGCGGCCGCCCTGGTCGCGGTGATCGTGCCCTGGACGATCCGCAACGCCGACGTCCTCGGCCGCCTGGTGCCGATCTCGACCGGCGGCGGCAAGGCGCTCTACGTCGGCACCTTCCTCCCCGCCGACGGCGAATACCAGCGGGTCAAGGCGATCCTCTACGAAGAACAGACCGGCCGGCACCTGGCGCCGGACTCCGAAGCACTCGACGAAGTCGACCCGACCGCGCTCTTCGACCGGGTCTGGAAGCGGAGCTACCCCGACCTGCCGCGCGACTCGGCGCTGGGCAAGGTCGGCAGGGAAAACCTCTCCAAGTACCTCGGCGAAGACCCGCTCGGCTACCTGGCGATGACCGCGCGCAAGGTCGGGCGGATGTGGAGCAGCGGCGTCGGCGAAGCGATGGGCTCCACCCCGGGCCGCGTCGTCCAGGTCCTGCTCGTCGCCCTCGGGCTGGCCGGCTTCGTCCTGCTCGGAGCGCGCCGCCGCTGGTGGGAGCTGGTCGCCCTCGCCACCCCGATCGCGCTCGTCACCGTGGTCGGTGCCGTCTCGCTGGCGGCGCCGCGGCGCAACGAGGTGCTGATGACGCTGGTCTTTCCGCTTGCCGCCCTGGCGCTGAGCTCGGCCCTCGCCGCCCTATCCTCTGGCCGCCGATGGTCCTCACAGCAGGCATCTTCCCCGCCGAACTGACGGCGCTGCGCGGCGCCGGGCTGCTGCTCGCCGCCTGCCTCGTCGCCTACGCCGTCGTCCGCCGCCACTCGCTGCGCAACGCCGACGTGCTGCTGCTGCTCGCCTGCGGCCTCGCCCTGGCCCTGGTCGCCGGCACCGAAATCGTCAACGGCCTGCTCTCCGCCTTCTCCTTCGAGAAGGGCAACGGCGGCCGCATCCTCGGGCTCGCCGTGTTCGCGATCGTCATCCTCTTCGTCCTGATCCTGCGGGCGCTGGCGCAGACCGCGCGCAACCAGCGCCAGCTGGCGGCGGCGCTGGAGGGGCTGGCCTGGGAGGAGTTCCGCCAGGCGAAGCTGCCGGAGCGCTTCCGCGGCAAGGTCGCGGTCCTGATCCCCGCCTACAACGAGGCCGACAACATCGGCACCGTGCTCGAGCAGATGCCGAGCGAGGTCTGCGGCGTCGGCATCGAGGTCCTGGTCGTCGACGACGGCTCGCGCGACGGCACCGGCGACGTCGCCGCCGAGCACGGGGCGCTGGTCGCCCGCCACGTCACCAACCGCGGCGGCGGCGCCGCCCTGCGCACCGGCTACCGGCGGATGGTCGCATCCGGCGCCGAGGTCGTCGTCACCCTCGACGCCGACGGCCAGCACCGCCCCGACGAGATGGAGCGGCTGGTCGGCCCGGTGCTGAGCGGCGAGGTCGACGTCGCCCACGGCTCGCGCGTCCTCGGCCAGGCCGACCGCAACCACTTCGCCCGCGAGCTCGGGATCGTCTTCTTCAACCGCCTCGTCTCCTTCATCACCCGCACCCACGTGACCGACTGCAGCAACGGCTACCGGGCGGTGCGCACGCGGGTACTACCGCAGCTGGTCCTGCGCCAGGAGCAGTTCCACACCTCCGAGTTCATGATCGAGGCGATCAAGCGCGGGATCCCCGCCAAGGAGGTCCCGATCACGGTTGAACGGCGGCTCCACGGCCACTCGAAGAAGCCGGCGGTATTCCGCTATGGCGTCGGCTTCGCCAACGCGATCGTCCGCACCTGGCTGCGCTAAGCCGCCGCCCCCTGTTGCCGACATGCCCGGCTCCGAGCGGCGGCGCGGCGGCCCGCGGTTCCTCGCGGACGCACGGCGTCCAAAGGGGATCGCGGTCAGTTGGCAACCCTCTCCAATAGTCGAGTTCCTGTGAGCGCTCGCAGGTAGTTCAGCCAAACCCGCCCGCTGCGGGTTTTTTACAGCTCTATTCTCTATTACTGGATCTAATTCCAGCATTCTTGAGGTCTCCACCCCGACCGCCGCGCCACCACGCCGGGAGCTGGGGCGCCGTTGCCGGAACGAGCGCCCGGCGAGCGCGGCGGCGGATCAACACGAGCGCATGGAAAAAGGGGGTGACCCGATGACGATGACCACGGCCGCACATGCCTTCCCGCTGACTTCGATCACGAAGAACGGCTAGAGGGGGAACCAGGCTCGCCGGCCGCTCCCGGGGGTGGCCGGCCGCCTATTCGACGCCGGGATGGCGGACCGCGGCCGGGTCGGGCAGATAGAGGTCGGCGCCGCAGCGCGGGCAGACCTGGACGTACAGCTTCAGCGCCTTGCCGCAGCGCGGGCACTGGCGTTCGGGTTCGTTCTTCTCGACGCGGTAGAGGACGACGGCGATCAGGCCGAACGGCGGCAGCACGGTGCCGATCAGCAGCCAGATCCAGAACGAGCTGCCCTTGGCCCGGCCGATGATCGCGGTGGCGAGGCCGAAGGAGGCGGCGATGGCAAGGTACGCCATGCCCTCATTGTGGCGACTGGCCGGGGCCCGCGACCGCCCGCGCCGGCGGAGCCGGCATGGTCCTTCCGTCCAGGCGGGGACCGCAGCCTCAAGCGCTCGCGGCGGGCGCCGAGAGAACCGAACAGGGTCAGGGCGTCCAGGTTCGGCCGATGGCGATCCCGCAGGCGACAGCGAGCGAGCAGAAAAACCCCCAGAAGCAGCAGCACCGCCGCCACCGCCGGCGCAAGCGCACCTGGAACGACAAGCACTGGCGCTGGGTCCCGACCGCCGACGGCGACTGGCGCGTCCAGGGCTACGTCTTCCACCACAAGCACAAGCCACCCAAGCACCACTTCCGCGGCCCCGGGCCGAAACCGCCCAGCCGGGCCGTTGCCCCGCCGCCCGCCGAAACGCGTCCCGCCGGCTCCTACCAGGGCCCGTTCGGGACCGCCCAGGCCA
>CAZHLT010000110.1:0-2234 GCA_964533285.1 uncultured Conexibacteraceae bacterium | reverse complement strand
GCCTCCGGCGGCGTCGCCCGCTGGGAGCTACTGCTGCGGATGGCCGGCGAAAACGGCGAGCTGGTGCCGGCGTCGCAGTTCATCGGCGTCGCCGAGCGCACCGGGATGGTCCAGGAGCTCGACCGCTGGGTCGTCGGCCGCGCCCTCGAGCTGATGGCCGAGCGGCAGCGGGAGGGGGAGCCGATCTCCCTCCACGTCAACCTCTCCGGCGCCTCGCTGACCGACGTCTCGGTGCTCGACTTCATCGAACGCCGGCTCGACGAAGGCGACGCCGACCCCGGGCGCTGCACCTTCGAGATCACCCAGACGGCGCGGGTCGAGGACTACGACGCCGCCGCCGGCTTCGCCGACCGCCTCACCGAGTTCGGCTGCGAAGTCGCGATCGACGACTACGGCGCCGGCTTCGGCCCCTTCAACTACCTCAAGTCGATCCCCTTCGACGTGATCAAGATCGACGGCTCGTTCATCCGCGACATGCCGCGCAACGACGCCGACCAGCTGACCGTGAAGGCGATCGTCCAGATCGCCCGTGGCCTCGGCAAGCGGACGATCGCCGAGTTCGTCCAGGACGACGCCACCGCCGAGATGCTGCGCGACTACGGCGTCGACATGGCCCAGGGCTTCCACCTCGGCCGCCCGGTCGACGCCGCCGAGGGCCTGGCGGTCCGCGCTTAGCTAGCCCGCGCGCAGCTCGGCGCGCTTGATCTTGCCGGTGCTCGTCTTCGGCAGCTCGGCGGCGAAGTCGATGATCCGCGGCGCCTTGTAGGGGGCGGTCTCGCGCTTGCAGTGCTCCTGCAGCTCGGCGACCAGCTCGGGGCCGGGCTCGCGGTCGCGGAGGACGACGACGGCGCGGACGACGGCGCCGCGCTCGGGGTCGGCGGCGGCGACCGCCGCCGCCTCGACCACGGCGGGGTGGGAGAGCAGGGCCGCCTCGACCTCGGTCGGGCCGATCCGGTAGCCGGAGGAGGCGATGATGTCGTCGTTGCGGCCGCGGAAGTAGAGGTAGCCGTCGGCGTCGGCCTCGACCAGGTCGCCGGTCTGCCACCACTCGCCCGCGAAGCGCTCGCCGTCGAGGTAGTGGGCGAAGAAGGTGGGGGTGGAGGCGGGCCGCAGCTGCAGCTCGCCCTCCTCGATCCGGGTCTCGATCCCGGGCAGGACCTTGCCCATCGAGCCCTGGCGGACCGCGTCGCCGGCGAGGTTCCCGGTCACCTGGCCGGTCTCGGTCTGGCCGTAGCCGTCGGCCGGCTCGAGGCCGGTGACCTCGGCGAAGGCGGCGATCGTGTCGGGGTCGAGCGGCTCGCCGGCGGAGACCATCCGCCGCAGCGCCGGCAGCGGCCGCAGCGTCGCCCGGCGGGCCAGCATCCGGTACTCGGTCGGCGCCTGGCAGAGGACGTTGACACCCAGCGCCTCGGCCAGCTCGAGCCGCTCGGCGGGGTCGAAGCGGCCGTCGTGGATGACGGCGGCGGCGCCGGTGATCCAGGGTGCGAGGAAGACGTTGCGGGCCGACTTCGACCAGCCGGTCGCGGTCGTGCACCAGGCCAGCTCGCCGGGCCGCGAGCCGAACCAGTGGGTCGCCTGGATCTCCTGGCCGAGCAGGTAGCGGTAGCCGTGGACGACGCCGCGGGGGTCGCCGGTGGTGCCGGAGGTGAAGACGATCAGCGCCGGATCCTCGGCGCCCATCGCCTCGACCGCGGCCGGCGTCTCCTGCGGGCGGTCCTCGTCGAGCACGTATTCGACCTCGGCCATCGTCATCGTCGGCACCCCGGCCGGCAGGCGCTCCAGCAGCGCTTCCTCGCCGACGCAGAGGGCGGGTTGGGCGGCGGCGACGCGGAGCTCGACGTCGTGCGGGCGTAGCTGCGTGTTGCAGGGCAGGGCGACCGCGCCCATCCGCCAGCAGGCGAGCATCGAGAGCACCCACTCGATCCGGTTCCCCACCAGCATCATCACCACGTCCCTGCGCCTCACCCCGCGGGCGAAGAAGGCGCCGGACAGACCCGCCGAGCAGGCGACGAGTTCGCCGAAGTGCCAGTCGCGCCGGTTCCCCCGCGCGTCGATGGCGACGATCCCGAGGCGCGAGGCCGGCGACCGTTCCATCAGGTCCTCGATCAGGTTCACGGGGGCGGAGTGGATGGACGGGGGCGGGACCTGCGGCGCGAGCCGAGGGCGGGGCGGGGGCGGGCGAGGGTTCGGGGGTCGCCGGGGCGAGGGACGCGGGCCGGGCCGAGGGACGGCCG
>CAZHLT010000109.1:0-7822 GCA_964533285.1 uncultured Conexibacteraceae bacterium | reverse complement strand
CGGCGTGATCCCCAGCACCGTCACCCCCTCGACGTCGTCGAGCTCGACCGAGGGCCCGAGCGCGTCGAACAGCTGCGGCAGGACGCTGAGCTTGACGCCGAGCTCGCGACAGCGGCAGAGCAGGCCGAAGAGCTGCTGATCGCCGTAGTCCTCGTGGGCGACGACGACCCGCTCGACGCCGTCGGCGGCGACCGCGCTCTCCAGCTCCAGCGCGTCGAGGCCGGGGACGACGGCGACCGTCTCGATCGCGTACTCGGGGTGGGCGGCGAGCTTGCGGGCCAGCGTCTCGACCTGCGCCCCGGCGCCGACCAGCAGCACCCGTTCGGGCCCCAGCAGCGCCGTCGCCAGATGGCGGATCAGGACCCGCATCGCGATCACCGCGAGGGTGCCGACGAGGGCGAAGGCGGCGAGGTCGCCGAGGCGGACGCTGCTCAGCGGCGTCAGCTGGAACAGCGCCAGCATCAGCAGCGTCGTCAGCAGCATCGCGTGGAAGATCCAGGGCAGGTCGTCGACGGTGCCGTGGCTGATCCGCTTGGTGTCGCGGTCATAGAGGCCGTAGGCCTTGAAGACGACGACCGCCAACGGCAGCGTCAGGATCCCCCAGAAGAACTCCGGCGGCCGTTCGGCGAGCAGCAGCATCGCCGCCACCAGGCCGGTACCGAGGCCGACCAGGTCGGCGACCAGCAGCAGCCGGCGCAGCTCGGAGTCGCGCAGGCTGTGGCTGCGGGAGACGACCAGCTCGGCGCCGCGGCCGCCGGGCAGCGCCGTCAGCGCCGGGCGCCCGCCGAGCGCCGGCCCGCCGCCGATCTCCGCCCGCGCCCCCACCCTCAGCTCGCCACCAGCGCCCGCTTGCGGGTCCGCAGGAAGACCTCGTCGCGGCCGCCGTCGGGCTCGATCTCGATCTCCTCGCCGCCGTTTGCCAGCGAGCGGTCGGCGGCCTCGACGAGACGGACGACGTCGCGCGCAAGGCGGGCGTCAGAGACGGTCGGGCGGCCGTCGCGGATGCCGCCGATGAAGTCGCGCAGCTCCTCCATCAGCGGCTCCCAGGTGTCGATCTTGGGGGCGAGGATGTCGCCGGTCCGGTAGGAGAGCTGGTACTCGCCGAAGGTCTCGGGGTCCTTGTAGACGACGCCGTGGTCGAAGACCCGCAGCGGCTCGGGGGCGCCGTCGTCGTAGACGACCATCTTCTGGTTGCCGACGACGACCGTGCGGCGCAGCTTGCTCGGCGCCAGCCAGCTCAGCTCGACGTTGGCGACGATGCCGCTGGCGTAGGTGAGGGTGACGAAGGCGACGTCGGGGATACCGGGGACGATCGAGTCGCGGCCGACGGCGCGGACCCGGCTCGGCGTCTCCTCCAGCCAGTGCAGGAGGATCGAGAAGTCGTGCGGGCCGAGGTCCCAGATGACGCTGACGTCGGGCTGGTGCAGGCCGAGGTTCACCCGGCTCGAGGAGATGAAGAAGATCTCCCCCAGCGCCCCCTCGGCGAGCAGCGAGCGGACGGCGCGGACCGGCGGGCTGTAGACGAAGGTGTGGCCGCACATCAGCTTGCGCCCGGCGCCCTCGGCCAACCGGATCAACTGCTCGGCTTCCTCGCCGGAGGAGGCCAGCGGCTTCTCGACGAAGGTGTGCTTGCCCGCCCGCAGCGCCCGCGAAGCGAGGTCGTGGTGGGTGAAGACCGGCGTCGCGATGACGATCGCGTCGACCTCCGGGTCGTCCAGCAGGTCGTCGAACTCGGTCGTCCTGCGGCAGCTCGGGTAGCGGCGGCCGAAGCGGTCGAGCCGCTGCTCGTCGAGATCGCAGAGCCACTTGACCTCGGCCTCCTCCATCTCGGCGAGGACCCGGAGCAGGTTCGGGCCCCAGTAGCCGAGGCCGACCAGGCCGAACCTGAGCGGTGCGTCGCTTCTCTCTTGCGTGTTCATCGCCTCACCTCGATCGCGTGTTGGAGGGACTCGGCAACCTGCAGCACCTCTGCTTCGGTCAGCTCGGGGAAGATCGGCAGCGAGAGCTCTTCCTCGCTCCAGCGCTCGGCGTTGGCGAGCGGCAGCCGCGGCGCCGACTCGGCGAACGGCGGCTGGCGGTGGACGGCGGGCCAGTAGTGGACGCCGGAGCCGATGCCGCGCTGGGCGAGCCGCTCGCGGACCGCGTCGCGGTCGCCGACCCGCACCGGGAAGAGGTGGAAGACGCACTCGCCGCGGGGGTCGGTGCGCAGCCGCTCGCAGCCGTCCGGCAGCGCCTCGGCGTAGACGGCGGCGAGGCGGCGGCGGGCCTCGTTCCAGGCGTCGAGGTGGGCCAGCTTGAAGCGCAGCGCCGCCGCCTGGATCCCGTCGAGGCGCTCGTTCATCCCGGCTTCGACGTGGACCCCCTTGCTCTCCTGGCCGAGGTTTCGCAGGCGCCGGGCGCGGGCGGCGATCTCGGCGTCGTCGGTGCAGATCGCGCCGCCGTCGCCGAGCGCACCGAGGTTCTTGCTCGGGTAGAAGCTGAAGCCGGCGGCGGCCCCGAGCGAGCCGGCGCGGGCGCCGCGCCAGCTGGCGCCGTGGGCCTGGGCGGCGTCCTCGATCAGCAGCAGGCCGTGGCGCGAGGCCAGCGCCCCGAGCGCGTCGACGTCGCAGACCTGGCCGTAGAGGTGGACGGCGACGATCGCCGCCGTCCGCGGCCCGACCACCTGCGCCGCCGAAGCGGGGTCGATCAGGCCGGTGGCGAGGTCGATGTCGCAGAAGACCGGCGTCGCGCCGGCGTGGGCGACCGCCAGGGCGCTGGCGATGAACGTGTGGGCGGGGACGACGACCTCGTCGCCGGCGCCGACGCCGGCGGCCCGCAGGGCGAGGGCGAGGGCGGCGGTGCCGGAGTTGACGCCGACGCAGTGCTCGACGCCGCAGTAGGCGGCGAACTCCTCCTCGAAGCGGCCGACTTCGGTGCCGAGGACGAAGCCGCCGTCCTCGAGGACGTCGCCGAAGGCGCGCTTGAGCCCGTCGGCGAGCGGCCGATGGTGGCGCTCGAGGCTCATGAAGGGAACCGGGGCGAGGAGCGGTTCGAGCTCGGTGCTCATCGCGCCGCAGGCTAGGTCCGGCTGGGCGGCCCTCGTGTTTGCATCCTGTTTCTTTTCGTTTCTCAACCTGTTCACATCCCGCGCTCGCGAAACGGAGATCGTGGCCCCTCGCCTCCCCGGAGCAAGCGCCATGTCCAACCCTCGTCTCGCATCCGCCAAGAAGCCCTCGCCCTCCCTGGAGAGGATCAAGGAGCTGCTCGCGGCGCTGCGGCGCCGGCTCGCCAAGGACAAGCTCTCGACCTTCCTGCTCGTCGCCTCGCTGGGCCTCCTGATCGCCTTCTTCTCGCTGCTGGGCTCCCTCGGTCCCGAGGGCGAGGGGACCAAGGTGCCGCTCTCGACGGTGACCAACATCGGCAAGAGCGGCAGGGCGACCGAAGCGACGCTGCTCGACTACGACCACCAGGTGATCCTGGTGACCGAGGCGGGGCTCACCTACTACGCCGACTACCCGGCGTCGGACGCCGCCACCCAGCAGCTGGTCTCCGAACTGACCGAGGGCGGGGCGCGGGTCTCGGTCGACCCGCAGTCGGGCAAGGCAGAACGCACGGTGGTGGTCCAGTTCCTCCTGCCGATCCTGATCTTGGTCTGCCTGTTCGCCTTCTTCATCCGCCAGACCGGCGACGCCGCCGGGGGGATCGGCGCCTTCAGCGTCTTCGGCGGCAAGGGCAGGCGGCGCAAGAAGGGCGAGAAGGCGCCGATCACCTTCGACTCGGTCGCCGGGGCGGGCGAAGCGCTGGCCGAGCTGCGCGAGATCCGCGACTTCCTCGACGACCCGACCAAATACCTGCAGCTGGGGGCCGCCGCCCCCAAGGGGGTGCTCCTGGTCGGCCCGCCGGGGACCGGCAAGACGCTGCTGGCCCGGGCCACCGCCGGGGAAGCCGACGCCTCCTTCTTCTCGGCCTCCGGGGCGGAGTTCGTCGAGTCGCTGGTCGGGGTCGGGGCGGCGCGGATCCGCGACCTCTTCGCCAAAGCCCGCAAGATGGCGCCGGCGATCGTCTTCATCGACGAGCTCGACGCCGCCGGGCGCAAGCGCGGCGCCGGCGTCGGCCAGGGCAACGACGAGCGCGAGCAGACCCTGAACCAGCTCTTGGTCGAGATGGACGGCTTCGGCGGTGACGCGGGGATCGTCGTCATGGGGGCGACCAACCGCCCCGACATCCTCGACCCCGCCCTGCTGCGGCCCGGGCGCTTCGATCGCCAGGTGGTGGTCGACGTGCCCGACGTGCACGGGCGCTATGAAATCCTCGAGCTGCACGCCAAGGGACGCTCCTTCGCCGCCGGCGTCGACCTCTCGGAGATCGCCAAGCTCTGCCCCGGCTTCTCGGGCGCCGAGCTCGCCAACCTGGTCAACGAGGCGGCGCTACTCACCGTGCGCGAAGGGCGCGAGGAGATCGACCAGCCGACCCTCGAGGAGGCGATCGACCGGGTCGTCGCCGGGCCGGCGAAGAAGAGCCACGTGCTGACCGAGACCGAGCGCTGGACGATCGCGATCCACGAGGCCGGACACGCCGTCGCCACCCGCTCGATCGGACAGACGGTCTCCGCCCAGAAGCTCTCGATCGTCGCCCGCGGGCGCCAGCTCGGCACCGCCGCCCACATGCTGACCGACCGCGACGCGGTGATGCACGCCCAATCGGACCTCGAGCGCCAGCTGGTCGCGATCCTCTCGGGGACCGCGGCGGAGTGGGCGGAGTTCGGCGAGGGCTCGACCGGGTCCTCCGACGATCTGCACGCGGCGACCAAGCTGGCGCGGCGGATGGTCACCTCCTACGGGATGAGCCCCAAGCTCGGCTCGGTGACGATCGGCGAGGCCGGCGGCGAGGTCTTCCTCGGCGCCGCCCTGCAGGACCTCGGCTCGGTCGGCCCCCACACCCTCGACGTGATCGACGAGGAGACCGAGCGGATCGTCGAGGAGGCGAAGTCCCGGGCGACCTTCGTGCTGGGGGAAAACTGGGCGGTGGTGCAGGAGACCGCCGCGGCGCTGCTGGAGCACGAGACGCTCTCGGGGGTGGCGCTGGAGGCGCTGCTCTCGCCGGTGCGGGGGTTCGAGATCGCCGAGATCCCGCTCGAAACCGAGCGCGGCGCCGAGCGCGGCGCCGCCGACTGAGTCAGCGCCGGACCGCGCGGCGCCGCCGACCGACTCAGCGCCGGGCCGAGCGCCCGGCCAGCCATTTGGCGCCGACCGTGTCGGTGAGGCCGTGGGCGGCGATCGAGGCGACGATCGCGATCGAGGCGACGTCGAAGATCAGGCCGTTGTCCTCGACCTGCGATTTCAGGACCAGCAGCGCGAACAGCATCGAGGCGACGCCCTTGGGCCCGAACCAGGCCATGAACAGCTTCTCCGAGCGGGGGATGCCGGTGCGGACGAAGGAGAGCAGGACCGCCGCCGGCCGCGCCACCAGCAGGGCGAAGACGACGAAGAGGACCAGCGGCGGCACGCTGTGGTGGAAGCCGGTGGCGACGATCAGGGCGCCGAAGACGAAGAAGGTCAGCACCTGGAAGATCGTGCTCGTGTTCTCGGCGAACTCGACGAAGCCCTCGGGCACGTCGCGCTCGCTGGCCGCCATCGCGATGCCGCAGACGAAGGCGGCGATCAGCCCGTTGCCCCAGGTGACTTCGGCGAGGCCGAAGGCGATCAGGGCGAACCCGACCGCGTAGATCCCCTCGTAGCGGGCGGTGATGCCGCCGCCCGGCAGGTGGTGGTGGAGGCGGCCGCCGAGGACGCCGAGGGAGACCCCGATCAGGCCGCCGACCGCCGCCTGGCCGACCAGCTTCGCCGCTTCGCCGCCGGGGTCGCCGCCGGGGCCGGCGAGGACGAGGAAGAAGAGGACGAAGGGCAGGGCGAGGCCGTCGTTGAGCCCCGACTCGAGGTTGAGCGTGTGGCGGACCGAGGCCGGGACCAGGCGCGAGGTGACGACGGCGGAGGTGACGACCGGGTCGGTCGGCGAGAGCACGGCGCCGAGCAGGAAGGCCTCCGCCCAGGTCAGCTCCGGGAACAGCCCCTTGCCGGCCAGCGCCAGCAGCACCATCGTGATCGGCATCGCGATCACCAGCGCCCGCGCGACCGGGCTCCAGTGGCGGCGCAGCAGCTCGCGCTCAACGAACATGCCGTCGGAGAAGAGGGTGAGGACGAGCGCCAGCTCGATCAGCTCGACGATCGCCTCGTCGCCGGCGTCGACATGGACGACGCCGGTCGCCGCCATCAGGATCCCCAGCGCCAGCGAGAGCACCGAGGCTGAGAGCACGGTGCCGCGCATCAGCCCGGAGAGGGCGGCGACCCCGGCCAACAGCCCCCCGAACAACAGCAGCGCCATACCGAACTCGATGTCCACGCCCGCAACCTACCGGCGCCCCCGGTGGCCGCCGCCTGTCGAGTTCCTCTCGCTATCCGAGACTAACTCGACAGCAACCCGCGCTCGACGAGGAGCTCGGCGATCTGGACCGCGTTGGTCGCCGCCCCCTTGCGCAGGTTGTCGGCGACGATCCAGAGGTCGAGGGCGCGCTCGTTGCCGGGGTCGCGGCGGATCCTGCCGACGAAGACGTCGTCCCTGCCGGCCGCCTCGATCGCCATCGGGAAGCGCGAGGCGGCGGGGTCGTCGACGACGGTGACGCCGGGCGCCGCCGCCAGCAGCTCGCGGGCGCGCTCGGGCGAGAGCGGCTCGCGGGTCTCGACGTTGACCGCCTCGGAGTGGCCGGTGACGACCGGGACGCGGACGCAGGTGGCGGAGACCCGGATCGAGTCGTCGCCGAGGATCTTGCGCGTCTCGTTGATCAGCTTGCGCTCCTCGTCGGTGTGGTCGTCGCCGGGGGCGAAGCTGCCGGCCTGCGCCAGCGCGTTGAAGGCGATCTGGTGCGGGTAGACCGAGACGCTCGGCGGCTGGTCGTGGAGGATCGCGTGCGACTGTTCGAGCAGCTCGTCGATCGCCGCCTTGCCGGTGCCGGAGACCGCCTGGTAGGTGGAGACGACGAGGCGCTCGATCCCGGCCTCGTCGTAGAGCGGCTTCAACGCGACGACCATCTGCATCGTCGAGCAGTTGGGGTTGGCGACGATCCCGTTGTGGCCGGCCAGCGCCTCGGGGTTGACCTCGCTGACGACCAGCGGCACGTCGTCGTGCATCCGCCAGTAGCTGGTGTTGTCGACGACGACGGCGCCGGCGGCGACGATCTTCGGAGTCCACTCGGCGCTGACTTTGCCGCCGGCCGAGGAGAGCACGAGGTCGAGGCCCTGGATCGAGTCCTCGCCGACCTCGCGCACGGTCAGCGCTTCGCCGTTCCACTCGATCTCCTTGCCGGCCGAGCGGGCCGAGGCGAGCGGCACCATCTCGGCGACGGGGAAGTCGCGCTCGGCGAGCAGGGCGAGGATCGTCGTCCCGACCAGCCCGGTCGCTCCGAGCACCCCGACCCTGTAGCCGTCGCCGCTCATCGGTTCGCCTCCGGGGCGGCGCTCAGCCGGCGATCGTCGGCCGCTGTTCGGGGCCGGTCGGGTCCTCGGGCCTGACTGCGTCCTCGCCGAGCTCGAACGCGGCGTGGAGCGCGTTGACCGCGTCGGGGACGCGGTCGGCGGCGATGACGCACGAGATCTTGATCGGCGAGGTGGAGATCATCTCGATGTTGATCCGCTGCTCGCCCAGCACCTGGAAGACCCTGGCGGCGACCCCGGGGTGCGAGCGCATCCCGGCGCCGATGATCGAGACCTTGCCGATCTGCTCGTCGGTGCGGACCTGCTGCGAGACGTCGCCGAGCCCGGCGATCACGTCCTTGGCGGTGGTCAGGTCG
>CAZHLT010000108.1:0-4566 GCA_964533285.1 uncultured Conexibacteraceae bacterium | reverse complement strand
AACCACGAGACATCCACCCCCGCACTCCTTACCGAGTCGGGGTTCCTTTGCCCTACCCCTACGGACAAAGTAACCACGAGACCGGGTCGCGCCTCGCCCCCTGCGTGTGGAATTCCATACTTGACTACAGGCGGGTTCGCTGCGACTACTCAGGGATCGTCAACTGTGGTCCGGGAGGAGCCTGATGCCGACTTTCAAGGTGGTTCTCGACGGGATCGAGCTGTCCGACGAGGACACTC
Source organism: uncultured Conexibacteraceae bacterium (assembly GCA_964533285.1). Classification (GTDB taxonomy): domain Bacteria; phylum Actinomycetota; class Thermoleophilia; order Solirubrobacterales; family 70-9; genus VAYN01. Next base: position 4,327 of record CAZHLT010000108.1, on the reverse strand, counting down.
AGCGAATCGCGGCCTCGATCCAGCGCGCCGCGCTCGACGGGCTCGCCGGCTTTGACGCCGCCAGCGGCCGGCACCTCGCCCAGGACCGGGTCGCCGCCTCGATCGTCCCGATCTTCAAGGGGCAGACGCTCGGCATCTGGATCAGCCCGGTGGAGATCAGCGGCAAGTCCGAGAAGCTGATCGCCCGTGAGTTCGGGCTCTAGCGACACCGCCCGCACCTGTCCCAGCGCCGCCTGCGAGCCCGGCGCGATCCTGCTCGGCCTGGTCGACGCCGAGGACCGGGTCGGCTACCTCTCGCCGCCGCTGCGGATCGACGAGGAGTTCGTCGCCCGCGCCCGCCAGGGGCGCTCTCCCGAAAAGCGGTTCCGGTTCGCCTCTGCCTGCGTCGAAGAGGGCTGCCGGCAGTGGGCCGACGGCCGCTGCGGCGTGATCGACGAGGTGCTGGCCTCGGCGGAGGCGGTCGCGCTGGCCGAGCCCGGCACGCTGCCCCACTGCGCGATCCGCTCCTCCTGCCGCTGGTACGACCAGGTCGGCCGCGAGGCCTGCGAAGTCTGCCCGCTGGTCATCACCGACTGCCGCTGAGGGCGCCGGCGGCGCCCCTATTCGACTTCGGCGATCGCCGCTTCGACTTCGGCCAGCGTCGGGCTGTCCTGCAGCGTCCGGGTGCCGCCGGGGCCGTTGACGATCAGTGCCTGGCCGAGGCGGATGCCGAGGTTGCGGCCGAGTTCCTCGTAGCCTTCGAGGCGCCGGTCGATCTCACTGTCGGGCTTGGTGCCCTTTTCCATCGCCTCTTCCCATTCGGGCCCGTTCAGTTCCTCGACCCCGATCCCGCCGGCGACCGAGTCGAGGAAGTCCTGGTCGATCCCGACCCGTTCGGCTTCGCCCTGGTTGCGGAAGAAGAGGTAGACGTACTGCCAGCCGTAGCCCTGTTCGGCCGCCGCCTCGGCCCCGTAGAACCCCAGCTCCTCGGGGTTTTCGGCGTTCGAATAGTGGCGGTAGAGCAGCTTCACGTCGCCCGGTCGCACATACTCTTCGACCAGCGCCGGGATCGTGCTGAGGAAGGCTTCGCGGCAGTCCGAGCACTGGATGTCGTTGAAGACCTGGATCGAGACCGGTGCGTCGTCGGAGCCGAGGCGGTCGCCTTCCTGGGGGATGCCGCCGAAGATCTCCTGCGCTTCGGAGATCCCGGCGAGGTGGACGATGCTGCTGTCGGGCTTCTGGGTCGAGATGTCGACGATCGCGTAGCCGAGGGCGACGGCGCCGAGGGCGAGGACCAGCGCCACCCAGAGGCGCCCGCGGCGGGGGATCGGCTTGACCGCTGCTTCGGACATCGACCGCCCATTATCGCGACCGGCGCTCGCCGGCGATGCCGCAACTTGCGGGCGCCCCCGTTGACATGTCCGGCTCGGGGGATAAGACTGGGCTACCGATTTTCAACGACTCGGGAGGTCTTCGATGGCCAATCACCTGACGCCCAGCGAGCTCGCCGACGAGCTACAGATGAAACGGCAGGAGGTGATCGGGAAGTGCGTCGAGATGGGCGTTCCGATCTTCCACGGCCGGATCGACCGGACCCTGTTCGAATCCTCGCTGCGCCACCTCGCCGCGATCCAGAGCGGTCGCTCCCCCTCTCCGGCGCAACGCTGATTAGACTCCCCCCAAATGGAGGGGAGGGGAACCAACTCGAAGACGCTCGCGGACCTCTTGCCGCTGGCGGCTGAGCGCTACGGGGACCAGCCGGCGGTCCGCTACAAGGACGGCGACAGCTGGGTCGACCGCAGCTTCCGGCAGGTGCTGGAGATCTCGCGGCCGCTCGGCCTCGGCCTGGTCGAGCTGGGCATCGAGAAGGGCGACCGGGTCGCGATCCTCGCCAACACCCGGCCCGAGTGGACCTACTTCGACTTCGCCGCGCTCGGCATCGGCGCCACGGTCGTCCCGATCTACCAGACCAACTCGCCGGAGGAGTGCCGCTACGTGCTCGAGAACTCCGACGCCAAGGCCGTCGTCGTCGAGGACGCCGAGCAGCTGGCGAAGATCGCTGAGGTCCGCGATCGGCTGCCGCAGCTGCAGCACGTCGTCCTCATGGTCGGCGAGGGCGCGGGCGCCCTCTCGATGGCCGACCTGACCGCCCGGGGCGAAGCCGCCGACGCCGCGCTCTGGGAGCAGCGCTACAGCTCGGTCACCCCGGCCGACGTCTGCACCTTCATCTACACCTCGGGGACGACCGGCCCGCCCAAGGGCTGCGTGATCAGCCACGGCAACTACCGGGCGATGCTCGACATGGTCAACGAGACCAGCGTCATCGAGCCCGGCGACGTCAGCTACCTGTACCTGCCGCTGGCCCACTCCTTCGCCCTGCTGATCCAGCTCGGCAGCTTCGACCTGGGGACGACGATCGCCTACTGGGAGCGCGACCCGCTGAAGATCCTGCCCGATCTGGCAGAACTGAAGCCGTCCTACTTCCCCTCGGTGCCGCGCATCTTCGAGAAGATCTACACCGCCGCGACCAGCGGCATGGAAAAAGAGGGGGGCCTCAAGAAAGCGATCTTCGACTGGTCGATCAAGGTCGGCAAGCGGATGCGCGAGGTCGAACGCTCCGGCCGCAAGCCGAGCTGGCTGCTGAGCCGCGAGTACGCCTTCGCCGACAAGAAAGTCCTCTCGAAAATCCGCAACCTGTTCGGCGGCAACCTGCGCCTGGCGGTCTCCGGCGCCGCCCCGATCAACCCCGAGATCCTGCGCTTCTTCGACGCCGCCGGCGTCCTCGTGCTCGAGGGTTGGGGGATGACCGAGACCTCGACCGCGGCGACGATCGCGCGCCCCGACGACTTCAAGGTCGGCACGATCGGCAAACCGTTCCCCGGCTGCGAGGTGAGGATCGCCGAGGACGGCGAGATCCTGGTCAAGGGACCCAACGTCTTCCAGGGCTACCACAAGAACCCCGAGGCGACGGCGGAGACGATCGTCGACGGCTGGCTCCACACCGGCGACATCGGCGAGGTCGACGGCGAGGGCTTCATCAAGATCACCGGCCGCAAAAAGGACATCATCATCACCGCCGGGGGCAAGAACATCACCCCCGCCAACCTCGAGGCCGAGATCAAGCAGCACCCGCTGGTCTCCCAGTGCGTGGTGGTCGGCGACCGCCGGCCCTACCTCGTCGCCCTGGTCACGCTCGACCCCGAGGAGGCCGCCAAATGGGCGCAGGAGCACGGGCTCCCCGACGACCCGGCGGCGCTCGCCGCCAACCCCGACGTCAACGCCACGATCATCGCCCACGTCGAGAAGGTCAACCAGAACTACGCCCGCGTCGAGCAGGTCAAGAAGGTGACGATCCTGCCCGAGGACCTCTCGCAGGAGAGCGGCGAGCTGACGCCGACGCTGAAGGTCAAGCGCGCCGTCGTCGCCCAGAAGCACGAAGACGAGATCGAGAAGCTGTACGCCGCCTGAGCGGGCGCTCAGCGGCCAGAACTGTACGCTGCTGAGCGGGGTACTCAGCGGCCAGAAGCCGTACGCCGCCTGAGCGGCGCTCAGCGGCCGCCTGAGGGCCTCAGGAGGCCTGGCCGCTCTGTCGCAGCAGGACCGAGGTCGTCTGCGTCAGGACGCGGCGCCAGGCGCTCTGCTCGGCGGACTCTTCCTCCTCCGCCGTCTCGACCACGCGGCGGACGCGGTCGCCGGAGATCTCGAGCCCGTGGCGGCCGGCGATCTCCTCGTAGCGCTCGTAGTCCTTGGCCAGCGTCGCGGTCACCGATTCGAAGCCGTGGCGGGCGATCTTCAGCCGCCGCGAGTAGTCCATGATCGGCGTCCCGAACATCAGCTCGTCGGTCGGCTCGGGCTCGACGAGGATGATGTCGACGCCCGGGTAGCGCTCCTGCCACTGCTCGACCGCCTGGTGCAGGCGGGCGTGGGCGATCAGGCGGAAGGTCTGGTTGGCGATCGCCGGCAGGCCCATGTCGGCGACGCGGCGGACGCGGGTGCCGAACACGGTCGGGATCGTCTTCTCGAAGTCGTTGACGAACGGCACCAGCGGGTTGACGACAACGATGAACTTGGCACCGGCCTCGACCGCGATGTCGACGTTGGTGGTCGAGCGGATGCCGCCGTCGACCATCTGCCGCCCCTTCAGCTCGACCGGCTTGTAGACGAGCGGCAGCGCCGTCGAGCACTGCACCGCTTTCGAGATCGGCACGTCGCGCCAGTCGTCCTCGACGAAGACGATCCGCTCGCAGGTGTCGAGGTCGGTGCCGGTCAGGTAGAGCTCGGAGTCGAGCAGGCGGAAGTCGTTGGTGCGCCCGTTGTCGCCCAGCACCTCGGCGACGTAGTCGTGCAG
>CAZHLT010000107.1:0-3467 GCA_964533285.1 uncultured Conexibacteraceae bacterium | reverse complement strand
CGAGAACGCCCAGAAGAAGGTCGAGGAGCAGAACTTCCTGATCCGCAAACGCGTGCTCGAGTACGACGACGTGATGAACGAGCAGCGGCGCGTCGTCTACAAATACCGCCGCGAGATCCTCGAAGGGCGCGACATCTCCGAAACCGCCCGCGACGAAGTCGAGGGCGTGATCGAGCGGCTCGTCGACGAGTACACCGCCGGCGACATCCTCGAAGAGTGGGACATGGAGGAGCTGGAGACGCAGCTGCGTCAGATCTGGCCGGTCGGCGTCGAGGTCGGGTCGCTGGCGCCGGAGGCGGTCGACCGCGAGCAGCTCAAGGACGAGCTCGACGAAGACGCGATGCGCGCCTACGACGACCGCGAAACGCAGCTCGGCGGCGAGCTGATGCGCTACCTCGAGCGCTCGATCCTGCTGCAGGTGATCGACAACCGCTGGCGCGAACACCTCTTCGACATGGACTACCTGCGCGAAGGCATCCACCTCCGCGGCTTCGCCCAGATCGACCCCCTCGTCGCCTACAAAAACGAAGGCTTCTCGATGTTCGAGGAGCTGATGCACTCGATCTGGGAGGAGTTCAGCAAGCTCGTCTTCCACGCCGAGATCCAGATCGAACCCGGCCAGCAGCTGCCGGCGACCGCGCCCGAGTCCGAGCCGGCCAACCTCGACTACTCCGGCGGCACGCTCGAGGCGCAGCCCTCGGCCCTGCAGCAGGTCGCCGCCGCCGGCGCCGGCGGCGCGGTCGAGGTTGCCGCCGCGCAGGCGGCTGGACCGAGCAACGGCGGCAGCGAGGTGGTCGAGACCGTGGTCAAGGACGAGCACGACAAAATCGGCCGCAACGACCCCTGCTGGTGTGGGTCGGGCAAGAAGTACAAGAAGTGCCACGGCGCCTGAGGGCGTGGGGCCGGCGCATCTCGGCGTCCTCGGTCGGTCGCCTGCGGGTCACGCACTGCAGTGCGCTCCCCTTGTCTCCCTCCCTGCGTCCGCCGACCTGCTTGCCCCCACACCGTCAGGGAGGGTTGCCGTGACCGACCCCGTCCGTGAGTTCATCCGGGCGTTCAACGAGCGCGACCTCGACGCCTTCGTCGCCGTGCTCGACCCGGAGGTCGAGCTGCACTCGATGAAGGGGCTGCGCAAGGGCCGCGAGGCGGCGCGGGTCTGGGCGACGCGGGCGCCGGGCGGGGTGCAGCAGACGATCGAGCTGGAGGAGCTGTACGAGGAAGGGCTCGAGGGCGGGGGAGGGCGCGCCGTCGCCCTGATCCAGCGCCGCTGGCACTGGGACGAGGACGGCTCGCCCGCCGGCAGCGACGAGATGGCCTGGGCCTTTGAGCTGCGCCGGCGCCGGGTGCGCAGCTGGCGCCCCTACGAGGACCGCGCCGCCGCCCTGCGCGAGCTCGGCTTCGTCCCCGGGTAGTCTTCGCTCGATGGCCGACGCCACCCAGACCGAATCCGTCGCGTCCCGCCTCGCCGCAGTCCGCGAGCAGCTGTCCCTGCTCTCGGACTATCTTTGACCCGGCCGGGCTCGAAGCCGAGGTCGAGCGCCTCGAGGGGGAGATGGGGCAGCCGGGCTTCTGGGACGACCAGGAGGCGGCGGCCAGGACCGCGGCCGCGCACGCCCGCGCTCAGCGCCGCCTGGAGACCTTCCGTGAGCTCGAGTCGGAGATCGCCGACCTCGGCGACCTGGCCGAGATGGCGGCCGAGGACGAGGAACTGGCAGCCGAAGTCGGCACCCAGCTGAGCGTCGTCGAGTGCCGCCTCGCCGAGCTCGAAGAGGCGCGCCTGTTCAGCGGCAAGTACGACGCCGGCGACGCCGTCGTCAGCGTCCACGCCGGCGCCGGCGGCACCGACTCCCAGGACTGGGCCGAGATCCTGCTGCGGATGTACCTGCGCTGGGCCGAGCGGCGCGGCTTCGAGGTCGAGATGATGGAGGCCTCGCCGGGGGAGGAGGCGGGGCTGAAGTCGGCGACCTTCATCGCCCGCGGCGAGAACGCCTACGGCCTCTTCGCTGCCGAGCGCGGCGTCCACCGCCTGGTGCGGATCTCGCCCTTCGACTCCTCCGCCCGCCGCCACACCAGCTTCGCCCAGGTCGAAGTCGGCCCGGTCGTCGACGAGGGCGTCGACGTCGAGATCGACGACGCCGACCTCCGCGTCGACACCTACCGCGCCTCCGGCGCCGGCGGCCAGCACGTCAACAAGACCGACTCGGCGGTGCGGATCACCCACATCCCGACCGGCGTCGTCGTCCAGTGCCAGAACGAGCGCTCGCAGATGCAGAACAGGGCGGTGGCGATGCAGCTGCTGCGCTCGCGGCTGATCGAGCTGGAGGAGCGCAAACGGGCCGAGGAGCTGGCCAAGCAGCGCGGCGAGGTCAAAGACGTCGCCTGGGGCTCGCAGATCCGCAGCTACGTCCTGCACCCGTACACCATGGTCAAGGACCACCGCACCGAGCACGAGGTCGGCGACGTCCAGCGCGTCCTCGACGGCGACCTCGACGACTTCGTCCGCGACTACCTCAACAAGACCGCCGCCGCCTCGGCCAACTAGCCGCCAACGCTGACGACCTCATGACCTTTGTAAACCAGAGGGTTACCAAGGTCATGAGGTCGGGACGGTGGAGGGTCAGGCGTGGCGGGAGCGGCGGAAGGTCGATTCGGAGTCGATCCACATCGGGCCGCCCTGGCCGCCGCGGCGCACGGTCAGCGATTGGTCGAGGTATTCGTGGCAGTAGCCGGGGGCGCCGGCGGGGCGGACCTGGATCGTGAAGCTCTTTGCCGCCGCGACCTTCTTCGCCTGCGCGTCGGTCAGCCTCTGCGAGGCGTGGAAGACGCCGTTGCGGCCGAAGTGCGAGCGCTCGGCCGGCAGGGTCAGCGGGCCGCGGCTGCCGCGCAGCCAGTACTTGAGGCCGACCGTGCTCGAGCGGCTGGCCGTGTAGCGCAGCGCCAGGTGCAGGCGGCCGTGGACGAGGTCGGCGGAGACGGCGGCGTCGGCGCTTTCCAGCCGGCACTGCGGCGGCGTCGATTCGTCTTCTTCTTCAAGTTCGCATTCGGCGAGCCCTTCCTCGCCTTCTTCTTCCGCTTCGTCTTCTTCTTCGAAGGCGATTTCGCATTCTTCTTCTTCGAGTTCCCCTTCTTCGGCCGCTTCGGCTTCTTCCGCTTCTTCGGGGTCCAGCAGCGCCGTCGCCGGCAGCTGCGGCAGCGCCGCCGGCCCGCTTGCCGCGTCCGCGGTGTGGACCAGGCTGAGGCCGACGACGAGGATCACCGTCGTCACGAACGCGGCCCACCAGGCGAGCCTCGCGGCGTGCGCCTCGGCGGGGTCGAGCTGGGCCTGCTTGCGCCGCATGCCCCCTAGATCGGTTCGACCGGCACACCTCTTTAGGACCGGGGGCGTCGGCCCTGGACGAGAGTTAGGCGGCGCCGGCGGGCCGGCTCAGCCCTCGAGCACACCCTCCAGCTCGAGCAGGCCGCGCTTC
>CAZHLT010000106.1:0-8691 GCA_964533285.1 uncultured Conexibacteraceae bacterium | reverse complement strand
CTTGTCGGCGGCCAGATCGACGCCCTGGTCGCGTTTGAACTCGGCGACCAGCCACTCGACGATCGCTTTGTCCCAGTTGTCGCCGCCCAGGTGGTTGTCGCCGGCGGTTGCCTTCACCTCGAAGACGCCGTCGCCGATTTCCAGCACCGAGACGTCGAAGGTGCCGCCGCCGAGGTCGAAGACGAGAATCGTCTGGTCGGCTTTCTCTTTGTCGAGCCCGTAGGCCAGCGAGGCCGCGGTCGGCTCGTTGATGATCCGCTTGACGTCGAGGCCGGCGATCTTGCCGGCGTCCTTGGTCGCCTGTCGCTGGTCGTCGTTGAAGTAGGCGGGGACGGTGATCACGGCGCTGTCGACGGTTTCGCCGAGCTTCGCTTCGGCGTCCGTTTTCAGCTTCTGCAGGATCATCGCGCTGATCTCCGGCGGGCTGTACTGCTTGCCGCGCACGTCGACGCGCACGTCGCCGTTGGGGCCGGCCTCGACCTCGTACGGGACGATCGTCTCCTCCTCTTTGACTTCGGCCTCCTTGCGGCCCATGAAGCGCTTGATCGAGAAGATCGTGTTCTCCGGGTTCATCACCGCCTGCCGTTTGGCGACGGTGCCGACCAGGCGCTCGCCCCCCTCGGTGAACGCGACGACGGACGGCGTCGTACGACCGCCCTCAGCGTTCTCGAGGACGGTGGGCTCGCCACCCTCCATCACCGCGACGCACGAGTTGGTCGTGCCGAGGTCGATTCCAATCGTCTTTGCCACTTTTCTGCGTACCTCCAGGGGTTTCGTTATTCAAGACTAAGAAATCTAAGTGGCAGTATGGCAGATCATGAGCGGATTGCAAGCGCGGTGTGGGCGCCGTCACGCCGCGCCCGCGGCAAGGAGTCCCGCCGCGCCCGCGGCCAAAAAAGAGGGGCGCCCCGCGGGGGCGCCCCCCCATCCCTTTCCTCCGGTGCGCTGCTACCGCAGGAGCTTCAATTCGCTGAACAGGCCGGCGTGGTCGGAGTCCCAGAGACCGTTGCTCATCTTGCGGCCGGTGACCGCCGACTTCAGCAGCTTCACCTGCTTCGGGGCGTTGGTCATGACGTGGTCGACCTTGTGGTCCATCTCGGCGACGGTGCCGGTGTTGAGGATCGACGAGGCGATGCAGCAGCCGGTCGGCTTGTCGGCCGCCCGCTCGCGGAAGCCAGCCTGCTTCATCACCGCGTAGGCCTGGCCGTCGCCGGGCTTGACTTCGGTCTTCAGGTCCGAGTTGAGGTCGCCGACCAGGACCACCGGCAGGCTGCTCGTCGCCGGGCCGCCGGGAGCCACCAGCTCGCTCGCCTGCTGAGCGCGGATGCTGGGGTAGACGGCCTCGTTGTCGAACGCCTCGAGGTGGGTGTTCACGAAGTGGAACTTCCTGCTGCCGCGGACCTTGGCGTCGACGCTGGTCCAGCCGCGGGTGACCGTGACTTCGGTCGAGCCGGCGACTTTCTCGACCAGCAGGCTGCTGAAGTGGCCGCTCCGCGGGTTCGAGACCTGGACCCCGGCGCCGACCCGGGCGAGGATCACGTCGCGCATCGTCAGCCGCCCGTTCATCTCGGCGTTGGCGAGCAGGCCGGTGCCGCCCGGACCGTCGCCGGGGACGCCGTTGGCGTCGGCCGGGGCCTCGAAGTCGAACTCGTCCTGGACGACGACCGGCTTGTAGAGCTGCTTCTTCTTGTTCAGCTGCGCCAGCAGCAGCTTCAGGTAGTCGTAGCGGACCTTGGTCGCCGACGGCGTCTTGCTGAACACCGGGCCCAGCGAGGGCGGGGCTTCGCGCCACAGCGCCACCTCCTGCAGGCCGACCAGGTCGGGTTCCTTTTCGAGGATCTCCTTGGCCAGGCCCTTGGCGCGGACCGGGAAGTCGTTGGCGTCGACCGCGCGGACGATGCCGCCGTTGGCCTCGATGAATTCTGAAGTCGATTTCGATTCAATCGCCGGGGTCAGGTCGGCGCCGAGGTAGAGGTTGCGGGTCATCACCTCGACGGCGGTGCCGTTGCTGCCCTTGTGCTTGCCGTGGCTCTTGCCGCCGGCCTGCGCGAGGCCGGCGCAGGCCATCAGGCAGGCGGCGACCGCGAGCAGCAGCGCCAGCGAGACCCGGCGGGTCTGTGCGGTTCGGTGGATCACGTCTGGACTCCTCCTTTTCGGCCGCCCCCCGGCCGCCTTGCATCCCTACAACAGACTCTAGGAGAAATCGACGCGGTGGCGTGGGGTCTGGAGCAGAATCGACGCGGTGGCGGCGGGCTTCAGCCGCGGCCGGCGGTGTTGCCGACGAACTCGGCCACTTCCTTGGCCTGCTCTTCGTTGAGGATGCCGGGCGGCATCCGTCCCGGCGCTTCGCCGTCGACGCCGTTTTCGACCGCGTTGAGGACCCGTTTTTCAAGCCCTTCGATCGTCGCCTTGCTTTCGTCTTCCGCCGGGCCGGCGGAGGCCAGCAGTTCGTCGAGGTCGGGGCCGTAGTTGCCGTCGGTGCCGGCGGCGTAGAGCGTGTGGCAGGTGCCGCAGTTGATCTTGAACAGCGTCTGTCCGCTGCGCAGGTGGGCGGCGACGTCCTGGCCGCCGGTCTCGCTGTTGGCGTCGCCCTTGGAGTTGAAGACCAGCCAGGGGATGACGGCGGCGAGGACGACCACCAGCAGGCCGAAGACGATGAAGGTCCGCTTGCTCATTTGGCGGCGCGGATACTATCGGCGCCTTTGCCGGGAGGGGGTGCCGGCGGCCCGGTGCTCCCTGTACCAGGGGCACATCCGGCGCAGCGCGCACTCCTCGCAGCGCGGTTTCGGGCGGCACAGCGTGCGCCCGTGGCGGATCAGGTTCATGTGCAGCTCGTAGGCATCGGCGGGGTCGACGATCGCCAGCATCTCGTCGTGGGCGCGCTCGAAGCTGGCCTTGGCGGGGAACAGCCCGAGCCGGCCGCCGACCCGGTGGACGTGGACGTCGACCGGGATCTCCGGGATCCCCCAGGTGAAGATCAGCACGCAGGCCGAGGTTTTGCGGCCGACGCCGGGCAGCGAGAGGAGGAACTCGAGCGACTCCTCGCGCGGCGCGGTCCGCGTCCAGTCGAGGTCGGGCGGGTCGCCGAGGCGTTCGAGGATCGCCTGGATCCGCGGCGCCTTCTGCCGCGCCAGGCCGCCGGGCCGGATCGCCTCCTCGACCTCGACCACGGGCGCGTCGCGGACCTCCTCCCAGGTCGGGAAGCGCTCGCGCAGGGCGGCGAAGGCGCGGTCGCGGTTGCGGTCGTTGGTGTGCTGGGAGAGGACGGTCTTGACCAGCTCGGCGATCGGGTGGCCGTGCGGCTCCAGCTCCGGCCGCCCGTACATCTCCCGCAGCCGGTCGCGGATCGCCCGCAGCCGACGTTTGTCAGGTCGCTTCCAGACCACGAGCGGACCCTAGAGCTTGCCCCCACGACCGGGCACGCCGGATGACGCGCCCGCCGAGAACGCACTTATGCCCGCATAGCGAGGACAAGTGCGTTCTCGGCTCGCAGCTCTGCGTCCTCGGGGCCGGCCCGACCGATTCTCCGCTCGCAGCGCCGATTGCGGCCTGTCACGGCTCCCGCGCGCCCTTGAGACGATTAACGCGCGGATTACAATTGTGGGTCCCGTGTCTCGCGTTCTCTCACGCGTTGGTGCCAAGCTGCCCCAAGGTTGGGGGGATCTCGGGCGCCAGATCGGCATCCTCGTCGGCGTCGACCTGATCTACGAGCTCGGCCGCGGCCTCGCCGACGGCGAGCGCGCCACGGCGATCGTGCACGGCGCTCAGGTGATCGAGTTCGAGCGGTCGACGAGCACCTTCTTCGAGCCCAGCCTGCAGTCGTTCTTCCTGCCCGCGCACTGGCTGATCGACGTCGCCAACCAGCTCTACCTCAACGCCCAGTTCTCGATCGCGCTCGGCTTCCTCGTCTGGCTCTACCTCTTCCGCAACGAGTCCTACTACTTCGTCCGCAACATGTTCGTGGTCTCGATGTGCCTGGCCCTGATCGGCTACATCGGCTACCCGACGGCGCCGCCGCGGATGTTCCCGGCGCACGGCTTCCTCGACACGATCACCGACTTCTCCAACGTCAACCACGACTCGGCGCTGGCGAAAATCTTCATCAACCCCTACGCGGCGGTGCCGAGCATGCACTGCGCCTTCGCGCTGATGATCGGCGGCACCGGCGTCGCCGTCTGCCGCCACTGGTGGTCGAAAGCGTGGTGGGGCTTCTGGCCGATCCTGATCGGCTGGGTCGTGATCGTCACCGCCAACCACTACTGGGTCGACGTCGCGCTCGGCTGGATGGTCGCCGCCGCCTCCTACGCGGTCGCCGCCGGAGCCCTGGCGCGAATCCGGCCCGAGGCATGGGCCTGGCGCAGCCCCGCCTCGGCCCGCGAGATCGAGGCCTGAGCCCCCGCCCGGCCCGCGAGGGTCGAGGCGTAGACGGCCGCCGCCGGGCCGGAAAATCCGGCCACCGCACCGCCAACCGCCCGCTGAACCTCTAGCCTCAAGGACGATGCAATCCTCGGCGCCCCCAAGGGCTCCCCGCGGTCGCCGCAACGGCCGCGCCAGCGCAGGGCGAAACGGGCAGGAGCTGCGGGCCTACGCCCGCGAACGGCTGATCGAGTCGCGGCTGACCCCGAACGCGATCTCGATGGTCGGCCTCTTCGGCAACCTCGTCGCCGCCGTCCTCGTCACCCAGCGGCTCTTCTTCCTCGCCGGCATCGCCTTCGTCCTCGGCTCGGTGATGGACACGCTCGACGGCCGCTACTCGCGGATGTCGGGCAAGGGGACGCTGTTCGGCGCCTTCCTCGACTCGACCCTGGACCGGATCGAGGAGGGGATCGTGCTCGCCGCCGTCGCCGGCTACTTCGCCGCCGAAGGGGAGGATTTCGCGGCGGCGATGTGCGTCGTCGCCGTGCTCGGCTCGCTGATGGTCTCCTACACGCGTGCCCGGGCCGAGGCGCTCGGCGTCGAATGCAAGGTCGGCGTCGCCACGCGCCCCGTCAGGGTGGTCATACTGTCGATTGGATTGATCTTCGCCAAGGGAGCCGGCATCGCCGATTTCGAGCTGCTGGCGCCCGCGGTCTACCTGATCGCGGCACTGACGATCTTTACGACTTTCCAGCGTGTCTGGCATGTGCGAAACGAGCTGTCCGGTGAGACGCCCGGCGCCCAGAGCGGCGGCGACGACGGGGACGGCCTGTAACCAGCGAAGCCGCCGGGTGTGTTCACCCACCTAGCGCTATCCCAGGAGGACTTCAGATTTCATGAGTGAGAGCAACGGAGCGAACGGCGGCACGAACGGGCTCGGCCGCACGGAGGACAAGGTCCGCGTCGCGATCGTCGGGGTCGGCAACTGCGCCAACTCCTTCATCCAGGGCGTCCAGTACTACAAGGACGCCGAGCCGGGCACCGAAGTGCCGGGCCTGATGCACGTCGACCTCGGCGGCTACCACGTCGGCGACGTCGAGTTCGTCGCCGCCTTCGACATCGACGCCGAGAAGGTCGGCAAGGACCTCTCGGAGGCGATGTGGTCGGGCCAGAACGACACGATCAAGTTCGCCGACGTCCCCGAGCTCGGCGTCAAGGTCGAGCGCGGGATGACCCACGACGGCCTCGGCAAGTACCTGAAAGAGAAAATCAAAAAAGCGCCGGGCGAAACCGCCGACATCGTCGGCATCCTCGAGGAGAGCCGCGCCGACGTCCTCGTCTGCTACCTGCCGGTCGGCTCCGAGCAGGCGACCAAGTGGTACGTCGAGCAGGCGCTGAAGGCGGGCGTCGGCTTCGTCAACTGCCTGCCGGTCTTCATCGCCCGCGAGGACTACTGGGACAAGCGCTTCGAGGAGGCCGGCCTGCCGATCATCGGCGACGACATCAAGTCCCAGGTCGGGGCGACGATCGTCCACCGCCAGCTCGCCCGCCTCTTCCACGACCGCGGCGTGCGGCTGGAGCGGACCAGCCAGCTCAACGTCGGCGGCAACATGGACTTCTACAACATGCTCGAGCGCGAGCGGCTCGCCTCGAAGAAGGAGTCGAAGACCAACGCCGTTACCTCGATCATGGGCCACGAGCTGCCCGCCGAGGACGTCCACGTCGGCCCCTCCGACTACGTCGCCTGGCTGACCGACCGCAAGTGGGCGCACATCCGGCTCGAGGGCTCGGCCTTCGGCGACGTGCCGCTGACCGCCGAGCTGAAGCTCGAGGTCTGGGACTCGCCGAACTCGGCCGGCGTCGTGATCGACGCCGTGCGGCTGATCAAGCTGGCGCTCAACAACGGCATCTCGGGCCAGCTCGACGGCCCCTCCAGCTACCTGATGAAGTCCCCGCACACGCAGCGCCCCGACGACGAGGCGCGCGAGCTGACCGAGGAGTTCATCAAGGTCAACGCCCGCAAGAAGGCGAAGGCCGGCGGCAAGAAGGACAAGGCCGCGAAGAGCTAGGCCCGTCCGCGAGTCGCTTCAAGGGAGCCCGCCTCGGCGGGCTCCTATTCTTTCGCCGACCGATGCCCGAGCCGCCGCTCACCATCGCCCAGGTCTGCCCGCGCGGGCGCACCAGGGCCGGTGCCCGGGCCGAGGAGTACTCGCGCCGGCTCGGCGACGAGCTCGAGCGGCGCGGGCACGAGGTGCTGCGCCTCAGCACCGGCGACCCGGTCAAGCGGCGGCTGAACGCGCGGCCGATCGACGTCGTCCACGTCCACGAGCCGTTCGCCCCGAGCGTCTCCTCGGCGGCGCTGCGCGGCTCCTGGTCGCTCAACGTCGCCACCTTCCACGCCCCGCGCGAGCGGGTGCTCTCGACCCAGGTGGCGCGGCCGCTGGTCGAGATCTTCTTCGGCCGGATCGACGCTCGCACCGTCACCAGCGCCGAGACGGCGCGGCTGCTGGAGGGCTACTTCCCGGCCAGCTACGAGCTGGTCGAGCCGGCCGGCGAGGGCCGCGACTGGACCGCGGTAGCGGCCGAGTTCGAGGCGATCTACCGGCGCCTGCTGGCCCGCCGCCATCCCGAGGACGGCGACCCCGAGCTGCGGGCGCGGATCGTGCGGCGGCCGCTGATCGAGGTCGACCTGCACATGCACACCGACCACTCCAAGGACTGCGCGACCCCGGTTGACGTGCTGCTGCGGACGGCCCGCGACCGCGGCCTCGGAGCGATCGCGATCACCGACCACAACGAGGTCTCCGGGGCCCTGGAGGCGCGGCGGATCGCCGCGGAGATGGGCGACATCAAGGTGATCGTCGCCGAGGAGGTGAAGACCGCCGAGCAGGGCGAGGTGATCGGCCTCTTCCTCGAGGAGAAGATCCCGAAGGGGATGACGATGGCGGAGACGATCGCCGCGATCCGCGCGCAGGGCGGGCTGGTTTACGTGCCGCACCCGTTCGACCGCTTTCACTCGGTGCCCGACTACGAGCACCTGATGGACATCGTCGAGGAGATCGACATCCTCGAGGTCTTCAACCCGCGGGTCGCGGTCACCTCGTTCAACGAGGAGGCCGAGCGCTTCGCCGCCAAGTACCGGATCGTGCCCGGCGCCGGCTCGGATTCCCACGTCGCCCAGGGGCTCGGCAGCGTGCGCCAGCGGATCCACGACTTCGATGGGCCGGCCGAGTTCCTCGAGGCGATGCGCGACGCCGACATCACCCGCAAGCACAAGAACCTGGTCTACGTGCAGACGCTGAAGTTCCTGCAGACGACGGGGCGGCCGAAGGCGCCGAAACGGCGCGTTCCCGATGCCAAACCGGCGCGCGGGGGCAAGCCGCGGCGGCGGCGCTCGGCGAGCAAGAGCTGATGCACGGCCAGCGCCGCAAAGGAGCCGCGCCCGGCCCGTCAAAGATGTCTCCGGCCATGCCGAGCATCGACGACGAGATCCGCGAGAAGTACCTGGAGCGGGCGATCCGCGAGCTGAACCAGCTCAGCCGCGAGGTCCAGGAGTGCTCCCACTGCCCGCGCGGCAAGCTGATGCCGGTGCTCGGCTCCGGCCACCCGCAGGCCGACGTCTTCATGCTGAAGCAGGCGCCGATGGCTTCGGAGATCGAGGAGGGCGTCGCCTTCTACGGCCGTGCCGGCAACGCGCTGATGAAGAGCTTCAAGCGGCTCGGCATCGACCCCCTCGTCGTCTACGGCACGCTCTGCGTCAAGTGCCCGATCGCCGAGCCCGACCTGGCGCCGCAGGAGTGCGTCGCCCGCCTCGCCGAGGAGCTGGCGATCGTGCAGCCGAAGATCGTCGTCGTCATGGGCGAACCGGCGCTCGCGGTCCTCAACGGCCTGCAGATCCCCCTCTCCCGTCCGGTCGAGCAGCGCGAGGGCGAGATCCAGGCCTTCACCCCCACCGTCGACGCCCTCTACACGCCCGACATCGACGACTCGCTCGACGAGGAGGGCGCCAAGCAGCGCTTCTGGCGCGCCTTCAAGATGTTGGGTGACTGGTACGAGGACCTGCCGCCTTACTGAGGTGGGGCGTGCGGGAGGGGGGACACCCCTCGCCCGGACAATCGCCGGTCTAATTAGACCGGCGATTTGAGTATCCGCCCGGGAGAGGGGTGTCCCCCTCCCGTACGACAGGGAGTCGGCGGGTGATCCTCGGGCCGCCCGGCGTCGGTCTTGACGGCGGTGGCCCAGCGTCAGAGGTCGGGGCGCGGAGCGTTGTGTGGGTTTTGCCGGGCCAATGCCCGCCCAACACCACAAACGTGTTTCAGTCGGGGGGGGGGTTTG
>CAZHLT010000105.1:0-2968 GCA_964533285.1 uncultured Conexibacteraceae bacterium | reverse complement strand
TTCCCGCGGTTCCTTTGCCCGGGCCCTCCGCACAAACGACCCGCGGGACCCTGCGGCGCCCTCGCCCGGTTCCTTTGTCCGACCTGGCCGGACAAAGGAACCACGGGATGGGTCGGGCGGGGAGGAGATGGCGACGAAGCTCACCGTCTACTGCTCGGAGGCCTCGCGGCACGGCGGCGAGCCGCTCTACCTGGAGCTGATCCGGCGCCTGCGGGCCGAGCGGGCGGCCGGCGCGACGGCGCTGCGCGGCGTCTGGGGCTACCACGGCGATCACGCCCCGCACGGCGATCGCCTGCTCGGCCTGCGCCGCCGGGTGCCGATCGTCGTCAGCTTCGTCGACGCCGCCGAGCGCTCGCGGCGCTGGCTCGCGATCGCCACCGAGCTGACCGCCGAGACCGGGCTGCTGACCGCCGAGCGCGTGCCGCGGATCGTTTCTTAGGAAGGAGCGCCATCCTTCGCCGCCCGCTGGCTCGTGAGCCAGGCGCCGTCCGCCCCCGTCTCTACTTTGAGACGCGATGGACGGACAGACGCAGATGGAGGGTTTCGCGCCGCCGCTGCCAATCGAGCCGGAGGTCGTGGCCGCCCCGGACGTGGGCTCCGAGTCGGCGCCCGAGGTGGGCTCCGAGCCGGCGCCCGAGGCGCCTGCCGCGCCGGCCCCGGAGCCGGCCGTCCGGGTCCCGCTCGCCGAGTGCGAGGACGGGCAGCGGGTGCGCGGCGTCTACGCGGTGCGCGAGCGCGAGCTGCGGCGCAAGCGCAACGGCGATCCCTGGCTGCGGCTGCTGATCGGCGACGCCAGCGGCAGCGCCGAGGCCGTCTCCTGGGACGGCGCCGAGGAGATGTACGCGCTGGCGACCCCGGGCGCGGCGATCTTCATCGGCGGCGTCTTCGAGGTCAGCGACCGCTGGGGGGCGAAGATCAAGATCGCCGACCTGCGCCCGGCCGCGGACGGCGAGTACGAGCACGCCGAGCTGGCCGTTGCCTCCGAGATCTCCTTCGCCCGGCTCGAGGCCGACCTGCGCGACCTGCTGGAGACCGTCCAGGATCCCGAGCTGCGCGAGCTGCTCGACGTCTTCTTCGCCCCCGAGTCGCCGACCTGGGCCCGCTTCAGCGTCGCGCCGGCGGCCAAGACCTACCACCAGGCCTACTGCCACGGGCTGCTCGAGCACACGCTCTCGGTCGCCCAGGCGGTCTCCGCTGCCGCCAACTTCTTCCCCGGGATCGACCGCGACGTCGCCGTCACCGGCGCCCTTCTGCACGACATCGGCAAGACCGTCGCCTACAACGACGACCCGCTGGCGATCGACCTCACCGACGCCGGCCGCCTGCAGGGCGAGATCCCGCTCGGCTACTACACGGTGCGCCGGGCGATCGAGGACCTGCCCGGCTTCGACCCCGGTCTCGCCCAGGCCGTCCTCCACATCATCCTCAGCCACCACGGCTCGCTCGAGCACGGCTCGCCGGTCGTCCCCGCCACCCGCGAGGCCGTCCTCGTCCACATGATCGACAACCTCGGCGGCCGCCTCGGCTCCTTCGACCGCCTCGAGCGCCAGCTCCCCGCCGGCGAGTCCTGGTCGGGCTTCGACCGCGCTCTCTCCGGCAGCGCTTTCTTCGGCACCCGCGCGGCATAGCCTCCCATCGCCCCGACGGGCCGGTCGTGCGCAAATCGGCACGGTTCGGTGCGCGAATTGGCACTGACGCGTCTTGTTTCTCATGCAGACATAAAGTTACGCTAGCCTGATGGTAACCATGGCAAGGGAAACCTGGACCGACGAGCACCTCGACGACCTCAACACCACGGTCGCCGAGGGCTTCGCCCGCGTCGACAGGCGACTTGAAAACATCGACAAACGCCTCGAAGCCGTCGACGCGCGCTTCGAAGCAGTGGACCGACGGTTCGACGAAGTCGACCAGAGGTTCGAAGCAGTGGACAAGCGGTTCGACGAGATCGACCAGAGGTTTGAAGCAGTGGACCGACGGTTCGAAGCGGTCGACCGGAGGTTCGAAGCGGTGGACAAGCGGTTCGACCGGCTCGAGGCGAGCATCAACCGGCGTTTCGAGCAGGTGGATATGCGGTTCGACCGGTTCGAAGCAAAGATCGAGGCGCGTTTCGAGGTGGTCGAAGGCCGGATCGAGCAGCTGGGGGTCGCCCTCGGCGAAGTCGCGAAGCGCTTCGACCGCTTCGAGGCCCGCATCGACACGATGATCGGCGAGTTCCACGCCATGAACCGGACGCTGGCGACCGGGATGATCTCCGTCGTCATCGCCCTCATCGGCCTCGTCGCGACCATCATCGCAACCCAGATCATCTGAGCGCGTGGGCGGCGGTGGCCCCCGCCCGGCCCTCAGAAGCGCTTGGCGCAGTGTTCGATGCGCTTGACGTCGCCGTTGGCGCGCTTGATGCAGTGGATCAGCTTGTTGCCTTGGTGCGGCGCCGACTTGAAGGCCTTCTCGACCTGACGCTGGACCTGCCGGTCGACCTGTTCCAGCGTCTTGTTGATGTCGGTGATGTTCGTGCCGTGGGTCCCGAAGGACTTTTCGAAGGTCTTGTTGGCGCTGTCGATCGCCTTGTCGGTCGTGTGCAGGACCGGCTTGACGAGGAAGAAGTAGGCCGCGGCGAGGATCCCGACCGTCACCGCGAGCCGGATGATGCCGGAAGTCAGGTTCCCGAAGAGGTTGCGCAGGATGTCCATGGCGCTGGCCGCAGACTATCCTGCGCAACGTGGCAAAGGACACCGAGAAGCTGATTCGCCAGCTCTCGCTGATCTCGTTCCTGATGGCTCAGGGGAGGCCGGTTTCGGCGCTCGAGATCAAGCGCGAGGTGGAGGGTTACAGCGACATGAACGACGACGCCTTCGCGCGCCGCTTCTACGCCGACCGCGCCGAGCTCGAGAGCCTCGGCATCGTGCTCGGCGTCGAGAAGCCGGGCGAGGGCTTCTTCGAGGCCGAGCTCTACTCGCTGCCGCCGGAG
>CAZHLT010000104.1:0-13456 GCA_964533285.1 uncultured Conexibacteraceae bacterium | reverse complement strand
CGACCTGATCTCGCCCTCCAACAACCACGACCTCTACTCGATCGAGGACCTGGCCGAGCTGATCGACGAGCTGAAGACGGTCAACCCCGACGTGCGGGTCTCGGTCAAGGTGCCGGTGGTGCCGAACATCGGCACGATCGGGCTCGGGATCGCCAAGGCGGGGGCCGACATCATCACCCTCTCGGGCTTCGAGGGCGGCACCGGCGCCGCCCGCCAGCACGCGCTGCGCCACGTCGGGCTGCCGAGCGACATCGGCACCCGCGCGGTGCACCGGGCGCTGATGGAGGCGGGGCTGCGCAACCGGGTCGAGATCTGGGCCGACGGCGGCTACCGCACCGGCCACGACATCGTCAAATTGCACTGCCTCGGGGCCAACCGGGTCGGCTTCGGCACCCTGGCGATGGTCAGCCTCGGCTGCACGATCTGCCGCGGCTGCCAGCTCGACACCTGCCACGTCGGCATCGCCACCCAGATCGAGACGACCGAGGAAGCCGCCGAGCACGGGCTGAAGAAGTTCACGCCGCAGGAGGTCGACCGCGCGGCCGAGAGCTGCGCCCGCTTCTTCTCCTCGATGGGCGAGGAGGTCAAGCAGGTGGTCGCCTCGCTCGGCTACGAGCGCGCCCAGGACCTGGTCGGCCGCTACGACCTGCTGGAGCAGGTCGCGGCCAAGGACAAGATCGACCTGGCGCCGCTGAGCACGCCGCTGGAGGAGTTCCTCGACCTCGAGCCGCTCGATCTGCCGGTGGCCGAGGAGATGGTCGACGCGCGGGCCGAAGCCGGCCTCGTCGTCGCCCGCCCGATCCGGATGGAGGCCAAGGCCGCCTCGGCCGAGATCGCGGCGCTGGCGCCGGAAGTCTGCTCGGGCCGCACCGTGCGCAGCGAGTTCCCGCGCCCGACCGACGCCAACGACCGCGTGCTCGGCACCGAGCTGGCCGGCGCGATCGCCCGCTCGCGGGTCTTCGAGGACGGGCCGGAGCCGAGCGACGAGGTGCTCGCCAGCCTCGAGTTCAACGGCGGCTCGGTCGCCGGCCAGGGGCTCGGCGCCTTCAACGCCTACGGGGTCTCGATCCGGGTCGAGGGCGGCGCCCAGGACGGCGTCGGCAAGACGATGCTGGGCGGCTCGATCTCGATCCTCAAGGGCAAGGGCGCGCGCGGCAAGCGGCTGAACGGCTCGGTCGGCAAGTCCTTCGCCTACGGCGCCCAGCGCGGGCGGCTGTTCGTCCAGGGCTCGGCCGACTCGCGCTTCTGCATCCGCCTCTCCGGTGCCGACGTCGTCCTCGGCGGCGAGCCCGAGGAGGCGATCGACGATAGCCGCGGCTGCCTCGTCGATCGCGCCAACGCCAAGGGCTTCGCCTTTGAGTACATGACCTCGGGACGGGCGATCGTGCTCGGCGACATCGGCCCCTGGGCTTGCGCCGGGATGACCGGCGGCCGCGTCTACGTCCGCCACAACGCCTTCGGCATCGACCGCGCCGCGATCGAGCGCCGCCTCGGCGAGGGGGCCAAGGTCGAACTCAAGGACCTCGACGCCGAGGGCCTGCTCGACATTGACGACCTCCTCAACGCCTACGCCGAGGAGCTGCGGGCGACCGATCAGGGCGAGGAGGCCGAGCGCATCCTGGAGCTGAGCGCCGACGCGACCTCCAACTTCCTCATGGTCATCCCGAAAAAGGTCCAGGCCGACCCCAGCATCTCCACCGAGTAACCCCCCGGCGCCTGCCGCGCGCGCCGCGTCACGCGAGACCGCAGAGGACCACGCTAGGCGTGGTCATCTGCGGTCTCGCGGGCGGAAAGGGTCAGCCAGCATTTCGGTACGGAAAGAGTTCGTTCAAGAATCGTCTCTGTCTATGAACGCGTCGATGGGGTCGCCATGGCTCAGAGCGGCGCCTTGTTCTACGGCGACAACCTCGACGTGCTGCGGCGCTACGTCGCTGACGAGAGCGTCGACCTCGTCTACCTGGATCCGCCGTTCAACAGCAACGCGAACTACAACGTGCTGTTCGCCGAGCGGGACGGATCGCGGTCGGCGGCACAGGTGCGGGCCTTCGAGGACACCTGGCGCTGGGACCAGGAGGCGGCGGCGGCGTTCGAGGCGGTGGTGGAGCAGGGTGGCGACATCTCCCGCACGATGCAGGCCTTCCGCACCATCCTCAACGAGAGCAACATGCTCGCCTATCTCGCGATGATGGCGCCGCGCCTGGTCGAGCTGAGGCGGGTGATGAAAGAGACGGGCTCGATCTACCTGCACTGCGACCCGACCGCGAGCCACTACCTGAAGCTGCTGCTTGACGCGACCTTCGGACCGCGGCAGTTTCGGACGGAGATCGTCTGGAAGCGGAGCAGCGCGCACAGCGACACCAAACAGGGGCGCCGCCAGCACGGGCGAGTGCACGACGTGATTCTGTTCTATTCCAGATCCGAGAACTGGACCTGGAACCCTCTCTACACGCCATACAGCGACGAGTACGTCGAAAACGCCTACCGGCACGTCGAGCCCGAGAGTGGCCGGAGGTATCGGCTCGACAACCTGACCGCTGCAAAGCCGGGCGGCGACGTGAGTTACGAATGGCATGGACGGCGCCCGTACAAAGGGCGCTACTGGGCGTACTCGCGAGCGAGGATGGACCAGATGCTCGAGGAAGGGCGGATCTACTTTCCAAAAAAGCCCGACGGCGTGCCCAGCTATAAGCGGTATCTCGACGAGATGCCCGGCGTCCCTCTTCAGGATCTGTGGACCGACCTCGACCCGATCGGTGCCAGCGCCGCAGAGCGCCTCGGTTACCCGACGCAGAAGCCCGAGTCGCTGCTCGAGCGGATCATCGAATCGAGCAGCGACGAGGGGGACGTCGTGCTCGACCCGTTCTGCGGCTGCGGCACTGCCGTCGCGGTGGCAGAGCGTCTGGGTCGGCAGTGGATCGGAATCGACATCACCTATCTTGCGACCCACCTGATCAAGAGCCGTTTGGTCGACGCGTTTGGCGAAGGCGTGGAGTTCACCGTTACGGGCGAGCCGACGACCATCGAGGACGCCGCGCAGCTGGCCAGAGAAGACCCCCACCAGTTCGAGGCCTGGGCCCTCGGGCTCGTCGGCGCACGGACGGCCGGCAAGAAGAAGGGACCAGACCGCGGGATCGACGGGCGGTTGATCTTCCACGAGAAGCGGGGAGGCAAGACCCGCCAGGTCCTCCTCTCCGTAAAGGGAGGGCGGACGGGGGTCCGTGACGTGCGCGACCTTCGCGGCGTGATCGAGCGCGAGGAGGCCGAGATCGGCGTCCTGATCACGCTGCGCGAGCCGACGCAGGCGATGCGGGCCGAGGCTGCTGCGGCGGGCCATTACAGGTCGGGGTCCGAGGGGGTGGGATCCTGGGGCAAGCATCCGCGGATCCAGTTGCTCACCGTCGGCCAGTTGCTCGGCGGGGCGCGCATCGACATGCCGCCCCTCACCGGCAACCTCACCTTCCGGCGTTCGCCAAAAGCGGAGCGTCGTCGCCATATCGCGCAGCCCCTCTTCCGCAACCTCGCCGGAGCGCCGGACCTCAGCGAGGCGTTCAACCGGTAACGGTCACACGAGACTGCTAAAACCGGCCTATATGGCCGATTCCTGCGGTCTCGCGGACGGGGAGGCGGGTCAGGGGTCGTTCTTGGTCAGGAGGTCGGCTATCGCGCGGACCTCCTGGAGGAGGCCGTCGAGCATTCGCTCGGTCTCGCTGTGGATGCGGTACTCGGCGGCGGCGCGGTCGGCCTCGACCTGGTCGATCCGTCGCTCGAGGCGCTTGGTGCGCGCGTCGATCTTGTCGATCGAGCGCTCGAGCTTCTTCTCGGAGCGCTTGACGCGCTTCTTGACGTAGAGGCGGGTGTCCTCGCGCAGGTCGTTGAGCTCGCGCTCGAGCTCGGCGCTGATCGGCGCGTTCTGCTCGGCCAGCATCTCTTCGACGCCCTGGCGGACGCGCTCGATCTCTTGGTGCAGCTCCTCGCGGGCGCGGTCGGCGGCGGCGGAGATCGCCGGGGCGCCGGGCGGGGTCGGCGGATCGACCGGGTTGGGGGCGGCGTTCACGGGGACGATGGTACGCGCGGCGGTGGCCGGAACCGGGACGCTGGCCCGTGGCGGCGGCGCGGGTCGGCGTCGCCGGGGCGCCGTCACTTAGAATCGCGCCGCGATGGGTCCGATCCACGCCGAACTCGAAATCGACGCTCCCCGCGAGCGGGTCTTCGAGCTGGTCGGCGACCTCTCGGCCCGCGCCTCCTTCACCGATCACTTCCTCACCGGCCTGCGGCTGACGCGGCTGCAGCCGCGCGGCGTCGGCGCTGGCGCGCGCTTCCGCGTCAAGGCGCCGCTGCGTTCGGTCTGGGAGGACACGACGATCGTCGAGCAGGGGGAGAACACGCGGATCGTCGAGCAGGGGGCCGGCGGCCGCACCAACCGCATCCGCACCCACACGGTCTGGGAGCTGAGCGGCGGCGCCGGCGGCCTGACCAAACTGACCGTGACCTACTGGACCGAGCCGACCAATCCGCTCGACCGCGCCCTCGAGAGCCTCACCTGGGGCGCCTTCTGGCGGGCGCGGGGCTGGCGCGAGGCGCTGCGCCGGCTGCGCGAGGCGATCGAGGGAGAGCTTCCGGCCGCCGAGCGGATCGCCGTCGCCGGTGGCAACCGCTACGCGACCGGCATCCCCTAGGGTGCCGTCCTGCCGACAGGCTCCTTTATAGACTCCCGCGCGCCGATGTTCTCCAACCGCAGATTTGCCCTGCCGCTGTTCGCCGCCCTGGCCCTGCTCGTGCTCGGGCTCGGCACCGCCGCCTGTGGCTACAAGAGCGACGAGACCCACGTCGCCGAGGGCGAGTCCGTCTACCTCGGCGACGACCTCCAGTTCAACGTGATCTTCTCGCGCTACCTGAACCCGAACGACACCGAGGACGCCGCGTACCTGGTCGGCCAGCCCGACCCGCCCGACGGCGAAACCTACTTCGGCGTCTTCCTCCTCGTGCAGAACGAAGCGAACGAATCGCTGCCGCTGCCCGACACCGCCTGGATCACCGACGCCGACCACCAGAAATACGAGCTGATCCCGAGCGAAAGCCTCTACGCCTTCCCGTTCGGCACCGAGGTCGAGGAACAGGAACAGATCCCGGTCCTCGACTCGACTCCGCAGCAGGGCCCGATCGAGGGCTCGCTGGCGCTCTTCCTCCTGCCCGAAACGGCCGACTCGAACCGGCCGCTGACGCTCCACATCCCGGGCGCGGACGGCGAGGAAGCGGAAATCTCGCTCGACCTCTAGGCGCCCTGGCGCCCAGGGCCCGCGCCCGGCGCGCGCTCGCTCAGAGGCCGGTGCTGAGGACTTCGGCCGCGGCCGGCGCCGCGACTTCGCCGCCGGCGGCTTCGGCTTCGATCAACAGCACCCCGATCGCCAGCTGCGGCTTTTCGGCCGGGGCGAAGGCGGCGAACCAGGCGTCCTTGCGCTGCTCGGGGTTTTCTTCGTCCTCGCTGCCCGGCTTCGGCCCCAGCTCGGCGGTGCCGGTCTTGCCCGCGACCTGGGCCTCGGTGATCGCCCCCGCGGTCCCGGTCCCTTCGACGACGACGCCGACCATCAGTTCGGTCAGCTCGTCGGCGATCCGCTTCGACATCACCCGCACCGGTTCGGCCTCCGGCCGCAGCTTCTTGTTCTTGACGATCGAGGTCGGCTCGCGGACGCCGCCGTTGGCGACGGTCTGGGCGACGCTCGCCATCTGCAGCGGCGTCGCCTGCACTTCCCCCTGGCCGATCGCCGAGACGCCGAGGTCGACTTCGGCCCCGATTTCCTCGGGGATCGTAGATTCGGCCGGTTCGATCCCGGCGACGAGCTTCTCCGAGTAGAGGGTGGGGGGCGAGTTGAAGCCGAAGCGCTCGGCGGTGGCGACGAGGTCGTCGTTGCCGACCTGGGGGCCGAGCGGGGCGAAGTCGGCGTTGCAGGACTCGGCGAAGGCCTGGCGGAAGGTGCCGCCGCAGAGCTCGCCGTTGGCGTTTTCGATGAAGCGACCGCCGACGTTGACGCCGTCGGTGATTTCGAATTCGTCGTCGAGCGAGATGATGCCCTTCTGCAGGGCGGCGGTCGTGGTCACGATCTTGAAGGTCGAGCCGGGCGGCTGCGGTGCCGAGAAGGCCTGGCCGGCGAGGGCGCGGACGTCGCCGTTGCGGGCGTCGAGGACGGCGATGCCGCCGGCCCGCCCGGCCAGCGCGTTGACCGAGGCTTCCTGGATCTCGGGGTCGATCGTCGTCTTCACCGGCGCCCCTTCGTGCGGTTCGGAGGAGGCGACGGTGCGCCGGTTGCCGGCGCCGTCGATCGCGTAGAGGGTGCCGCCGGGCTTGCCGGCGAGGCGGACGTTGAGCGCCTTCTCGAGGCCGCTGATCCCGACCGGGGTGTCGGGCGTGAAGCCGCGGCGGGCGAGCGCCGGCAGTTCTTCTTCGGAGGCCGTCCCGGTTTCGCCGACGACGTCGATCATCGTGTCGCCGAGCGGGTGTTCGCGTTCGTCGGCCGGGCCTTCGGCCAGTGGCGTGTCGTCGTTGGCGAGGATTGGCGCCCGCGGCGCCAGTTCGACGTCGGCTTCGAGGTGTTCGCCCGCGGCGAGACCGGGGAAGACGAGGCTGGGGTTCCAGGCGACGCCGCCGTCGGCGAAGGGCAGCGCCAGCTCGTCTTCGAGGCGGCCGAAGGCGACCGTCGAGACCGCCATCGGGATCGGTACCACCGTGGTGCCGCTGTTCGATTCGGGGTCGCGGGCGGAGCCCGGCGCCAGCCGCCGCAGGGTCGACGTCTGCTCGGCTTCGCGGTAGGCGGCGGCGAACTGCTTCTGCGTGACCTGTTCGCGGGAGGAGTCGTTCAGCTCTTCGTACATCGCCGCGAAGTCCTCCCGCGCCCAGGCTTCGGCGAAGCGGTTGGCGGCTTCCTTCTGCGGCGAGCCGGGAGCGCCGACGGCGGCGCCGACGACGAACGCGACGATCGCGACGATGGCGAGTGGGAGGGTGCGCGTGACGAGGCGTCGCCGTCGCTCCACCTCGGGGGGCAACCTCTTCGACATTGCAGGATGAAAGGTATTAGAGGCCCACCATGGCCGGAAGCACGGCGACCGTGCTTCCATTCAGGGATGACCGTGCTCGACTGGGCGATCGTCGCCTTCACGCTGGCGCTCGCCCTCTGGGGCTACCGCCAGGGCCTGATCGTCGGCGCCCTGACCCTGACCGGGTTCGGGCTCGGCGCCTTCGCCGGCAGCCGGCTCGGACCGCTGGTCCTCAACCAGGGCTCGGACTCGCCCTACGCGCCGCTCTGCGCCGCGCTGGGAGCGCTGCTGGCCGGCGCCGCGACGGCGGTCGCGGTCGAGAGCTTCGCCCTGCGGGTGCGCGAGCGGGTGATCCGCCACCGGGCGCTGCGCCACGTCGACGGCGCCGGCGGCGCGGCGCTGATCGCCGCCGTCGCCCTCGGCCTGGTTTGGGTCTTCGGCGCCGTCGCCCTGCACGCGCCGGCGACCGAGCGGCTGCGGGCCGACGTCCAGGACTCGGTCATCCTCAGCAACCTCAACGAAGTGCTGCCGCCGAGCGGGCCGGTCCTGGGCGCGCTGGACCGGGTCGACCCGGCGCCCTCGGTGCTGGGGCCGACGACGCCGGTGGCGCCGCCGAGCGCGGCGATCGCCAGCGACCCCGACGTGCTCGCCGCCGGCCGCTCGGTCGTGCGCGTGCTCAGCACCGCCTGCGGGCTCGGGATCGAGGGCTCGGGCTGGGCGGTGGCGCCGGGCCTGATCGTCACCAACGCCCACGTCGTCGCCGGCGCCGACGACACTACGGTGACGACCCAGGACGGGGCCGAGCTCGACGCGACGCCGGTCTTCTACGGCACCCGCAACGACCTGGCGCTGCTGCGGGTCGGCGCCGACATCCCGACCCTGCCGATCTCCTCCCAGCGCCCGGACGGGGCCGACGCCGCCGTCCTTGGCTACCCCGAGAACGGCCCCTACGCGCTCTCGCCGGCCCGCGTCGGCGAGACGCAGGAGACGATCAGCCAGGACTCCTACGGCCACGGCCCGGTCGACCGCACGATCATCTCGCTCGGCGGCGAGGTCCGCAGCGGCAACTCCGGCGGCCCCCTGGTCGACGCCGCGGGACGGGCGATCGGCGTCGTCTTCGCGACCACGACCAGCGGCTCGCCGGGCGGCTTCGCGATCCCGGCCGAGCTGGTCCGCGGCGCCCTCGGGCGGCTCGCGCCGGAAGTCGACACCGGCTCCTGCACCGAGTGAGAATCGGAATGCCGACCACTTACGTTCAGTAAGGTCGTATGTCGTGGAGCAGGTCAGCACGACTTCCACCGCGGGCGCCTCGGGTGTCTGCCCCCACTTCCACGCGGCGATCGAGCTGATCGGCAAGCGCTGGACCGGGGCGATCGTCTGCGCCCTGACCGAGCGGCCGATGCGCTTCGGCGAGCTCGCCAAGGCCGTCCCCGGCCTCTCCGACCGGCTGCTCTCCCAGCGGCTGCGGGAGCTCGAGGAAGAGGGCCTGGTCCAGCGCGACGTCGAAGCCGGCTCGCCGGTGCGGGTCACCTACTCGCTGACCGCGATGGGTCAGGAGCTCGACCCGGCGATCAAGGAGCTCCGGATCTGGGCACGCCGCTGGAAACACGCCGGCTGACCCTGACGGGCCTGGAGCGGCGCATATCTGCGTCCTCGGTCGCTTGTGTGCGGAGCACACGGCGCTCCCTGCGTCCTTGATCTGCTTGCTCCAGGCCCGTCAGGGGCGTGGAATAGCCTGAGTCCATGGATCTGCCGGGGCCGTTCCCAGTTGGGCGCTATGCGCGCAAGCTGCAGGAGGAGATGCGCAAGCGGGCGCGGGTGCAGCTGATGGGCGAGGTGACCGGCGTCGGCCGCAGCCGCAAACAGGCCTTCTTCGAGCTGCGCGACAGCGAGGGCGCGGTGCCCTGCACGATGTGGCTCAACGACCTCGAGCGGGCGAAGCTGCCGGAGGGAGCGCTGCGCGACGGCGCCGAACTGGTGATCGCCGGCGGGCCCGACTACTTCCCCGGCAGCGCCGCCTCCTCGCCCAGCTTCTCCTTCCGCGCCACCCACGTGCGCCTGGCCGGCGAGGGCGACCTGCTGGCGCGGCTGGAGGCGCTGCGCAAACAGCTGCGGGCCGAGGGCCTGTTCGAGCTGCAGAAGCAGCTGGCGCGGCCGCGGCTGCCGAAGACGATCGGGGTGGTGACGGCGGAGAGCGGCGCCGCCCGCCGCGACCTGCTCGCCGGCCTCGCCCGCCGCGGCTGGGGCGGCACCGTCGTCTGGGCCTTCGCCCCGGTCCAGGATCGCCACGCGGCGCCGGCGATCGCCGCGGCGCTGCAGGAGCTGTCGGCGCGGCCGGAGATCGAGGCGATCGTCGTCACCCGCGGCGGCGGCAGTCTCGCCGACCTCTGGGCCTTCTGCGACGAGACGCTGTGCCGCACGGTGGCGCTGCTGCGGGTGCCGGTGATCAGCGCCGTCGGCCACGAGCGCGACTCGACCCTGATCGACGACGTCGCCGCCGTCGCCTGCTCGACCCCGACCCACGCGGCCGAGGCGGCGGTGCCGCTCGACTGTCTGGCGGCGCGGCGCGAGCTCGAGCGCGCGGTCGTCTCGCTGCGGCGCTCGGGCGAGAGCGCGATCGGGACGCGGGCGCGGCACCTGGGGACGCTGGCGCGGGGGCCGGCGCGGGCGCTGCAGCGCGAGCGCACCGGGCTCAACCAGAAGATCCGCGAGATCCGCGCCGCCTCCGAACGCGGGATCGCCGAACGTGGTGCCTTCCAGCGGCGGATCGCGACCGTCGTCCTCGGCCGCGCCCAGCGGCGGGCGCTGCAGCGGGCCGAGGCGGCGCGCGAGGACGGCCGCCGCCGCGGCGCCGCGATCGAGCGTTCGGCCGAGCGCGCCCTGCAGCGTCGCCTCGAAGCGCTGCAGCGGGCGGCGGTGGCGCTGCGCGCCCACGATCCCGAACGCACGCTGGAGCGCGGCTACGCGCTGACCGAGACCGGCGACGGCGAGCCGGTGACGAGCGCCGCCGCGGCGTCCGCCTTGGCGCGCATTAGGCTGCGGTTCAAGGATGGTCGTGTAGATGTCGTGCCCGTCCGCGGCGACGCGGAGGCGAGTGAGCGAGCATCCCGGTGATCATGAGCGCGAACGAGCGAGAGCAGAACACGCGGGCGGAACCTGATTCCTACGAGAGCGCGGTCGAGCGGCTGGAGGAGATCATCGACCGGCTCGATTCCGGCCAGGCCGGGCTGCGGGAGACGCTCGAGCTCTGCCGCGAGGGCCGCGAGCTGGTCGGCTACTGCGCCGCCGAGCTCGACGCGGTCGGCGAGGGGCTGAAGGAACTGAAGCTGGACGAGCTCGCGGCCCGCCTGGATTCTCCGGCCGCCTGACCGGCGCATTTCGGCGTCCTCGGTCGCTTGTGTGCAGGCACGCTTCGCGACCCCCCGCCGTAGGCGGGGGTGCGAGCGCGCAGCGCGAGTTCCTTGAACTGCTTGGTCAGGCGGCCTGAGAATCCAGGCGGACTCCTAAGTCCAGGCGGACTCCTAAGTCTCGGCCGGCCGAGGAGGTCCCGTGCACAGGTTGCCCAGTGCCGGGCAGCCGCGGCAGAGGTCCCAGCCGCGGCGCGGCTCGGCCGCGACCGGGAAGTCGCCGGCGAGGATGCGGTGGACGGTCGCTTCCAGGTGCTGGCGGGCGGCGGCCATCTCGGCGTGCTCGAGCGTGGTGAGCACCGGCTCGGCGGGGCGCTCGAGGAAGACGTAGGCGACCTCGACCGCCGGCGCGGCAAGCGACTCGGCGACGGCGAGGGCGTAGATCGCGCGCTGGGTCTCGTAGCGGGCGGCGTGGGCGGCCGGGTCCTCGCCGCGCAGGCGGTCGGTCTTGTAGTCGACGACCAGCGGCGGCGCCGCGCCGCGCTCGACCAGCAGGTCGATCGAGCCGCGCAGGACCGTCTCGCCGAGCCCGAGCAGGACCGACACCTCGGCCCGGACCCGCGTCGCCTCAGCCTCGATCCGCTCGCGCAGCGGTGAGCGCAGCCACTCGCGCAGCGGCTCCAGCAGCGTCTCGGCCTCCTCACCGCCGAGCTCGAGCCCGGCCGCCAGCGCGTGGCGCCGCGCCAGCTCGGCCGCCGGCTCGCGCCAGCCGTTCTCCTGGCTCCACTCCAGCAGCGCGTGCACCGCCGCCCCCCGCGCCGTCCGCTCCTCCCGCGCCGACGCCGTCCCTCGCAGCGCCTCCGCACCCCCAACCTCCCCGCCGATCCCCCGCGTGGCAGTGCTTTTCCCTCCATAGCGTGAGAAATGACTGCCACGCGGGGGGAGGCCGAGGACGCGTTCCATGTAGAAGCGGTAGGGGCACTCCTCGTAGGCGTGGATCGCGGTGTAGGTGAGGGGGCGGTTGGGGACGGTGGGGGGGTGGCGGTGGACGAGCGGCGGCGGGCCTTCGCCGGTCTCGCGCCCGCGGTCGCCCGCGCGGCGCACGGCGCGCAGCTCGGCGGCGCGCTCGGGGGAGGGGAGGTTGGCGCGGACGGCGACCTCGGCGGCGGCGAAGCTCGCCTCCAGGCCGGGGCGCGGCCGCGGCGGCGCGACCGTCACCGTCGCATCGGCATCGCGTGCGGCGCCAAGCGCCTCGACCAGCCGCTCGACCACCGGCGTGCTCGGCCGCGTGCCGTTGCCGGCTTCGGGCTTGACGACCCCGCTGAGGATCAGGTGGCGCTGCGCCCGGGTCGCGGCGACGTGGAACAGGCGCAGGCCCTCCTCGGCGTCGCGCTCGCGCGCCTCCTCCAGCAGCTCGCCGTACTCGTAGAGGTTGATCCCGGCGCGGCCCAGCTGGCGCCACTGCATCCCGACCCGCGGCGAGGGCTCGCGCCCGAGCAGCAGCAGCGGCGGCCGCGAGCCGGCCAGCAGGCTGCGCGAGAGGTCGGGCACGGCGACGACCGGGAACTCGAGCCCCTTGGCGTTGTGGACGGTCATGATCCGCACCCCGTCGTGGCCCTCGGCGGCGGTTGCCGCCTGCGCCTCGGCGTCGCCTTCGGCCCGCACCGCGAGGAAGTCGAGCAGGCCGCGCAGGTCGCGGCCCTCGCGCGCCTCGTACTCGCTTGCCAGCCGCATCAGCTTGCGCACGTTGGCGAAGCGCGACTCGCCGGCGGGACGCATCAGGACCGCCAGGTCGTAGCCGGTCTCGGTGGTCGCCGCCTCGATCAGCGCCGCCAGGCCGAGCCGCGAGGCCCGCGCCCGCAGCGACTCGATCCGGGCGACGAAGGTGCGCAGCAGCGCCAGCTCCGCCGCCGGGATCTGCTCCAGCCGCTCGGGCGCCGCCAGCTCCGGCTCGCCGGCGCCGGCGGCGCCCTCCAGCGCCGGCCAGGCATGGCGCCGTGGCCCGGCGGCGGCGCGCAGCAGCCAGAGCGTGTCCGGGGCGACGCCGCAGGCGGGCGAGGCGAGGGCGCCGAACAGCGCCTGGTCGTCGAGCGGGTTGGCGATCGTCGCCAGCAGCGCGCAGACGTCGGCGACCTGCTGCTGGGACCAGTAGCCGCGGCCGCCGACCACGTAGGGGGCGAGGCCGGCCCGCTGCAGCGAGTCCTCGTAGGCGTCGAGGTGGGTGAAGGCGCGCAGCAGGACGACCATCTCGCCGCGGCGGACGCCGCGGTCGGCGAGCTCGCGCAGGCGGGCGGCGAGGAAGCGCGCCTCGGCCAGGCAGGCCGGCGGCGTGCGGCCGTCGATCGCCGGCTCGAGGTCGATGCCCTCCCCGTCCCAGCCGTCGCGGGCGGTCAGCAGCAGCTCGACCGCCGGCCCGCCGCCGGTCTCCTCCTCGGCATCCGGCTCGAAGCCGACCCGCAGCGGCCGGTAGGAATCGCCGAGCAGGGCAGCGCCGAAGTGGTTGACGGCGGCGATCAGCGGCGGCCGCGAGCGGAAGTTGCCGCTCAGCGCCAGCAGCTCGGCGTCGGGGCGGCGCTCGACCTCGGCCCGCTGGGCGCGGAAGACGTCGAGGTCGGCGTGGCGGAAGCCGTAGATCGACTGCAGCTCGTCGCCGACCACGACCAGCTCGCTGCGCGGCCCGCGCAGCGCCTCGATCAGCCGCAGCTGCAGCCGGTTGGTGTCCTGGAACTCGTCGACCAGCAGGTGGCTGAAGCGGGCGCGGTAGGCCTCGCCGACCTCGGCCCGCTCGAGCAGCCGCGCGGCGAGGATCTGCAGGTCCTCGAAGTCGATCCCGCGGCGGCGCTCCTTGGCCGCCTCGAAGGCGGCGCCGAAGAGCTCGAGCAGCTGGCCGACGTGGCGGTAGGCGGCCCCGCCCCCGCCGGCCTCGGCGCTGCGGGCGATCGCCGCCTCGATCGCCTCGCGGTAGGGACCGACCGCCTTCGCCTTGCTGTCGACCGCCAGAGCCCGCAGCTCGTCGATGCTCGGCTCCGCGCCGGGGGCGCCGAGCTCGGCTTGGGCGCGTTCGAGCAGCTCGCGGCGGC
>CAZHLT010000103.1:0-2113 GCA_964533285.1 uncultured Conexibacteraceae bacterium | reverse complement strand
CGCCAGCAGCTCAGGCCACAGGGAGGAGGGGACCGCCTCGGTCGAGCTGGTCGCGGCGGTTCCCTTCCTGCTGCTGGCGGTCCTGGTGGCGGCGCAGCTGGCGTTGGCCGGGCAGGCGCTCTGGTCGGCGGGCATCGCGGCGCGGGCGGCGACGCCAGCCGACCAGAGAGCCTGGCCGGCAAGCACGATCTGTGCCGCCACCAGCACCGCCAGCAGCAGGAACGGGAGCGCCGCGATCAGCTCGATCGAGGCGGTTCCCCGCTCCCGGTGGCCTCTGCTGCTGTCGGTCGGTGACGGCACCAACCCACCGTTCCAGGCGCCGACGCGCTCGTGGCACGCACCGTGTGCCAACTCTGCGCCGACTTCGGCGCGAGATCCGCACGCCGGCGGCCCCCACCCGGTTCCGGCTAGACGCTATGGCCTCGGTCGATGAGCGGGGCCGTGGCGTCTAGCCGTAGGTGTTCGCTTCGACCCAGACGCGGACGATCGCGATCACCGAGCCGACCAGCAGCAGGATCCAGAGCAGGGTGCCGCCGCCACTGCTGAACATCTTGTCGCTGCCGGCGACCAGCAGCGCCAGCATCCCGAAGGCCCCGTAGAGGATCGCCCGGCGGCCGTCGCTGAGGGTCGCCAGCGTCAGCTGGTTCTGGCGCTCGAACACGTACAGCGACCAGGAGATCCCGGCGAGGAAGCCCATCGTGATCGCGGTCAGGATCGCTTCGGCGACGTTGCCCCCGTGCGGCGCGAAGGCAACCAGCAGCGCGAGCACCATGATGATCGCGACATTGCGCAAGTTGCGGAGAGACCGCATGCAGCGATTGTACGCCGAACGCCGCCGCTCACTTGCGGGTCATGACGATGATCCCGAAGACCACCGCGGCGGCGACCACGGTCAGGGCGACGCTGGCGGCCACCGCCGCCGCGCCCGCCGCCAGCGGCCGCTCGTTGCGGCTGAGGTCGACGAAGCGGCCGGCGCCCCAGATCCCGACCGAGAAGGCGAAGGTGATGCCGACCCCGGCGATCACCGAGGCGACGACGGTTTCCGCCATCTGCTGCCACTCGACGAGCGTCGCGATCATCCGCCGGCCGCCGGCACGGGCGCGCCCCGCTGGGCGCGCCGGGCGAAGGCGGCGGCGATCAGCGAGATCGACATCAGCGTCACTAGCACCGGCCCGAGCGCGCCGGTGCCGAACAGCCGCGAGAACCCGTAGGCGGCGGCGCCGATCGCCGCCGACGCCGGCAGCGTCAGCAGCCAGGCGGTGAGGATGTTCCCGGCCACCCCCCAGCGCACCGCCGAGAGCCGCTTCGCCGCGCCGGCGCCCATCACGCCGCCGTTGATCACGTGCGTGGTCGAGAGCGGGAAGCCGAAGTGCGTCGAGGCGAGGATCACCGTCGCCCCCGCCCCCTGCGAGGAGAAGCCCTGGGCGGCGTCCATCTTGATGATCCGGGTGCCGGTCGTTTTGATGATCCGCCAGCCGCCGCTGTAGGTGCCGAGCGCGATCGCCGCCGCCGAGCTGACGATCACCCAGGTCGGCGGGTCGGAGTTGGCGCCGAGGCTGCCGTTGGCGATCAGCGCCAGGGTGATCACCCCCATCGTCTTCTGCGCGTCGTTGGTCCCGTGCGCCAGCGCCAGCAGGCCGCCGGAGATGATCTGGCCGTGTTTGAAGCCGCGGCTGACGATTCCCGGGCTCTGGTTGCCGACGACGCGGTAGACGATCCCGATCGCCAGGCCGGCGACGACGAAGGCCAGCACCGGCGCCAGGATCGCCGGCGCCAGGACTTTGCCGACGAGGCCGTCGGCGAGGATCGCGTCGAACCCGGCCGAGGCCACCGCCGAGCCGACGACGCCGCCGATCAGCGCGTGCGAGGAGCTCGAGGGCAGGCCCAGCGACCAGGTGATGAGGTTCCAGCCGATCGCCCCGATCAGGCCGGCGAAGACGATCGTCGGCGTGATCACGTCGGCGTTGACGACGTCGTTGGCGACGGTGGCGGCAACCGAGATCGAGATGAAGGCGCCGACGAAGTTGAGCAGCGAGGCGATCCCGATCGCGACCTGCGGCCGCGCCGCCCCGGTCGAGATCGAGGTGGCGACGACGTTGGCGGTGTCGTGGAA
>CAZHLT010000102.1:0-8938 GCA_964533285.1 uncultured Conexibacteraceae bacterium | reverse complement strand
GTCGAGGAGGCGGTCTCCTTCTTCGAGAACGTGCCGAAGATCGCCCGCCGCTTGCGCACCCTGCACGACGTCGGCCTCGACTACATTCGCCTCGGCCAGCCGGCGACGACGCTCTCCGGCGGCGAGGCGCAGCGGATCAAGCTCGCCACCGAGCTCTCCAAGGTCGCCACCGGCGACACCCTCTACATCCTCGACGAGCCGACCACGGGCCTGCACTTCGCCGACGTCCAGCGCCTGCTCGACGTCCTCGGCCGCCTCGTCGACGCCGGCAACTCGGTGGTCGTGATCGAGCACAACCTCGACGTGATCAAGACCGCCGACCGGCTGATCGACCTCGGGCCCGAGGGCGGCGAAGGCGGCGGCGAGATCGTCGCCACCGGCACCCCCGAGGAGGTCGCCGCGGTGCCCGGCTCCTACACCGGCCGCTTCCTCGCCGAGCTGCTCGAGCCGGCGAAGCCGAAGCGCAGCGGCGCCCGCGAGGGCGCCGGGCGCGAGCCGATCGCCGCTTAGGCGAACCCGCTCGCCGGCTTCAGTTCACTCCGTACACATTCGCGGATCGGGTGTGGAAAACCCCTTTTCCCGCCGCAATTGACGGGTGTAGGTTGGAATGAAAGAAGCCCGATTGGGTAATCGGCAGGGTGGTCAAAAAGGAGGAGGAGGCAATGTCCCATCTGAGGTTGATGCAGAGACTCGCTCTCGTCACCTTCGCGGTGGCGGTGATCGGAATCGCGGCCGCCGCTTGCGGCGGTGGCGGTGGCACCACCGGCGGTACCGAAGAAGAAGGCGGCGGCGGGGAAGGTGGCGGCGGCAAGATCGCCCTCCTCCTGCCGGAGTCCAAGACCAGCCGCTACGAAGCGCACGACCGGCCGGAATTCGAAGAAAAAGTCGAAGAGCTGTGCCCGGAATGCGAAATCATCTACAGCAACGCGAACCAGAGCACGAGCGAACAGCAGAGCCAGGGTGAAGCTGCGATCACCCAGGGCGCTGACGTGCTGGTCCTCGACCCGGTCGACGCGACCGCGGTCGGTTCGATCGTCACCAAAGCCGAACAGGAAGGGATCCCAGTCATCAGTTACGACCGCCTGATCCTCGGCGTTCCGATCAACTACTACATCTCCTTCGACAACGAACGGGTCGGCGAACTGCAGGCCGAAGCGCTGTCCGAAAAGCTCAAAGAAGAAGGCAGCCCGAAAGGCCCGATCGTGATGATCAACGGCTCGCCGACCGACCCCAACGCGGGTCAGTTCAAGGCCGGGGCGCAGAAGGTGTTCAAAGCCAACGGCGTCCAGATCGCGAAGGAATACGACACTCCCGACTGGAGCCCGGACCAGGCCCAGAACGAGATGGAACAGGCGATCACCGCCCTCGGCAAAAACGGGTTCGCGGCGGTCTACGCGGCGAACGACGGCACCGCCGGCGGCGCGATTGCGGCGATGAAGGGCGCCGGCATCGAACCGAAATCGAAGCCGACCACCGGCCAGGACGCGGAACTCGAAGCGATCCAGCGGATCCTCGCCGAAGAACAGTTCATGACGGTGTACAAGGCGATCAAGCCCGAGGCCTACGCCGCGGCTGAAATCGCCGTCGCCCTCGCCCAGGGCGAAGAAGCCCCGTCCGGCCTCGTCACCGGCAAAACCGACAACGAAGCCGAAGAAGTGCCCTCGATCCTGCTCGAACCGGTCGCGGTCGAACGGGACAACATCAACGAAACGGTTGTCGCAGACAAGTTCTGGCCGGCATCCGAAATCTGCACCGGCCCGTACAAAGCCGACTGCGAAGAAGTGGGCATCGAATAGCCACGAGGTGACCGGGGCGGGCCGTATAGTTGCGGCTCGCCCCTCTCCTCGACCAGGGAGTGAGATGAACGGGAATGGTGCGATCCTCGCGACGAAGGGGATCACCAAGAGCTTCGGTCCGGTGCAGGCGCTGGACAGCGTCGATTTCGAGGCCCGCCGGGGCGAAGTGGTCGCCCTCGTCGGCGACAACGGCGCCGGCAAGTCGACCCTGATCAAGGCGATCGCCGGGATCTACTCGATCGACGCCGGCGAATTCTTCTTCAACGGCCAGCAGGTGAAGATCTCCGGCCCCAACGACGCGACCGAACTGGGGATCGCAACCGTCTACCAGGACCTCGCCCTCTGCGACAACCTCGACGTCGTCGCCAACCTCTTCCTCGGCCAGGAGACGGTCCTGTCCGGGCCGGGTCGGGCGGCCCGGGTGCTCGACGAGATCGAAATGGAGCAGCGCTCGCACGAGCTGCTCGACCAGCTCTCGGTGACGATCCCGAGCGTCCGCTCGGAGGTCGGCACCCTCTCCGGCGGCCAGCGCCAGCAGGTCGCCGTCGCCCGCTCGCTGCTCGGCGACCCCCAGGTCGTGATCCTCGACGAGCCGACCGCGGCGCTCGGCGTGCCGCAGACCAAACAGGTACTGGCGCTGATCAAGCGCCTGCGCGAACGCAACCTCGCGGTGATCGTGATCAGCCACAACCTCGCCAACGTCTTCCAGGTCGCCGACCGCATCGTCGTCCTCCGGCTCGGCCGCGTCGCTGGCTCCTACGCCGCCGACGAGACCACCGAGGAGCGGATCGTCGGCGCGATCACCGGCGCCGCCATGGACACCGAGGAGCAGA
Source organism: uncultured Conexibacteraceae bacterium (assembly GCA_964533285.1). Lineage (GTDB taxonomy): Bacteria > Actinomycetota > Thermoleophilia > Solirubrobacterales > 70-9 > VAYN01. The sequence goes on along the minus strand of CAZHLT010000102.1, from coordinate 6,309 downwards.
GGAGGCAGCCGTGAGGATCGGAGCTCCCGACTACGCCGCGCCGGAGGACGCTCCGGCCGAACGCACCTCGCCGCGCGACCTGCTGCACCGCTTCCTCCAGGGCGACCTCGCCTCGCTGCGGGTGATCCTCGCGATCGCCGTCATCTGGGTCATCTTCCAGTCGCAGAACGACCGCTTCCTCAGCGCCACCAACCTGACCAACCTCTTCCTCCAGATCACCGCCGTCGGCCTGATCTCGGTCGGCGTCGTGATGGTCCTGCTGATCGGCGAGATCGACCTCTCGGTCGGCGCCGCCTCCGGCTTCGCCGCCGCGGTGATGGCGGTGCTCAACGTCAAGCAGGGCTGGCCGGCGATACCGGCGGTCGCCGCCGGCGTCGCCACCGGCGCCCTGATCGGCGTCGTCCAGGGGATGCTCTTCACCCGCTTCACGATCCCCTCTTTCGTCGTCACCTTGGCGGGATCGTTGGTCTGGCAGGGAGCCCTGCTCAAGGTGCTCGGGCAGACCGGCACCGTCAACCTCAGCAACTCCGGGATCACCGACCTCGCCAACACCTTCTACGCCGACGCCGTCGGCTGGATCTTCGCCGCCGCCGTGATCGCGATCTACGCCGCGGTGCTCCTCGCCGGCTACCGGCGACGAGCGGTCGCCGGGGTGACGACCGAGCCGATCGCGCTGCTGCTGATCCGGGTCGGGGTGATGGCCGCGGTGACGATCGTCGCCGTCGCCGTCCTCAACTCCGACCGCGGCCTGCCGCTGGCGCTGATCATCCTCTTCGGCTTCGTCATCGTCTTCCAGATGGTCACCACGCGGACGATCTTCGGCCGCCACCTGTTCGCCGTCGGCGGCAGCGCCGAGGCCGCCCGCCGCGCCGGCATCTCGGTCACCAAGATCCGCGTCATCGCCTTCACTCTCTGCTCCTCGATGGCGGCGGTCGGCGGCATCCTCGCCGCCTCGCGCCTGCTTGCCGTCAACCAGAGCTCGGGCGGCAGCAACCTGCTGCTGGAAGCGATCGCCGGCCCGGTCGTCGCCGGCACCAGCCTCTTCGGCGGCCGCGGCTCGGTCTGGTCGGCGCTGCTCGGCGCCACCGTGATCGGCTCGATCGCCAACGGCATGAACCTGCTGGCGCTCGAATCCTCGGTGAAACTGATGATCACCGGCGGCGTCCTGCTCGCCGCGGTCATCATCGACGCCGTCGCCCGGTCCAAACGCCGCCAAGAGGGAAGGGTCTGAGGCCATCTGGGCGGCGCGGGTTCGCCGCCTCCTCGACGTCCCGCGTAGGTCCCTACGCGGGAGTCGCGTCGGTGGCGCCCCGCTTGTCCAGCTGGCCTCAGCCGGGGGCCTTGACCAAGAGCGAAGCGCCGATCGCGCCGCCGAGGTCGCCGAGCGAGGCGACGCGCATCGCCGGCGGCCGGTCGTTGACGAAGAGGTGCTTGTGCATCTCGCGCTGCAGCGGCTCCATCAAGCGCTCGCCGAAGCGGACGCCGAGGCCGCCGCCGATGATCACCGCTTCCGGGTCGATCAGGTTGACGGCGGAGGCGATGCCGGTCCCCAGCGCCTCGACCGCGCGGTGGATCAGATCCTCGGCGAGGTGGTCGTTGGCGTCCAGCGCCCGCTCCCAGATGCCGCTGGTCAGGCGTGGTTTCTCGTGCTTCTCCATCAACTTGAACAGCTCGGTGTCCTGGCCCTCCTCGTGGCGGCGGCGCGCCTCGGCTTCCATCGCCGAGCGGCCGGCGTAGGCCTCCATGCAGCCGTGGCGACCGCAGGGGCACTTGGCGCCGCCGCGCCTGACCACCATGTGTCCGATCTCGGCCGCGGCGCCGCGGCCGAGCCAGGCCTGGCCGCCGAGGACGAGGCCGCCGCCGACGCCGGTGCCCCAGAAGACGCCGATCACGCTCTCGAACTCGCGCGCGGCGCCGAGCTGGAACTCGGCCTCGGTCGCGACCTGGACGTCGTTGCCGACGCGGACCTTCGTCCCCAGCGCTTCCTGCAGCGCTGCGGCGAGCGGGAAGCTGCCCTCCCAGTCGGGCAGGTTGCGGGCGTTGGAGACGACCCCGGTCTGCTCGTCGGCGTCGCCCGGCGAGCCGACCCCGACGCCGCCCAGCGAGCCGCTCTCGACGCCGGCTTCGGCGGCGGCCTCGCGCAGCGCCTCGGCCATTTCCTCGGCGACCCCGGCGGGGCCGCCGTCGGTCGGCGTCGGCCGCCGCGACTGGCCCTTGACCTCGCCGCCCTCGTCGACGACGACGGTTTGGATCTTCGTTCCCCCGAGGTCGATACCGCCGCGCAGCTCAGCCATCGCTGAGAAGTGTATTCCGCCCGGCGGCCAGCGCCCGGTCCCTCGACTAACGTTCGCGCATGGCCGAGGCGCGGCAGACCGGTTGGCGGCTGTGGTGGGCGAAGCGGCGCTGGTACGAGCGCAACCACCGCCGCTCGCGCCGCTGGCGGATCGACCGCCACGCCGCCCGCGGCGGCTTCTTCGTCCGCCACCCGGTCGAGGGCGAGCTGCTGGAGGCGCTCGACGAGGGCCGGCTGCGGATCGGCGCCGGCACCTTGCTCGAGCCCGGCTGCTGGCTGACCCTGGCGCCGGAGGCGGAGATCGCGATCGGCGAGGGCTGCTTCCTCAACCGCAACACGATGATCGCCGCCCAGCACCGGGTCGAGATCGGCGACCACGTGATGTTCGCCAACGGCTGCTTCGTCGGCGACGCCGAACACCGCTTCGATGACCCCGAGCTGCCGGTCACCTGGCAGGGCTTCACCTCGAAGGGCCCGGTCGCGATCGGCTCCAACTGCTGGTTCGGCGTCAACTGCGCGGTCGCCAGCGGCGTCACCGTCGGCGAGCGCTGCGTGATCGGCGCCAACTCGGTCGTCACCCACGACCTGCCGTCGCGCACCGTCGCCGCCGGCGCTCCCGCCCGGGTGCTGCGGGCGATCGAGTTCAGGGCCAGGGAAGCCGGGGACGAGCGCGTATAGTTCAGAGCAGACGGCCGTGACCCAACCCAGGGCATGGACCCATGAGCATTGATCTCTTGACTGCCGACAAACGGGGCGGCGTGCCCGCCGCGACTCTCGTTCGCGCCAAGGACGAGCTGCGCGCTGCGCTCGCGCCCGCCCGCCGCGCGGGCCTGACGATCGGCCTGGTGCCGACGATGGGCTACCTGCACGAGGGCCACCTCTCGCTGATTCGCGCCGCCCGCGCCGAGTGCGACGTGGTCGTGATGAGCCTGTTCGTCAACCCGACCCAGTTCGGGCCCGGCGAGGACCTCGACCGCTACCCGCGCGACGAGCGGCGCGACCTCGAGCTCGCCGCCGCGGCCGGCGCCGACCTCGTCTACGCGCCGTCGGTCGAGGCGGTCTACCCGCCTGGTTTCGCCACCGCCGTCGAGGTCGGCGGTGCCCTCACCGAGGTCCTCGACGGCGACCCGGCGCGGCGCGGCCCCGGCCACTTCCGCGGCGTCACCACGGTCGTCGCCAAGCTCTTCAACAGCGTCGAGCCCGACGTCGCCTACTTCGGCCAGAAGGACGCGCAGCAGGCGGCGGTGATCCGCCGCATGGTCCGCGACCTCGACTTCCCGCTGCGGATCGAGGTGCTGCCGACCGTGCGCGAGCCCGACGGCCTGGCGATGAGCTCGCGCAACGCCTACCTCGAGCCGCACGACCGCGAGCGCGCCGTCGCCCTCTCCCGGGCGCTGGCCGCGGTCGAGCGCGAGGCTCGCGCCGTCTCGCTTGAAGCCGGCCTGGAAGCGGGGCGGCGCGAGCTGTCCGCCGCCGGGATCGAGCCCGAGTACCTGGAGGCTCGCGACGCCGCCGAGCTGACGCCGGTCACGGCGCTCGGCGCGCGCCCGGTCCTGGTCGCCGTCGCCGCCAGGGTCGGCGCCGCGCGGCTGATCGACAACGTCGTCATCGAGCCCTGAGAGGAGAACGAGCTTGCAGCGCCAGATGCTGAAGTCGAAGATCCACCGCGCCACCGTCACCGATTGCGACGTCGACTACATCGGCAGCATCACGATCGACACCGAGCTGATGGCCGCGGCCGACCTGATCACCAACGAGCAGGTCCACGTCTGGGACGTCGACAACGGCTCCCGCTTCGTCACCTACGTGATCGACGGCGAGCCCGGCTCGCGGACGATGCAGGTCAACGGCGCCGCCGCCCACCTGACCGCGCCCGGACACAAGATCATCGTCGCCTCGTTCGGCGCCTACGACGAGCGCGACCTCGAACACTACGACCCGGTCGTCGTCCACGTCGACGACCGCAACCGACCCGTCGCGGTCGACAGCCACCCGGAGGTGCTTCTGTCATGAGCTCTGGAGCCCGTTCCCACACCGTTCCCGCCGCCGACCGCGTCGCGATGAGCCTGCCCCGGCTGGTCGAGATGAAGGAGAACGGCGAACCGATCGTGATGGTCACCGCCTACGACTACCCCTCGGCGACGGTCGCCGAGGCGGCCGGCGCGGACCTCGTCCTGGTCGGCGACTCGGCCGCCAACGTCGTCCTCGGCTACCCCCGCACCGAGCTGGTCTCGATGGAGGAGATGATCGTCCTCGGCAAGGCGGTGCGGCGCGGCCTGAAGACGCCGCTGATGGTCGGCGACCTGCCGATGGGCAGCTACGAGGCGAGCAACGAGCTGGCGATCCAGAGCGCCCAGCGGCTGGTCAAGGAGACCGGCTGTCAGACGGTGAAGCTGGAGGCGGGGGGGATCTCGGTCGAGCGGGCGCGGGCGATCATCCGCGCCGGCATCCCGGTGATGGGCCACGTCGGCCTGACCCCGCAGACGGCGACCGCGCTGGGCGGCTACAAGGCCCAGGGCAAGACCGCCAAGGACGCGATCAGGCTGATGGAGGAGGTGCTCGCACTGCAGGCGGTCGGCTGCTTCGCGGTCGTCATCGAGGCGGTGCCGGCGGCGATCACCGCGGCGATCGTCGAGCGGGTCGAGGTGCCGACGATCGGCATCGGCGCCGGCCCGGCGACCTCGGGCCAGGTGCTCGTCTTCCACGACCTGCTGGGGATCACTACCGGCCACATGGCGAAGTTCGTCAAGCGCTACGCCGACATCCACGAGACGATGGTCGCCGCCGTCGGCGCCTACCGCGACGAGGTCCGCGCCCGCGCCTTCCCCGGCCCCGAGCACGTCTACGCGGTCGACGAGGGCGAGCTGGAGGAGTTCCGCCGCTACCTCGACCAGGAGAGCCTCGCCTCGCCCAAGGCCTGGGAGTGGGAGCCGCTCTCCTGAGGCGCAATTGACGAGGCTCGCCGCGCCGCCCGCCTCGAAGCGCTGGCGACATTGACCAGCCTCTGGTGTGGTCAATGTCGCGAGCGCGTGAGAGCAGGGGCCGCGGCGGCTGACTCAGAGCGCGGCCTGCCAGGGCAGCCACTTCGAGTGGCAGGCCGAGGCGAAGCGCGATCCTTCCGAGACCTCGACCCCGCGGGTCCTCACCCGCAACCAGCCAGAGGCGCGCTCGCCGTCGCCGCTGACCCGGCCGCGGACGGTCACCGCGACGCGCGAGCTGTCGTGCCAGCCGTGGCCGCGGGCGTGAGCGCGCGAGCGGTCGGTCCCGTGGAAGCGCCGGGTCCGGCGCTCGACCGCCGGGGAGAAACGGAGCCGGGCGGAGAAGGGCAGGGAGGCCGTGGCGCCGGTGCTGAGCCGGCAGTCGACCGAGACCCCGGCGATCGCGAAGTCGGCGACGCGGACCGGCCGGCCGTCGCGGACCACGCTGGTCAGCCCCAGCGACGGCTGCGTGCCGGTGAGCCGGACCGTCGAGGCCGCGGCGGCGGCTGCTCCCGGAACGAGGGAGGCGACGGTCGCGAGCAGCAGGATCGCGGGTAGCGCCCGCGGCGGCCGAGACATCTTCATTCCCCTTTCGTCGGTGTGCGCGGGCCAAAGCTAGTGCGATCTCGGCGCTCCGCAAACACTCCAGGGCGGCTGGCGAGCCAGCCGAAAACGGCTCTGCAGCGCGGAATTCCCAGTGCCAAGCGCGGGCTTCGCCGTCCCTGAACGGAACCTGATCGGTATCCGGGATCGCGCCGGCGGCCGCGGCTACATCACGCGGGTGAGGCCGGCGGGGTCGAGGAGGAATTCGCCGGTTTCGCCGCTGGCGCTCTCGGCCCGGTACCAGCCGGGCTCCAGCTCGCGCTCGGCGCGCAGCCGCTCCAGGGCCTGCTCGGCGCTCTCGCCCTCCTCGACGCCGACCTCGCGCCAGCCCTCGTCGGGCCGCCAGCCCTGGTGGCCGATCCGGAACCTCACGAGGACTCCCCGGCGCTCTCGTCCCGCTTCCGCGCGGCGGCGCGCTCGGCGGCGGCGGCGCGC
>CAZHLT010000101.1:0-4104 GCA_964533285.1 uncultured Conexibacteraceae bacterium | reverse complement strand
ATGGTGTCCTCGACGCTGAGGATGAAGCAGGCCGAGCACTGCGGCCGCTCCTCGAAGCCGACGTTGAACCAGACCGGCGAGTTGAAGGCCGCCTTCTGGTTGAGCAGGATCGCGGTCAGCTCCATCTCGAAGGCGTCGGCGTCCTCCTCGGAGGCGAAGTAGCCGCCGGCGCGGCCCCAGTCGGAGATCGTCCCCGCGACGCGGCCGATCATCTGTTTGACCGAGCTCTCGCGCTGCTCGGAGCCGAGCTTCCCGCGGAAGTACTTCTGGGCGACGATGTTGGTCGCGTTCTGGGACCAGCTCTTGGGGAACTCGACCCCGCGCTGTTCGAAGGCCGGGCTCTCGGGATTGCCGATCACCGCGTCGCGGATCTCCCACTCGATCTGGTCGAAAGGATGCACGCCGGCAGTCGAGAACCGCCGCTCGATCGAGAGGCCCTGGAGACCGTTTTTGGGACTGGCAGTGGCGGTCTTGGACATCAAAAAGCTCCTCTCGCAGCGACTTTCAGGGGTAACAGCGGAGGATTGCCCCTGGGTCGGACGGAACCCGCGCGGGAAACGCGCGAGACGCGCTGAAACTAGCGCTGCGATTCGCGTCGAATTTCGGCTTCCCATTGTGACACCCCGCAATTTCGGGCAAGCGGCTTCGCGGTACCCTGGTGGCATGGTCGACGACCTGCGTCGAAGCGCCGAGAGGATGGGCGAGCGGGCCAGCGCCGCCCGCGAGGCGGTGGGCGAGCGGGCAAGCGCGGCACGGGAGGCCGTCGGCGAGCGGGCGACCGCCGCCCGCGAGGCGACCGCCGAGGCGATCGCCTCGGTCAAGCCGAAGCTGCGCGGCGTCTCCCACGAGTGGGCCTTCTTCCTCTCGCTCGGCTTCGGGGCGGCGCTGATCATCCTCGCGAAGACGCCGAAGGCGACCCTGGCGGTGGCGATCTACGCGGTCAGCCTCTCCGCCCTGTTCGGCTGCAGCGCCCTCTACCACCGGGTCGACTGGCGGCGGCCGCAGGTGCGGCTCTGGATGCGCCGCCTGGACCACTCGATGATCTTCTTCCTCATCGCCGGCACCTACACGCCGTTTGCGCTGCTCGTGCTCCACGGCGCGCTGGCGACCGCGATCCTGGTCGTCGTCTGGGCCGGCGCGATCGCCGGCGCCGTCGTCGAGATGATCTGGATCGACCACCCGAAATGGGCCTCGGCGCTGATCTACACCTCGCTCGGCTGGGTCGCGGTGGTCGCCTTCCCCTCGCTGTGGACCTCGCTCGGGGTCGGCGGCGCGATGCTGGTCGTCGCCGGCGGCGTCCTCTACACCCTGGGCGCGGTCGTCTACGCGACCCAGCGGCCGAACCCGAACCCGGCGATCTTCGGCTACCACGAGGTCTTCCACCTCTTCGTCATCGCCGCCGCGATCGCCCACTTCTCCGCGGTAGCCTTCTTCGCGCTGCCCCACGCCTAGTCGCCGCCCGGGCGGGCCGCTGCCGCCACCGATTCGGAAAGGGAGACCCTTGTTCGCACTCCGCCGCAACGTCCTTGCCGCCGCCGCGGCCCTCGCCCTGCTGCTGGCGGCGCCCGCCGTCGCCCAGGCCTCCTGGGGCTCGATCGCGATCAACCCGGAAACCGGCGAGGTCGGCATCGCCTCCGGCAAGGGGACGGCCCAGGTCGCCAAGCAGGCGGCGAAGAACCGCTGCGGCGACCGGCACTGCAAGTCGGCGCTCTGGGTCTTCAACGGCTGGGGCGCCGTGGTGAAGAAGAAGAGCGGCGTCTACGTCTCCGGCATCGGCCGGACCAAGGCCAAGGCCTTCGCCAACGCCCGCAAGCGGGCCGGCGAACAGGCCCCCGCCTTCGCCTCCGTCTTCAGCGGCTTCAGCTGAGCCGCCGGGCGTCGCCGCCCGCTCAGGCGGCGACCGCGGCCTCGGTCCCGCGCAGCTCCTCGACTTCGGCGACCAGCTCGGCGAGGATCTCGGTCAGCTGCTGGGACTGCTCCGGGGTCAGCCGCAGCTCGCCGTCGGCGAGCTGCTCCTGGGCGCGGGGGACCGGCAGCTCGGACTCGACCACGCGGCCGCCGAGGGCGCCGAGGACTTTGCGCGTCTCGGCCTGCGCCCAGACGGCGCCGAACATCCCGGTCGAGGCGCCGATCGCCGCCGCCGGCTTGCCCATCAGGGCGCTCTCGCCGGCCGGGCGGGAGACCCAGTCGAGCGCGTTCTTCAGCAGGCCCGGGATCGAGTGGTTGTACTCCGGGGTCGCGACCAGGACCGCGTCGGCCTCGCGCACCGCGGCGCGCAGCGCCGCGACGGCGGCCGGCGACGCCCCCGCCTCTTCGAGGTCGGAGTCGAAGGGCGGGATCTCGCGCAGGCCCTCGTAGGGGACCAGCTCCACCCCCGCGGGCAGCCGCTCGGCGGCCGCCCGCAGGAGGGCGCTGTTGTACGAGTCCCGTCGCAGGCTTCCGGAGATGCCCAGGACCCTCATGACTAGGCCTCCGCCTGGACGAGCTCGAGCTCGACGTTGATCGCGACGTCGTACTCCAGGACCTGGCCGCCGCTGGGGAGGTCGGCGTTCCAGCCGAGGTCGATGTCGCGGCGGTCGATGTTGGTCTCGAAGGAGAGCCCGACCCGCTCGTTGCCGCCGAGGTCGGCGCCGATCGTGCCGAAGCGGCCGCTCGCCTGAACCTCGTGGGTGGTGCCGCGGACCTGCAGCTCGCCGGCCAGCCGGACGCTGCCGTCCTCGGCGACGCTGAGCTCGGTCGAGCTGAACCTCATCTCCGGGTACTTCTCGGAGTCGAAGAAATCGGGGGAGAGGAGGTGGCCCTTGAGCTGGGCCTCGTCGATGTCGATGCTGGCGACCTCGACGCTGCCCTCGAGCTTGGGCGACTCGCCGCCGGTCAGGGTCGCGTCGAAGCCGGTGAAGCGGCTGCGGAAGGTGGCGACGCGGTTGTGGGTGATCGCGAAGTGGATCGCGGAGTGGACGGGGTCGGCGGTCCAAGTGCCGGCCGGGATCTGCTGGTTGAGGGTCTCGGTGCTCATCGCTGCTTGCCTTTCGTCGAAGTCGTTTGTCGCTGAAATGATTGACGCAGAAACCATCGTAGCAGAAATGCTTGTTACGTCAACTGTTGTCTGGGCAAGAGTCGTCTGCAATGATTGAGACATGGCTGAGACCGCCGCCCCGACCGCCGGGCCCGCCCGCACGAGCTGCGGCGAGGGTCCCCATCGCGACGCCTGGCTCGCCGTCGCCCGCACCCACGCCGCGATCACCGGCCGCCTGCAGGAGGCGCTGACCGCCGCCGGGCTGCCGCCGCTGCCCTGGTTCGACGTCCTCGCGACGCTCTCCCAGGCGCCCGAGCAGCGGCTGAAGATGGGCGAGCTGGCGGAAGCGCTGGTGATCACCCGCGGCGGCCTGACCAAGCTCGTCGACCGGCTGATCAAGGCCGGCCTGCTGGAGCGGACCTTCTGCGAGACCGATCGCCGCGTCAGCTACGCGACCCTGCTGCCCGCCGGCCTCGAGCTGCTCGAAGAGATGGCCCCGGTCGTCAGCGGCGAGCTCGAAGCGACCTTCGCCGCCAACCTCTCCGAGGGCGAGGCGAAAGAGCTGACGGAGACGCTCGAGCGAGTGCAGGGCCGCGCCTGCGGCACGAGCTGAGGGCGGACAAGGGACGCGAGGGCGGGCCGAGGGACGGCCGAGGGCTCGAGCGCCGGGCGGGCGAGGTTCGGGGGGTCGCCGAGCGAGCCCCGGACGCGGGGTGAGGGACGACAAGGGCTCGGGGGTTGCCGGGCGAGGGACGGGGGCGGAGCGAGGGACGCCCAGGGCTCAAACGCGGCGGCTGGGGGAGGGTGGCGGCCACCCTCCGTGGGCAGGTAGGGCGGCCGCCACCCTCCCCCTCCCTAGCGCGCGCCGAGGACCGAGGGCACGCGAGCGCAAGCGAGCGCCAAGCGCGAGCAAGCACCGAGACCACACTTCTCTCCACCAAGGGGCCGAGACCACCTTTCTCTCCGCTATGCGGAGAGAAAGGTGGTCTCGGCCCCTTGGTGGAGAGAAGGGTGGTCTCGGCGCTTGCTCGCGCTTGGCGCTCGCTTGCGCTCGCGCGCCCTCGGTCCTCGGCGCGCGCTTGGGAGGG
>CAZHLT010000100.1:0-13487 GCA_964533285.1 uncultured Conexibacteraceae bacterium | reverse complement strand
TCCTCTGCTCCGAGCGCGCCTCCTACGTCAGCGGCGCCGCCTGGTCGGTCGACGGCGGCACCGTCCAAGTGATCATTTGACGGACCTCTCGGACCTGCTGCCGGCGCCCGCGGAGGCCTTCGCCGAAGGCAGCCGCGGCGGCATCGAGGCGGCGGTCCTGCTTGCCGTCTACGGCTGGCCCGAGGAGCCGGGCCTGATCTTCACCGAGCGCCGCGCCGACCTGCGCCGCCACGCCGGCGAGATCTCCTTCCCCGGCGGCCGCCGCGACGCCGCTGACGCCGAGCTGGCGGCGACCGCGCTGCGCGAGGCGCGCGAGGAGATCGGCCTCGACCCCGCCGCGGTCGCGCTCAGCGGCGCCCTGCTGCCGGTCTCGACCTTCGTCACCGACTACCTCGTCCACCCCTTCGTCGGCACGGTCCCCGACCCGGCCGAGCTCGACCTGTGGCCGAACCCGAGCGAGGTCGAGACCGTCCTCACCTTCTCGCTCGAGCTGCTCCGCTCCGGCTACCAGATGCGCCGCCTGGTCCGCGGCGGCGTCGCCGTCCACACCCCGACCTACGAGGTCGAAGGCCAGCTGATCTGGGGCGCCACCGCCCGGATCCTCGGCGACCTGCTCGCCCGCCTCGACTGAGCCCGGAAGCGCCCAGCCGACCGACCCCACACGAGGCGCCCCCCTTCGTCGCTCGCGATATTGACCACACCAGAGTGTGGTCAATATCGCGAGCGCTTCGGAGACGGGGTCGGGGTCTAGGCGCCCCTCTCGATCGGGGCGCCGACCAGGTTGCCCCACTCGGTCCAGGAGCCGTCGTAGTTCTTGACCGCGCGCTCGCCGAGCAGCTCGTGGAGAACGAACCAGGTGTGGGCCGAGCGCTCGCCGATCCGGCAGTAGGCGATCACCGGGCTGCCGTTCGTCAGCACGCCCTTCTCCGCGTAGAGCGAGCGCAGCTCGTCCTCGGGCTTGAACGTCCCGTCCTCCTGCACCGCCTGCGCCCAGGGCACCGAGGCGGCTCCGGGGATGTGGCCGCCGCGCTGGGCGCCCTCCTGCTCGTAGCCGGCCATCGCGATCAGCTCGCCCGAGTACTCCTGCGGGCTGCGGACGTCGACCAGGTTGACGTCGGCGTCAAGCGCGGCGCGGACCTCGTCGCGGTAGGCGCGGATCGAGTCGTCGCCGGGGCCGGCGGTGAAGGTCGCCGGCGGGTAGGAGGGCACCTCGGTCGAGGTCTCGCGCCCCTCGGCGACCCACTTTTCGCGCGGGCCGTCGACCAGCTTCACCCTGTCGTGGCCGTAATAGCGGAAGTACCAGTAGGTGTAGGCGGCGAACCAGTTGTTGCGGTCGCCGTAGAGGACGACCGTGTGGTCGTTGGAGATGCCGCGGCCGCCGACCAGCGCCGCGAACTCCTCCGGGCCGAGGAAGTTGCGCTCGACCTGGTCCTGCAGGTCGGCGCGCCAGTCGAGCCCGATCGCGCCGGGGATGTGGCCCTCGGCGTAGAGGGCCGGGTTCTCGTCGACCTCGACGATACGGATCGGATCGTCGTCCAGGTGGGCGGCGACCCAATCGGTGTCGACCAGTACGTCGTTCGCGTAGCTCATGCACACCTCCGCGGTTCAGTGCTTAATAACCTAATCCCTATCGGAGTTTAGTTATTTAGGTTCACCGGCCAGATTTCAGCAGTTCCAGAGCCAAATCCGCCATCTCCGCCGCCCAGGCTCCGGCGTCCTCCGCGGTCCCTGCGGGCGCCCCCTCACCCTCGCCGACCACCGCGACCGGGATCCGCCAGGTCTCCCCCGCGCTCCGCACCAGCCCCGCCCCGCCGGCCAGCAGCGCCGGCTCGACGCTCCCCGCCGCCTCGTAGACGAAGCCGCGCACCGGCGTGTCGACGAGCTTCTCCAGCAGCCGTTCCAGCCGCGGCCCGTGGATCGCCTCGATCTCCTCCGCCGGCCCCGCGGCGGAACCGAGCAGGTGGTAGACGACGGCGACGTCGGCGACCAGGTCGAGCAGCGTGCCGGGGCGCTCGGGGTCCGCCTCGGCGGCCTCGATCCCCGCCGCCGCGATCGCGACCAGACCGGCCTCGCCGCGACTCGTCCCGCGCACCGCCCAGCCGGTCGCCGCCAGCCGCTCGCCGAGCAGCCGCCCGCGGCAGCCACAGCCGACTATCAGGGCGCGAGCCACGCCCGGGACTCTATGCCGCGCCGGGGTCCCCGCCGGGAGCGCCTGCGGCGGGAAGCGGCCCCGACCTCCGCGGCGGCGGCGCCCGCCGCGCCCGCGGCCGCCGCTAAGTCCCCCGAAACGGCCCCTGCCCGCGCAGCCTGAAGCGCTCGTCCTCGGCGACGCCCTCGTGCAGCTCGCGCTCGCTCAGCTCGGGGGCGCCGCGGCGGCGGCGCATCTCGTTCTGCGCCTCCAGCATCTGCCGCACGTCGTCGATCTCGTTCTGCGCCTCAACCTCGGGCGAGCGGGTCGGGTGCCAGTCGACGAGGTCGGCGGAGCTGCCCTTGTGGAAGTGGCCGACGAGCAGCAGGACGCCGACGATGAACGCCAGCACTCCCAGGGTCCCCAGCACGAAGAGCACCCGGACAGGGTAGCCTCGCGCCCGTGAGCACAGGATTCGAAGAGCTGGCAAGCGTCGACGGCAGGATCACCGCCACGGCGGCGGCGACGGTCGGCCTCAAGGACGACGGCCTCTACCGCGGCGACGGAGCCTTCGAGGTGATCCGCCTCTACCACGGCCGCCCCTTCGCGCTCGCCGACCACGTCGACCGGCTCGGCCGCTCGGCGGCGGCGATCGAGCTCCACTTCGACCGCGCCGCGCTGGAGGTCGAGATCGCCGCCCTGCTCGAGCGCGCCGGCCGGGTTGACGGCCAGCTGCGACTGATCGTCACCCGCGGCGGCCGCCGCATCGCCGCCACCGAGCCGGTCCCCGCCCACGCCGAGACGGTCTCGGTCGCCACCGTCACCTACCAGCCGACGGTGATCCTCGACGGCGTCAAGTCGCTCTCCTACGGGGCGAACATGCAGGCGACCAGGATCGCCAAGGCGCGCGGCGCCGACGAGGCGGTGCTGGTGCGGCCCGACGAGACCGTGCTGGAGCCGCCGACCTCCTCGATCTTCTGGGTCTCGCCGGAGGGCGAGCTGCGCACCCCCTCGCTCGCCTGCGGCGTGCTCGAGTCGATCACCCGCGACCGCCTGATCCGGGCGCTGCACGTCGAACAGGGGAGCTTCGGGATCGACGACCTGCGCGCCGCCGCCGAGGCCTTCCTCGCCTCGACCACGCGCGAGATCCAGGCCGTCGCGGCGATCGACGGGGTGGCGCTGCCGGCGGCGCCGGGGCCGCGCACGCGGGAGGCGCAGGAGGCGTTCGCGGACGTGCTGGCGCAGGAGCTGGAACAGCCTTGACGTAAACCAACAGGGGGGCAGGGGAATTGGATTTCAACCTCAGCGACGAGCAGAAGCTGATCGCCGAGTCCGCCCGGGAATTCGCCGACCGCGAGATCCTGCCGCAGGCGCGCGAGAACGACCGCGCCGGGCGCTTCGACCGCGAGCTGGCGCGCAAGCTGGGCGAGGTCGGCTACCTCGGGGCGACCGTCGCCGAGGAGTACGGCGGCCGCGGCCTCGACTACCTCGGCTACGGGCTGATCGTCGAGCAGATCGGCCGCGCCGACTCCTCGGCGCGCACCGTCGTCTCGGTCCAGACCTCGCTTGTCGCCGGCTCGATCGAGCGCTGGGGCAGCGAGGAGCAGAAGCAGCGCTGGCTGCCGCGGCTCTGCTCGGGCGAGGCGCTCGGCTGCTTCGGCCTGACCGAGCCCGACACCGGCTCCGACGCCGCCAACCTCCGCACCCGGGCGACGAAGACCGACTCGGGCTGGTCGATCAGCGGCCAGAAGATGTGGATCTCGATGGGCAACTACGCCGAGGTGGCGCTGATCTTCGCCCAAACCGACCCGGCGCTGAAGCACCGCGGGCTCGCCTGCTTCCTCGTCCCCACCGCCAGCGAGGGCTTCACCGCGCAGGAGATCCACGGCAAGCTCGGACTGCGCGCCTCCGACACCGCCGAGATCTCGCTCGACGCGGTCGAGGTCGACGAGGACGCGCTGCTGGGCGAGGTCGGCGACGGCTTCAAGGTGGCGATGAGCGCCCTCGACGCCGGCCGCTACAGCGTCGCCGCCGGCTGCGTCGGCGTCTGCGAAGGCTGCGTCGAGGCCTCGGTCGCCTACGCCACCGAGCGCCGCCAGTTCGGCGTCCCCCTCGCCCGCTTCCAGCTGGTCCAGGAGATGATCGCCGACATGGTCCTCAAGCGCGACGCCAGCCGGATGCTGGTCTTCCGCGCCGGGCTGCTGAAGGACGAAGGCAGGCCGAACACGATGGAGACCTCGGTGGCGAAGCTGCACGCGACCGAGTCGGCGGTCGAGTGCGCCAACCTCGCGATCCAGGTCCACGGCGGCTCCGGCTACGTCGACGACTACCCGGTCGAGCGCTACCTCCGCGACGCCCGCGTCACCACCCTCTACGAGGGCACCTCGCAGATCCAGAAGCTGATCATCGGCCGCCTGGCGACGGGGGTCAACGCGATGCTGCCGTTCGAGGAGAGCTGAGCGCGGTGGCCGGCCTCGTGCAGACCTCGCGGGAGGGGCCGGTCGCGCTCGTCCGCCTCGACAGCCCCGAGACCCGCAACGCGCTCTCGACGGCGATGCGCGAGGCGCTGGCCGGAGCGCTGGAGGAGCTCGACGCCGACCCCGAGGTCCGCTGCATCGTCCTCGCCGGCTCCGACAGGGTGTTCGCCGCCGGCGCCGACATCAAGGCGATGGCCGAGCTGGCGCCGGGCGAGCCGGCGAGCCCCGACGGCGCCGCCTTCTGGCGCCGGCTGGGGGCGATCGAGACGCCGCTGATCGCCGCCGTCTCCGGCTACGCGCTGGGCGGCGGCTGCGAGCTGGCGCTGGCCTGCGACATGATCGTCGCCGACTCCGACGCCCGCTTCGGCCAGCCCGAGATCACGCTCGGGGTGATTCCCGGCGGCGGCGGCACGCAGCGGCTGACGCGGGCGATCGGCAAGCAGCGGGCGATGGAGTACGTGCTGACCGGCCGCCTCTTCGACGCCGACACGGCGCTCGCCTGGGGCCTCGTCAACGAGGTCGTGCGCAAGCGGCGCTGGCTGGAGGAGGCGCTGGAGCTGGCGCGGCTGATCGCCTCGCGGCCGCCGCTCGCGGCGCGGCTGGCGAAGCGGGCGGTGCTGGCGGCCGAGGCCGGGATGGCCGAGGGCCTGGCGACCGAGCGCGAGCTGTTCGAGCAGGCGATGGCGACCGAGGACCGGGTCGAGGGGATGCAGGCCTTCCTCGAGAAGCGCGAGCCCCGCTTCCGGGGCCGATGAGCGTCACCCGGGTCGGCGTCCTCGGCGCCGGCACGATGGGCGCCGGGATCGCCCAGCTCGCCGCCCTCGGCGGCTTCCGCACCCAGCTCTACGACGTCGTCCCGGAAGCCGCCGCGGCCGGCGCCGAGCGGATCGGCGAGGCGCTCGCCGACGGCGCCGACCGCGGCCGCTGGAGCAAGGCCGAAGCCGAGGCGGCCACCGACCGGGTCGAGCCGAGCGGCGAGCTCGCCGAGCTCGCCAGCTGCGAGCTGCTGATCGAGGCGGCGCCCGAGGACGTCGAGCTGAAGCGGCGCCTGTTCGCCGACGCCGCCGCCGTCTGCGGGCCGGCGACCGTGCTCGCCAGCAACACCTCCTCGCTGCGGGTCGCCGCGATCACGGTCGGGGTGCCGGCCCCCGAGCGCGTCGTCGGCATGCACTTCTTCAACCCGCCGCCGCTGATGAAGCTGGTCGAGATCGTCGCCACCGAGGTCTCCTCGGCGGCGGCGCTGGCGACGGCGACGGAGGTCGCCGAGCGGATGGGCCGGACGCCGATCCGGGCCAAGGACAGCCCCGGCTTCGTCGCCAACCGCCTCGCCCGCCCCTTCTTCCTCGAGTCGCTACGCATGCTTGGCGCGCAGGTCGCCGACGCGGCGACGATCGACCGCGCCGTGCGCGGCGCCGGCTTCCGCATGGGCCCGTTCGAGCTGATCGACCTGATCGGGCTCGACGTCAACCTCGAGATCGCCCGCTCCTTCTACCGCCAGGGCGGCGAGCCCGAGCGCTGGCGCCCGAGCCCGATCCAGCAGCGCCTGGTCGAGGAAGGCAAGCTCGGCCGCAAGAGCGGCGAGGGCTACTACTCCTACCCCCGTCCCGCGAGCGACGACGCCGACGCTCCCCCGCCGCCGCCCGGGATCCTCCCCCGCCTCTACGCCCAGATCGCCAACGAGGCCGCCTTCGCCCGCGAAGAGGAGATCGCCTCGCCCGAGGACATGGAGACGGCGATGCGCCTCGGCTTCAACTGGCCCCGCGGCCCGCTGGCGATCACCGCCGAGCTCGGCCCCGCCCGCGCCGTCGCCCTCCTCGAATCCCTCCGCCCCACCGAAGGCGACGCTTACGCCCCAGCCCCCCTCCTGATCGCCGAAGCGGGCACGGCCACCTGAACGATCTCGAATCGAGAGGAACCTTTTGCCGGAATACGACCGGAAACGTTCCTCTCGATCGCGGCCATCGGGCCGCGCCGCGCGCTAAGCGCTGAGCTCGGCGGGCTCGCCGCCGGGGAACCAGTGGGCCTCGACCGGCGGGGCGCTGTCGCGCAGGTAGCGCTCGGCGTCGAGGGCGCCCATGCAGCCGGTGCCGGCGGCGGTGACCGCCTGGCGGTAGGTGTGGTCGACGACGTCGCCGACGGCGAAGACGCCGCCGAGGTTGGTCCGGGTCGAGCCGGGCTCGGTGACGATGTAGCCGTCCTCGTCGGTGTCGACCTGGCCGCTGACGACCTCCGAGCGCGGGACGTGGCCGATCGCGACGAAGGCGCCGGTCGCCTCGATCTCCTCCTCGGCGCCGGTCTCGGCGTTGCGGAGGCGGACCCGGGCCAGTTTCCCGTCCTCGCCGGCGACGAACTCCTCCGGGATGAACGGGGTCTTGGTGTCGATGTTGTCCTTTTCGAGGGCGCGGTCGCGCATGATCTTCGAGGCGCGGAACTCGTCGCGGCGGTTGACGATCGTCAGCTGGTCGGCGAACTTGGAGATGAAGATCGAGTCCTCCATTGCCGAGTCGCCGCCGCCGACGACGATCACCCGGTGGCCTTTGAAGAAGGCGCCGTCGCAGACGCCGCAGGTGGAGACGCCGCGGCCGCCGAGCTCCATCTCGCCGGGGATGCCGAGCCGTTTCGGCTCCGCCCCCATCGCCAGGATCACGGTCTTGGCGCGGTGCTCCTCGTCGCCGAGGAAGACCTTCTGGACGCCGCCGTCGGAGAGCTCGACGCGGTCGACGTCGTCGGTGACGAAGCGGGTCCCGAAGCGCTCGGCCTGCTCGCGGAACTTGCCCATCATCTCCGGCCCCATGATCCCCTCGGGGAAGCCGGGATAGTTCTCGACGTCGGTCGTGTTCTGCAGCTGGCCGCCCCACTGGAACCCCTCGAAGACGAGCGGCTCGAGGTTGGCGCGGGCGGTGTAGAGGGCGGCGGTGTAGCCGGCCGGCCCACCGCCGATGATGATCACGTTCTCGACCTTTTTCTTCTCGCTCATCTCCGCCATCCGTCTCTCAGGGCCATCAGTCCTCGTCTCAGGCTAATACTTTACTTTTTATAGTACCGCTGCCGGCGGCCGAGGGCAATCGGCCGACGGCGCAGCCGCGAGCCGGGAGCAATCAGCCGACGGCGGGCTCGTACTCCGACGTCGTCCCCTCGCCGCGGTCGATCGGCAGCCCCTCCTCTTCCCAGCGGTGCACCGTTTTGCGCAGCTGGAAGAAGGCGACGATACCGGGCGGGATCGGCATCCAGAAGGCGACCAGGCGGAAGATCAGGACCGCCGGGAAGACCGTCTCCTCGGGGATGCCGAAGAGGACGAAGGCGCCGATCATGCCGGCGTCGACGGCGCCGACCCCGGCCGGGGCGAGCGGGAAGAGGTTGGCGACCATGCCGAGGAAGAAGCCCTGGACGACGACGGCAAGTGGGACGTGGACGCCGAAGGCGTGGAAGGAGGCCCAGAGGACGCCGATGCTGGCGGCCCAGAACCCGGCGGCGCCGACCACCGCGAGGCCGCCCTTCGAGGGATGGGTGAAGAGGTGCATCGCGAAGCGGAAGCCCTCCCCCACCGTCGCCGGCACTTTGGCGATGCTGGCGACGACGTTGCGGGCTTTCTCGCCGCGCGCGTAGGGCAGCAGGCGCTTTTCGATGTCGGCGGGGATCAGCGCGATCAGGGCGCCAACGATCAGCAGCACGCCGGCGACCGCGGCGGGGATGATCGTCAGCTCGACCGAGTTCTCGCCGTGGACGACCCCGGTCCGCAGCAGCACACCGCAGGCGATGATCGCCAGCGGGTAGAAGGCGTAATGGAGGCTGATGAAGGCGACCATGCGGCGGGCGACGTCGCGGCGGCGCATGCCGGCTTTGCGCAGTGCCCAGTAGGTGAGCGCGATGCCGCCGGCGCCGCCGGCCGAGAAGAGCAGCGTCGCCGCCACCCCGGCCATGTTGATCTCGTAGGTCTCGAGCCAGGTGAGGCGCAGGGCGTCGCCGCCGACGACCGCTTTGAAGAGGGCGATGTAGGTGATGTAGGCGACGATGTTGAAGCCGATCGCGATCGCGATCCAGACCGGGTCGGCTTCGCCGAGCCGGCTCATCGCGTCGCCGAGGCCGACCAGCTTCGGGAAGAGGAAATAGATCCCGACCAGCAGGATGAGGATGATCAGGACGGTGTTGATCAGCCGCCGCGGGGTGAGCAGCGGCAGTTCGGCGGTGCGTTCGCCGTTCGCCGGGTCCGGCGCTTCGGCGGTCCGGGGGCCGTTCGCCGAGTCATCCTGAGACACGCCTGAGAACGCTACCCGCTCGCGAACCTCTGCAAGCGTCGCAGCCGCCTGTCGACCCCCCCATGCAGGCGCTCGGCGAGCGGATCGGCGGCGCGCACGCCGGCGACCAGCGCCGCCCCGGCGAGCAGGTCGGTGACGTAGTGCTCGCCGAGGTAGACGAGGGCGAAGCCGAGCGTCGCCGCGTAGCCAAGGCCGACCGCGCCCTCGGCCCGCCCCGCTTCCGCCAGCGAGAGGCCGGCGGCCAGCGAGGTGGCGAAGTGCAGCGAGGGCATCGCCTCCCAGGGGTTGCCGCCGAGCGCCCCGTACATCCGCGGCCAGGCCGCGCGCCAGGTCCCTTCGCCGACCTCGACCATGATCCGGCGCACCTCTTCCCCGGTCAGGTCCTGCTCGGAGGACCACCAGGGCGGCGCCGTCGGCAGCGCGAAGTAGACGCCGCAGCCGATGTCGAAGACCGCGGCCAGCTGCCGCCCCGCGCGCGGGAAGCGCTGCGGGTGGCGGACGAGGATCACGGCCAGCGCCAGGTAGGGCTCGACGAACCAGAGCCAGTGCGTCCAGGCGAGGACGTGGTTGAGGAAGCGGATGCCGGGCAGCCTGGCGAGCCCGCGCTGCAGGCGGACGTTAGGCAGGGCACCGAGGCCGAGCAGGCGGTCGCTGACGATCGGGTAGCGGCTGCGCAAGCGCCGCCGCGCCCGCTCCTCGTCGTCATGGGGGATCTCGTGGGCCATCGTGAAGGCCCACATCTGCATCGCGAACATGGCGACGCCGCGTTTGCGCGAGGGCGGCACCAGGACGGCGACCGCGAGCGGGCCGGCGGCGCAGGCGGCAACCGTCGCCGGGGCCGGGATCCGCAGCCGCTTGCGCAGCAGCGGCACCGCGAAGGCAGCGCCGAGAGCGGCGACCGCGCTCCCCCGCACCGCCCCTCGCAGCGCAGGTGATGGCCGGGTGCGCCGCCTCATGGGTCGGCGAGTATAGGTAGGCGGTGGAGGTCGGGACCCGCGGCGCCGCCCAGCGTGAATAGAATGGCCGCGCTTTGGCGCCGCACTCCCCTGCCACGGATCAGATCGACACGCTCGTTTGGATCGGGTTCATCGCCGCCGCGATCATCGTCGTCGCGATCAACGTCGCCCTCTTCGCCGCGATCCGCCGCGGCAAGGCCGCGCGGGGCGCCGAGCCGCGCCAGATCTCGAGCGGCCGCGGCCTCCAGCTGCGCGTCGCCGGCGCCCTCACCGTCTTCGCCCTGGTCGTCTTCGTGCTCGGCATCGTCTTCACCGACAAGGCCCGCGAGACGCCGACGACCGGCTCCGCCGGGCTCGTCTCCAAGAGCGAAGAACCGCTGGAAATCGAAGCGACCGGCCAGCAGTGGCTGTGGCGCTACACCTACCCGAACGGGGCCTTCAGCTACTACCAGCTGGTGATCCCGGTCGACACGCTGGTCAAGCTGAAGCTGGTCTCGACCGACGTCGTCCACACCTGGAACGTCCCCGACCTCGCCGCCAAACGCGACGCGGTCCCGGGCAAGACCAGCCACGTGCTGCTGCGGGCCGATGAGGAAGGCTCGTTCACCGGCGACGCCGCGACCCTCTCCGGCCAGGCCTACGCGGCGATGCGGACCGAAGTCAAGGTCGTCTCGCCCGAGGAATACGAAGCCTTCATCGAACAGCAGCAGTCCGACATCGAAGCGGCCCAGGGACGGGTCGTCGAACTGATTGAAAATGGAGACGTTCCATGAGCGATTCGCCGCGCCCCGAGCTGGTCGTCGACGGCTTTGCCAAGCGCCGCGCGCGCTGGATCGAGCTGGCGACCAGCGGCGACCACAAGGACATCGGCCGGATCCTGATCGCCGGCGGCCTCGGCTTCCTCTTCATCGCCGCGATCGAGTTCGTGCTGATGCGGCTGCAGCTGGCGATCCCGGAGAACGAATTCCTCACCCCGGTCGCCTTCAACCGGATGCTCTCTCTATACGGGGCCTCGGCGATCTGGTTCTTCGCCCTGCCGCTGGCGATCGGGCTCGCCTACTACCTCGCGCCGCTGCAGATCGGCGCCCGCGGTACCGCGCTGCCGCGCCTCGGCCAGATCGGGATGGCGCTCTGGGTGGGCGGCGCCGCCGTCCTCTACGCCGGCTTCATGTTTACCCCCAGCGAGGCCGGCGTGAACCCGCTGGCGCCGCTGACCGAGACCGCCTTCCTCTCCAACAACGGGGTCGATGCCTGGGCCACCGCGGTCGGCCTGGCGACGCTCGGCTTCGTCTTCATCTCGATCGACCTGCTGACCACCCTGCGCAACCTGCGGACGCCGGGGATGGCCTGGCGGCGGGTGCCGATCTTCGCCTGGGGCGCGGCCGTCGGCTCCTGGCTGATGCTGTTCATCGGCCCGGTCCTGCTGGCGGCGGTGACGATGCTGATGATCGACCGCAACTACGAAGGGATCTTCTTCGCCGACGGTGGCGGCGGCGCGCCGCTGCTCTGGCAGCACCTGAGCTGGATCTTCCTCTCCGGCGCCTACATGCTGATCCTGGTCTTCGCCTTCGGCGCGATCGCCGAAATCGTCACCGTCTTCTCCGGCAAACCGCTCTTCAACCGCAACGTCGTGATGGCCTCGCTGGCGGCGATCGCCGTGCTCGGCACGCTGGCCTGGATGCAGAACATGCTGACCGCGCCGATCGGCATCGGCTGGATGTACTTCGCGATGCTGGTCTCGCTGGCGCTGATCGTCCCGGTCGGCCTCGTCGTCTTCAACCTGATCGCGACCCTGGTCGGCGGCGTGCTGCAGATGCGGGCGCCGCTGCTGTTCAGCGTCGGCGCCCTCTCGCTGATCTCGATCGGCCTCGCCGGCGAGATCCAGCAGTCGCTGGTCGCCGCCGCCTGGAACCTGAAGAACACGACCGACGCCACCGCCGCCACCCACTTCGCGCTGGTCGGCGGCGCCGTCTTCGGCGGCTTCGCCGCGCTGCACTACTGGTTCCCGAAGATGACCGGGCGGACGATGGGCGAGCAGCTGGCCCGCCTCTCCTTCTGGACCCTGGTCCTCGGCGTCCTCGTCACCTTCGTGCCGCTGGCCCTCGCCGGCTACAACGAGGGCCAGGTGATCGACGCCTACAAGTTCTACGACGGCACCGGCGTCAACGCCTACAACCTGATCGCCTCGATCGGCTCGCTTGTCCTCCTCGCCGGCCTGGTGATGACCCTCGTCAACGCGATCCAGAGCCGCGTCACCGGCCCCGAGGCCGGTCACGACCCGTGGGGCGGCGACACGCTCGAGTGGTTCACCCTCTCGCCGCCCGACCCGCATAACTTCGACGTGCTGGTCGACGTCCGCAGCGAGCGTCCGCTGCGCGACATCCGCGAGGCGATCGCGCAGCGCACGGCCAGCGCCGAGCTGCCGGCCCGCGAGTCCCAGCCGGTAGCCTGACGGCGATGAGTGCCGGCGCGCGCACCGCGCCCAACCCTGCGGCGGTCGCCCCCCGCTCCCCCGCGGCCCAGGCCGTCCGCGACTACCTGACGCTGACCAAGCCGAAGGTGCAGTCGCTGCTGCTCTTCACCACGGTGACGACGATGTACGTGGCGGGGAGCCCCTCGCTGCGGCTGGTCCTGCTGACCTGCCTCGGCGGCGCCCTCTCGGCCGGCGGCGCCGGCGCGATCAACCACGCCGTCGACCGCGACATCGACCTCCAGATGGCGCGCACCGCCGACCGCCCCGTCGCCTCCGGCCGCGTCTCGCCGCAGGCCGCGATCGCCTTCGGCACCCTGCTCGGCGCCGCCTCCTTCCTGCTGCTGGCGCTGACCGTCAACCCGCTGGCGGCGACGCTCTCGCTCTCCGGCTTCCTCGGCTACGTCTTCCTCTACACGCTCTTCCTCAAGCGCCGCACCTGGCAGAACATCATCTGGGGCGGCGCCGCCGGCGCGGTGCCGCCCCTGGTCGCCTGGGCGGCGGTCACCGGCGGCCTCGACGGGATGGCCTTCTACCTCTTCGCGATCGTCTTCTTCTGGACGCCGCCGCACTTCTGGGCCCTCTCGCTGCTGATGAAGGACGAGTACGCCAAGGTCTCGGTCCCGATGCTGCCGGTGGTCCGCGGCGAGGACGAGACCCGACGCCAGATCCTCCTCTACACCGTCCTCCTCTACGCCCTCACCCAGCTCCCCTTCTGCGCCGGCGGCCTCGGCGTCGCCTACCTCGTCCCCTCGATGCTCCTCGGCGCCGCCTTTATCTACTGCGCCGTCAAGCTCCTGCGCACCCAGAGCCGCCAGTGGGCACTCCGCACCTACCTCTTCTCGCTGGCATACCTCGCCCTGCTGTTCCTCAGCATGGCGATCGCGGCAAACGTCTGACAGCGCGCGGCCGGGGGGGACGCGGGCGCGGGGAGGGACGGCCGAGGGACGGGGGTGGTCTTGGGAGGGGTGGGGTGTCCCTCTGAACGTTTTGCGCCGCTGGCCGGCCACGGCTCTCGGAAGGCCGGGGAGGCCCCAGCCAGGTAGGCGAGTGATGAGTGACACCCTACCCCTCCCAACGGCCACCCTCCGAACCCTCGGCCGTCCCTCGCTCCCTACCCTCGCCCCCCGGCCACAGTCACCGCCAGGCTGAGCGCGAGTTTGGCCCCGATCCCGGCGTAGACGGCGGCGTTCAGCAGCG
>CAZHLT010000099.1:0-8584 GCA_964533285.1 uncultured Conexibacteraceae bacterium | reverse complement strand
TTGTTTTGGGGGTTTGTTTTTCCCCGGTTTACCCGCTTTTACCCCAACCCACGTCTGGTCGCGCCTAGTCGCCGCTCTGCTCCGCCACGATCTTCGCCTCCAGCTCCGCCATCACGTCGGGGTCGCGCAGGGTCGTGACATCGCCCAGGGCGCGGCCCTCGGCGATGTCGCGCAGCAGCCGGCGCATGATCTTCCCCGAGCGGGTCTTCGGCAGGTCCTCGGCCCAGATGACGCGCTTGGGGCGGGCGAACTTGCCGATCCGCTCGGCGACCTCGGCCCGCACCTGCTCGAGCAGCTCATCGGAGGGCTCGGTGTCGCCCTGCAGGGTGACGAAGGCGCAGATCGCCTGGCCGGTGTCCTCGTCGTGCTGGCCGATCACCGCCGCCTCGGCGACGTGCTCGTGGGCGACGATCGCCGACTCGACCTCGGCGGTGGAGAGGCGGTGGCCGGAGACGTTGACGACGTCGTCGATGCGGCCGATCACCCAGAAGTAGCCGTCGGCGTCGCGGCGGGCGGCGTCGCCGACCAGGTAGCGCTCGGGGCCGAAGCGCTCGAAGTAGGTCTCGAGGAAGCGCTCGTCCTCCTTGTAGAGGCCCCTGAGCATGCTCGGCCAGGGGCGCTCCAGGACGAGCAGGCCCTGGCCTTCGGCGACCGGCTCGCCGTCTGACTCGCCGACCACCTGGGCCGCCACCCCGGGAAACGGCGTCGTCGCCGAGCCCGGCTTGGTGGCGGTGATCCCCGGCAGCGGCGTGATCATGATCGCCCCGGTCTCCGTCTGCCACCAGGTGTCGACGATCGGGCAGCGCCCCCCGCCGATCACCTTGTGATACCAGAGCCAGGCCTTGGGGTTGATCGGCTCGCCGACCGAGCCCAGCAACCTGAGGCTTCGGAGGTCGTATTCGGCGGGGATCTCCGCCCCCCACTTGATGAAGGTGCGGATCGCGGTCGGCGCGGCGTAGAGGATCGTCGCCCCGGTGTCCTGGGCGAGCTGCCACCAGATCCCCTTGTGGGGGTAGTCGGGGGCACCCTCCCACATCACGCTGGTGGCGCCGTTGGCGAGCGGGCCGTAGACGATGTAGGAGTGGCCGGTGACCCAGCCGACGTCGGCCGCGCACCAGTAGACGTCGGACTCGGGCTTTAGGTCGAAGACGTAGCGGTGGGTGGCGGTGACGCCGGTCAGGTAGCCGCCGGTGGTGTGCAGGATCCCCTTCGGCTTCGCCGTTGAGCCGGAGGTGTAGAGGATGAACAGCGGGTGCTCAGCCTCCATCGGCTCGGCCGGGCACTCCTCGTCGGCCGCCGCGAGGACCTCGTCATAGAAGACGTCGCGGCCCTCGGTCATCGGGCACTCGATCTGCGTGTGGCGGACGACGACGATCGCCTGCAGGCTCTCGATCTCGCCCAGGTGCTCGTCGACGGTCGGCTTGATCGGGGCGGTGCGGCCCTTGCGGCGGGCGCCGTCGACGGTGACGAGGCACTTGGCCTCAGAGAACGACATCCGCTCGGCGACCGACTCGGCGCTGAAGCCGCCGAAGACGACGTTGTGGGGGGCGCCGATCCGGGCGCAGGCGAGCATCGCGACGACCACCTCGGGGATCATCGGCAGGTAGATCCCGACCACGTCGCCCTTTTCCACGCCGAGGGCCTTGAGCGCGTTGGCGAAGCGCTGGACGTCGCGGTGCAGCTCGGCATAGGTGACGTCACGGCGCTCGCCCTCCTCGCCGCGCCAGTGATAGGCGACGCGGGCGCCGCGCCCGGCGGCGACGTGGCGGTCCAGGCACTGGGCGGAGGCGTTCAGGCGGCCGTCGGCAAACCACTTGTAGAAGGGGGGGTTGGAGTCATCGAGGGACTGGGTGGGCTCCAGGTCCCAGTCGAGCAGCTCCTTGGCCTGGGCCAGCCAGAAGGCCTCGGGGTCGGCGGCGGCCTGCTCGTAGACCTGCGGGTCTGACCAGAGGGCGTGCCGGCGGAACTCCGCGGGGGGGTCGAACTTCTCGATCTCCAGCATCTGCTCGAGCTCGGCCTCCAGGCCGCTCGCCTTCTCCTCCGTTGCCATGCGCCCTCTCCTTCCCTCTTTCTATTTCAGCGGTCCGACCGGAAGCACCGTCCGCCCGAAGGCCGAGTTGGTGACCGCCGCGAAGGATGCATACCAGGCGGCGACCGCGGTCGTCAGCCCGAGCCAGCCGACTTCGACCAGGCGGGTTCCTCTCGCAAGCGCCGACGCGGACCGATGCGGCCCGACGCTCACGGACGGCGGGCGGCCGGGCGGCTGCACCTCAGCCGGCACCGTGGCGCAGCGCCGCCTGGGCGGCGGCGACCCGCGCGACCGGTACCCGGTAGGGCGAGCAGGAGACGTAGTCGATGCCGGATTCGTCGAAGAAGTCGATCGAGTCGGGGTCGCCGCCGTGCTCGCCGCAGACACCGAGCTTGATCTCCGGCTTGGTGCTGCGCGAGAGCCAGGCCCCCATCCGCACCAGCTGACCGACCCCGGGGGTGTCGAGGGTCTCGAACGGCGAGCGGTCGAAGATCCCGATCTCGATGTAGCGGCCGACGATCCGCCCCTCGATGTCGTCGCGGGAGAAGCCGAGCGCGGTCTGGGTCAGGTCGTTGGTGCCGAACGAGCAGAAGTCGGCCTCGTGGGCGATCTCGTCGGCGCGGATGCAGGCGCGGGGCAGCTCGATCATCGTCCCGATCGTGTAGTCGGCGCCGCGGGCGAGGCCGTTCGCGGCGGCGGCCCGCTCGATCTGCTCGCGCAGGATCTCCAGCTCGCGCAGGTAGTCGACCAGCGGCACCATGATCTCGACCCGGGCGTCGACCCCGGCCGCGCGCGAGGCGGCGAGAGCGCGGAAGATCGCCTGCACCTGCATCTCGTAGATCGCCGGGAAGAGGATCCCGAGGCGAACGCCGCGGGTGCCGAGCATCGGGTTGACCTCCTGCAGGGCGCGGACCCGGCCAAGATCGTGCTCGATCGCGGCGACGTCGGCGGCGCCCTCGCGCCGGGCCCGCTCCAGCCGCTCTTCGACCTCGGCCAGCGGCGGCAGGAACTCGTGCAGCGGCGGGTCGAGCAGGCGGATCGTCACCGGCAGCCCGTCCATCGCGGCGAAGATCTCCTCGAAGTCGCCCTGCTGCAGCGGCAGCAGCTTGGCCAGGCCGGCCCGCCGCTCCTCCTCGTCGTCGGCGAGGATCACGGCGACGATCGCCTCGTGGCGCTCGGGCCCGAAGAACATGTGCTCGGTGCGGCAGAGGCCGATCCCCTCGGCGCCGAACTCGCGCGCGCGGCGGGCGTCGGCGGGCGTGTCGGCGTTGGTGCGGACCCCGAGCCGGCGCGCCTCGTCGGCCCAGCCGAGCACCGTTTCGAAGGCCTCGCTCATCTCGGGCGCGACCAGCGGCACGTCAGCGGCGGTGATCGCGCCGGCGGAGCCGTCGATCGCGACCCGGTCGCCGGCCCGCAGCACGACCTCGCCGCCGAGCCGCACCTCGCCGGCGGCCTCGTCGATGGCCAGAGCGCCGGCGCCGGTCACCGCCGGCACGCCCATGCCGCGGGCGACCAGCGCCGCGTGCGACGCCTTGCCCCCCTCGGAGGTGAGGACGCCGCGGGCGGCGTGGAAGCCGCCGACGTCGTCGGCCTCGGTGAAGGAGCGGACGAGGACCACCACGCGGCCCTCCGCGGCGGCGGCGATCGCGCTTGCCGCGTCGAAGACGACCTCACCCTTGGCGGCGCCGGGCGAGGCGGCGACGCCGGTCGCCAGCACCTCGTACTCGGCGTCGGGGTCGAAAGTCGGGTGCAGCAGCGTGTCGAGGTTGGCGGCGTCGATCGTCAGCAGCGCCTGGCCGGGGTCGAGCAGCCCTTCGGCGACGGCGTCGACGGCGAAGCGGACCGCGGCCTGCGCCGGGCGCTTGGCGTTGCGCGTCTGCAGCATGAAGAGGCGGCCTTCCTCGACCGTGAACTCGGTGTCCTGCATGTCGCCGTAGTGGCGCTCGAGCGTGCGCAGGATCTCCATCAGCTGCTCGCTGACCTCGGGGTTCCAGGCGGCCAGATCGGCGATGTCGCGCGGCGTCCTCACCCCGGAGACAACGTCCTCGCCCTGGGCGTTGGCGAGGAAGTCGCCGGAGGGGGTCGGCGCCCCGGTCACCTCGTCGCGGCTGAAGGCGACGCCGGAGCTGGAACTCTCGCCCTTGTTGCCGAAGACCATCTGCTGCACGTTGACCGCGGTGCCCCAGTCGTCGGGGATGCGGTTGAGGCGGCGGTAGGTGACGGCACGCTCGCCGCCCCAGGAGCGGAAGACGGCGGCGACCGCCTGGCGCAGCTGCTCGCCGGGGTCGGTCGGGAACTCATACAGCGCCTGGAAGGCCTCGGTCAGCCGCCGCAGCGCCGCGGCATCGAGCTCGGTGTCCTCGCGCACCCCCAGCGACTCCTTCTCGGCCCGGATCAGGTCCTCGAAGCGGCGCCCCTCGATGCCGACGACGACGTTGCCGTACATCTGCACGAAGCGGCGGTAGGAGTCCCAGGCAAAGCGCTCGTTGGCGGTGCGAGCGGCGAGGCCGGTGACCGAGTCGTCGTTGAGGCCGAGGTTGAGGACAGTGTCGAGCATCCCCGGCATCGACTCGCGGGCGCCGGAGCGGACCGAGACCAGCAGCGGGTCCTCGGGGTCGCCGAGCGCCCTGCCGGCGTGCGCTTCCAGCCGCGCCAGCGCCTTGGCGACCTCCCCCTCGAGGCCGTCGGGGAAGGCGCCGTCGCGCTCCATGTAGGCGACGCAGGCCTCGGTCGTGATCGTGAACCCGGCCGGCACCCGGTCGCCGCCGAGCAGCCGCGTCATCTCGGCGATGTTCGCCCCCTTGCCGCCCAGGAGCTCTCGCATCTCGCGGCTCCCCTCGGCGAAGTCGTAGACCCAGCGCTGGCTCACGCCCGCCACCGTACACGAGATCGCGGACTTGTATACAAGTCCCCTATAAGCGATTAGAAGGCGAAGATCGCGGTGCAGGTGAGGCCGGCGACGATGCAGTAGATCCCGAACGGGGTGAGCCGGTTGGTCTCGAAGTAGCGGAGCAGGAACTTGACCGCGAGCCAGGTCGTGGCGGCGGCGAGAAGGGCGGCGACCAGCGCCTGGCCGCGGACGCCGTCGCCGGCGGAGCCGAGCAGGTCGGGCAGCTTGAGGAAGCCGGCGGCGGCGATGAGCGGCGTCGCCAGCAGGAAGGCGTAGCGGGCGGCGTCCTCGTTCGAGAGCCCGGTCAGCAGGCCGCCCCCCATCGTGATCCCCGAGCGCGAGATCCCGGGGATCAGCGCCAGCGCCTGGGCGCCGCCGATCGCCAGCGCCTGGCGGAAGCTCATCCGCGCGATCCGCGGGTCGCTGTCGCCTTCCCAGTCGCCGGCCCGCGGCGCCCGCCGCCGGTAGCGCTCGAAGACGAGCAGGAGGACGCCGTTGACCGTGAGGAAGATCGCCGCCGAGGTCGGCGAGGCGAACAGGGTGCGCAGGGCGTGCTCGAGGGCGAGGCCGAGGATCCCGGCCGGGATCGTGCCGACGACGATCACCCAGCCGAGGCGGGCGTCGTGGTCGCTGGGATCGAGCCGGCCGCCGGCGCGCAGCGAGCGCGCCAGGCCGGCGAGGATCCGCTTCCAGTCGTCGAGGAAGAGGAAGAAGAGGACGAGCGCCGTCGCGCAGTGGGTGGCGACGAGGAAGGCGAGGAAGAATTCGTCGTTCTGGTGGATGTCCCAGCCGAACAGCGAGGGCGCGATCACCGCGTGGCCGAGGCTGGAGATCGGAAACGGCTCGGCGATCCCTTGCAGGGCGCCGAGCACGATGGCCTGAAAGTAGGAGATCGGTTCCAGGCCGGCGAGGCTATTTGCCCTTCCTAAACGTCTACTGAGGCCTTCTGGCCAAGCAGATCAAGGACGCAGGGAGCGAAGCGTGCTCCGCACGTGAGCGACCGAGGACGCCGATATGCGCCGGCCAGAAGGCCTCAGTAGCCGGGGGGGTGGCGGGCGATGAAGCCTTCGGGGGAGTCGACCCAGGGGTCGTGCCAGCGCGGGCCGGGGCCGCCGACGGTGTCGAAGGCGATCCCGGCGACGACCATCCAAGCGTGGCTGGCGTTGGCGTAGACGGTGATCCACTTGCCGGCGCCGGCTTCGCCCCAGGTCTCCAGCCCGGTCGAGTCGAGCGGGCTTTCGAGGAAGCCGCCGCCGTGCAGGGCGTAGCTGACCGCGCCCGAGCAGTCGTAGCCGGAGGATTCGAAGGAGCCGTGGCCGCCGCCCCAGATGTAGGGCGTCATCGCGATCGCGTTGCCGGCGGAGATCACGGCCTGGACCGCGGCCGGCGCCGCGGCCGGCGCGCTGGCCTGGCTTTCGTTGATCACCTGGGCGCGTTCGCCGGGGTTGAGCGGCGCCGGCACCTGGGCGATCGGGCCGCCTTCGACGGTGCCGCCTTCGGAGGCGATCTGTTCGGAGATCGAGGCGAGGTTGTTGCTGAGCGCTTCTTCCTGGGACTCGAGCGAGTTCAGCGTCGCCCGCCGTTTCGCCTGGGCGCTCTTCAGTTCGGCGAAGCGGGCCTCGGCTTCGGCGCGGGCCGCGGCCGCTTCCCGCTCCATCGCGGCGACCGCGTCGCGCGCCTCTTCGACTTCGTCGCGGTGCTGGCTGAGGTGCTTGACCGAGGCCCTGACTTCGTCGCGCAGGCTCTTCACCCGTTCGACCACCGAGTCGTCGTAGGCCTGGATCCGGTTCAGGTATTCGGTCTGCGCCGACATCTCGGCGAAGTCTTCGGATTCGAGGATCGCGTTGAGCAGGTCCGGCGAGCCGCCCTCGTAGATCGCGACGAGGCGGTCGCGGAGGACGCCGATCGAGCGCTGCAGCTTTTCGCGGACTTCCTCGAGGTGGGCGCGTTCTTCTTCCAGCGCCTTGGTCGCCGCCGCCAGCCGCACTTCTTCTTCGGCCAGGTCGGCTTCCAGCGCCGCCTGCTTCTGGCGCAGCGCCGAGACTTCGCCGATCATCGAGTCGATCACCCGGTTCTGTTCGGCGATCGTTTCCGCCAGATCGCTCTGGTCGGCGCGGACGCCTTCCAGTTTGTCGCGCGTCTTTTCCAGCTTTTCCTGCGGCGTCTCGGCCGGAGCGCTTCCCTGCCAGACCGCGGCGGCGACGGTCAGAGCGGTCAGCAGGAGCGCCGCGAGGAGCAGCGCGCGACGCCTGATCGCGCCCTCGGAAGTGTCGGTGAGATGAGCCCGCATCGTGTCCGCAGCCGGTCCCGGAAACGGGTCCGGCAATGGATCGAGCAGGCTAGCGAAGTCGCGCGTCGAATGTTAGGAGTTGCTAATAACCTGCAACTTCCCTTGCAAATGGACGGTTTCGGAGCCCCTTTGCAGGACTCCGAAACCGCCTGTAGACGCGCTTTCGCGCCCTCTGCGGCCCGCGGCGGGGCCGTAGCTCAGGCGAGCAGTTTCGCCTTCGCCTTCTCGAACTCCTCGGCAGAGAGAGCGCCCTTTTCCTTCAGCTCGTTGAGCTTGTGCAGTTCGTCGGCCGCCGAGCCGGTGTGGGCCTGCTGGCGGACGTATTCGTCGAAATGCTGTTTGGCCTCGGCCTGGGCCTTGATCGTCCGGTCCCGCATCCCGGCACCGCGGGCGATCAGGTAGACCAGCGCCGTCAGGAACGGGATGAAGACCAAGAACAGGACCCATACCGCCTTCCACCAGCCGGACAGTTCATGGTCGCGGAAGAGGTCGGTGAGGATCGTGATCAGGATCCAGATCCAGATCACGAAGAAGAAGATCTCGAGCGCGATGAGGAGGAGTTCCCCAAAGCTGATATCTGCGAGCGGCAAAGGCGCGTCCTTTCCTAGGCGGGTAAGCGATGCGGGGGCGCACCGCCGGTACCGGAAACGCTACCCGGCCCGGCGGCCGGCTGCATCTATTTTTTCCCGGCGAGCCGCCAGCCGAAGAGGGTGACGGCGACCGAGGTGGCGAGGTTGAGGCTGGAGACGCCCTCGCGCATCGGGATCGAGACGCGGGCGTCGGCGCGGGCGAGGAGGCCGCCGGTGAGGCCGTGGCGCTCGGTGCCGAAGGCGAGCAGGGCGCGTGGCGGCAGGCGGTCGGGGTGCATCTCCTCGCCCTCGGGGTCGATCGCCAGCAGCGGCCGGTCGCTCTCGGGCAGCGCCGCGATCGCGCTGACCGGCAGCGCGAAGTGCAAGCCGGCGGCGCCGCGGACGGCGTCGGGGTACCAGGGGTCGTGCTCGCCGGTGGTGATCAGCGCCGCCGCGTCGGCGGCGGCGGCGACCCGCACGCAGGCGCCGATGTTGCCCATGTTGCGCGGGTCCTCGAGCAGGACGATCGGGGCCGGCCGCGGGTCGGCGAGGGTGGCGGCGAGGTCGAAGGCCGGACGGCGGGCGATCGCCACCACCCCGGTCCGCGGCGCCAGCGGCACCAGCCGCGCCAGCGTCTCGGCGTCGACCGGCTCGACCCGCGGGGCGAGGCTGCCGGCGAGGTCGGGGGCGAGGTCGGCCGCCAGCTGCTCCAGCGCCGCCGGGTCGACGGCGACCGCCTCCTCCAGCTCGGCGCCGAAGCGCAGCGCGTGCTTGAGCGCGTGGAAGCCCTCGATCACGACCAGCGA
>CAZHLT010000098.1:0-1864 GCA_964533285.1 uncultured Conexibacteraceae bacterium | reverse complement strand
GAGCCAGGAGCCGCGGGCCGGCATCAGGTTGGCGATGAAGACCTGCTTTTCCGGGTCCTTCGGCGCCATCACGTAGGCGCCGGGGGAACGGACCAGCTGCGTGACGACGACGCGCTCGGTGCCGTTGATGATGAAGGTGCCCCGCTCGGTCATCCACGGGAAGTCGCCCATGAAAACGGCCTGCTCGCGAATCTCGCCGGTCTCCTTGTTCTGGAAGGCGACGGTCGCGGTCAGCGGCCGCGAGTACGTCATGTCCTTCTCGCGACACTCCTCGATCGAGTGCGGCGGCTCCTCGAACTTGAAGTCGCCGAAGACGATCTGCAGGTTCCCCGTGTAGTCCTCGATCGGGGATATGTCGTTGATCGTCTCCCGCAGCCCGCCGTTCTCCGGATCCGTCAGCTCCGCGAACGAGCGGCGCTGGATATCGATCAGATGTGGGACTTCGAGCGGGTTCTCTAGACGGGAAAAGCTCCTACGGGTTACGGGGGCAGCGTTGGAACGTGCCAAAGTCGGCGACTCCTCGGGCGGTCAGAGGGACGTAGATAAAGCGCAAATATGGGCAGGGGAACTTCAACTGGCGCGCGACCGCGAAAAATAACACACGGCCGCGCCGGGCTTCAAGGACGGCTCCCCGCCTGGGTTTGCGGGCAAGCCGGGCGCAGAGCTCTATTTGAGCTCGACGGTGGCGCCGGCCTCCTCGAGTTCCGCCTTCAGCTTCTCCGCCTCGTCGCGCTCGACGCCCTCTTTGACCGGGCCCGGAGCTGCGTCGACCAGGGCCTTCGCCTCTTTCAGGCCGAGGCCGGTGGCGCCGCGGACGACCTTGATCACGGGCACTTTCTGCCCGCCGACCTCGGCCAGGACGACATCGACGGTCGCGGACTCCTCGCCACCGCCGCCCTCACCGTCGCCGCCGGCAGCGGCAGCGGCCGGCGCGGCGGCCGCGACGGCGGTCGCGGAGACGCCGAACTCCTCCTCGAGCGCCTTGATCCGCTCGGAGAGCTCGAGGACGGAGATGCCTTTCAGCTCCTCGATCCATTCCTCGGTCGAAATCTTGGTTGCCATCTGTTGCTACCCCTCTTCCTCGTTCGAATCTTGCTCTGAAGTCTCTTCCTCCGCCGCGACCTGCTCGGCCTCCGGCTCCTCGCTCTCAGCCTCGGCCTCCGGCTCGGCGGGCGACTCGGCCTGCTCGGCCGGGGCCTCCTCCGCAGCGGCGGCTGGCGCCTCGGCCTCGGCGGCCGGCTCCTCGGCTGAAGTCTCCTCGGCGGGCGCCTCCTCGGCCTCGGTGGCCGGGGCCTCCTCCGTGGCGGCAGCCGCCTCCTCCGCGGGGGTCTCCTCGGCAGGGGCCTCCTCGGCCGGAGCGGCCGCCGGCGCCTCGCCGCTGACGAGCCCCTTCTCGGCGATCTGCCCCAGCTGCAGGGCGAGGCCCTGGATCATCGAGCCGAGCCCGCGGACCAGGCTGGTCAGCGGGCTGGCGACGACGCCGGCGAACTGGCCGTTGAGGACGTCGCGCGAGGGAAGCCTGGCGATCGATTTGAAGGCCGAATCGTCGAGCACGACGGTTTCCATGAAGCC
Source organism: uncultured Conexibacteraceae bacterium (assembly GCA_964533285.1). Classification (GTDB taxonomy): domain Bacteria; phylum Actinomycetota; class Thermoleophilia; order Solirubrobacterales; family 70-9; genus VAYN01. Next base: position 292 of record CAZHLT010000098.1, on the reverse strand, counting down.
CCCCTTGAAGGTGAGGACCTCGTGCTCTTTGTTGAAGTTGGTGATCGCCTTCGCCGCCTGGGCGGTGTCGCCGCGGACGAAGGTCAGCGCGGTCGGGCCCTGCAGCAGCTCGGCCAGGCGCTCCTCGCCGGCTTTCTCGGCGGCGAGTTTCGTCAGGCGGTTCTTGACGATGCGGAAGCTGGCGTCGGCCTCGCGCAGCTTCGAGCGCAGCTCGGCCGCCTGGGGAACGCTGATGCCGCGGTAATCGACAGCGAAGATCGCCTCAGACGCCTCGATCTGGGCGGCGATCTCT
>CAZHLT010000097.1:0-1745 GCA_964533285.1 uncultured Conexibacteraceae bacterium | reverse complement strand
AACTCTTTTTTTCGCGCGCCGATACTGCCTTGACCTTTAACAATAACTCATCATTAATATCCAGCGTTGTCTTCATTGCAATCACCTATACAGATTTCTGTATTGACTATATCCCAACGGGTGGAAATATGTAAGTCTGTCAAGGTGTGATCAGGATTGTGGCTGCGTGACCGCTGAACTATTAAAAATACATTGATAAGTGCCTCGCGCCTGCAATTGAAATCGCAGAATGTCCCTGTTTATCTCGCACCAAGCGAAGCGAGGAAAGCCTAACCACGCAACCGGTTCGGCGGTCGGGGGTGGAGTTACTGATTAAGTGACACAGATGCGCCTACGATGCATGGTGAAAATAACAAAAAGCAACCCAAGCCAAGTCAAAGAGCATGGCGCACCCGAGCGCGGAAAAGAACGCCTTCTCATTCTGCAACCAACGACTGAATGCAAAGAACAGGCACCCAATAAAGCCATAAAGAAAATTGACGATAACAAGGCGCTGTTCTTCATGTTCGCGATGCGACGCAAATCCCGCTCGCGAATAGACTTTACCCGAGGCTTTGTTCACCCATACATCCGCCAATTCACCAACCGTTGTTCCGTCAGAATCCGTATGGGATTCGATCAGCTCGTGCTTCGTCGGGTTGTACGACTCGTTCGGCAGCCAATGATACGCAAGAATGCCCGTGAATAGCGGAAGCAGAACGAATCCAACCCAGAACACTACCTTCAGCTTTTCAAAAGCCGGAGAATGCCAAAAACTTTCTTCGCGACGATGGAAAACGAAATGCATGTGTTCCCTTGCTTTTTCCAGTCTGACTAACATGCCGCCTGCAAGATAACACCGAAGCCAAATCCCCAGCACCCCGTGCTTATTTGCCTTCCATCACTTCCTTCCATATCTCCACCACCTGTTTCCGCTCAGTAACAAACTCGTCACCATCAATTACATTGTCGCCACCGGCCAGTGATAGATGATGAATACGTTCACGATATTTTCTATAAATTGAAGTGAGGGTGTCTACGGTGGATTGTGGAACGATGTTACCCGAGGCAAGGCTTTCCAGTTGCCGGATATTGTCGGTAAATAAAATAATCGGAGGATAGTCATCCGCCCATTTCAGCATCCAGTATTGAACAAGGAATTCAATATCGGCAATGCCGCCTGCGTCCTGTTTCAGATCAAATTGACCGGCTTTGGCTTTGGATAATTCATCACGCATGCGCTGGCGCATGTTGCGTACTTCATCGCGCAAGTTGTCGCGCTTGACTGCCTGACGCAGAATATTGACGCGTATCTGTTCGAACTCCGCAATCACCGTGGCATCACCGGCAACACCGCGTGCGCGGATCAAGGCCTGATGTTCCCAGGTCCAGGCTTCCTTGCGTTGGTATTCATCAAAGCGTTGCAGGCTCTGCACCAGCAGGCCGCCCTTGCCGCTGGGACGCAGGCGAATGTCCACTTCATATAGACGGCCAGCACGTGTATGTGCGGCCAGCAGATGCACCAGCCGCTGGCCCAGGCGTGCAAAAAACACCGCATTTTCCAGCGAATTTTCACCGCTGGTTTGCTGATAGGCGCCGCTGGAATTGTGCAGGAACACCAGATCGAGATCAGAACCGTAACCCAGTTCAATGCCGCCGAATTTGCCATAGGCGACGACCATGACACCAGCAGGTTGTGCATTGTCGGCAGATGCACCGCACAGCGGAACGCCATGACGTTGTGTCAGTTGTGTCCATGCCATCTG
>CAZHLT010000096.1:0-9388 GCA_964533285.1 uncultured Conexibacteraceae bacterium | reverse complement strand
CCAGTGGCTCCGGTCGCGCCCGTGGCGCCAGTCGCTCCGGCGTCACCCGTCGCGCCGGTCGCACCCGTTGCTCCGGTCGCGCCGCTGGCGCCGGTAGCGCCAACGTCGCCCGTTGCACCAGTTGCGCCGGTCGGGCCTTCGGGGGGCTCGATGATCGTCAGCGGGACTTCGACGATCTGGTTGTCGAGCTCGACCGAGGCGGCGGCGGGGCCGGTGCTGCCGCCGGCGCTGAAGAGGCTGGCGGCGCGGCCGGCGACCGTCTTGTCGCTGCCCGGCGAGACGCCGCCGCCGGCGGCGGCGAAGGCGAGGTCGACCCCGTCGGGGAAGCCGGTCCCGGCGACGCCGCCGCCGGAGTCGTGGGTCAGGTCAGCGGTCAGCTGCGACTGCCCGACCGTCTTGTAGACGGTGGTCGGGGCGGCGCTGAGGCGCAGCACCAGCCACGGGGCCTTGTGGACCGAGCCGGGGCTGGTCTCGGCGATCGTGTCGCAGCCGGGACCGCCGGGGCCGGCGTTGCAGCCCCACCAGTTGTCGCCGGCGTCGATCGCGCCGCCGCCGCCGAGCCCGGCGCTGCCGGCGCCGGCGTTGTCGATGCCGACGGCGTTGCCGGCGATGCGGTTGAAGTGCGCGGTCACGTTCGGCGGTTCGGCGCCGACTTCGTCGCGCAGGGCAGCGATCCCGGCCTTGCCGGCGCCGGTGATCTGGTTGCCGGTCAGCCGCAGCGCCGGGTTGGAGCTGGGTTCGCCGCCATAGGAGATCGCCATCGCGCCGAAGCGACCGCCGGAGATCCGGTTGCCGCTCGCGTTCACCGTCGCCGTGTCGACCATCAAGTTCTCGTAGCGGTTGTCCTTCAGGGCGTTGCCGGAGAGCGTGTGGGTGCCGCTGCCGAGACTGTCGGCGATGCCCATGTCGCTGTCAGTGATCGTGTTGCCGCTGACGACGGTCCCGTCGGGCGCCTGGAAGAGCAGCACGCCGGCGGCCTGTTCGTAGGCGACCGGGGCGAGCGGATCGGGGCCGCAGTTGGGGATGCCGTCGCACTCCGCCCCGTCGAGCGTGTTGCCGCTCACCGTGCCGCTCGCGCCGAAGCCCAGCTGGACCAGGTTCTGGGCGATCGGCGCCGGGCCGGCGCCGTGCACGGCGTTGCCGATGATCGTCGCGTTCAGCCCGCTTTCGTTGCCGGTGATCCCGTTCTTCTGGAAGCCGGTGACGAGGCTGTTCTGGACCGTCCAGTTGCGTTTGGCGTGGTCCTTGTTGAGGTTGTAGATGCCGAGGCCGTTCTGGCAGCCGTTGAGCGGCTGCGCCCGCACGTCCTTGACGGCGACGTCGTTGACCATGCCGCCGGCGTTGAAGTAGGCGATGCCGTAGACCAGCGGCGGGTCGCAGGCCAGCAGCGCGTGGCCGTCGACGGTCAGCGCTTCGATCGTCGCGCTCTTGCCCTCGACGTAGACGATCGGGCGCCGGTCGCCGCCGGCGTCCGGTCCGAAGTCGTTCGCGAGCGCTCCGCGCGGCGGCGAGTAGATCGTCGTCAGGCCCTGCCCGGCGCCCTTGATCACCAGCGGCTTGTGGTCGACGTGGACCTGTTCTTCGTAGACGCCGGCGCAGACGAGGATCGTCGAGCCCGAGGGCACGGCGTCGACCGCTTCCTGGATCGAGGAGTAGTCGGGATTGGCGCAGTCGGCGCCGAACGGGCCGGGGCCGGCGGTGTTGTCGTTGACGACGTAGCCGCTGCCGACGTGGACGTCGACGGCGACCGTCTGGTGGTCGACGGTCGTCGTCACGTGCGCTTTGCCGGCGGCGAGACCGGCGGTCAGCGGGCTCGTCGCCTTGCCCGAGGCCGTCGCTTTCGGGCTCGGGATCGTGCCCGAGCTGGTCGCGAATTTCGCCGCGACGCCATCGGGGAAGCCTTCGCCGGCGAGCGCCCCGTCGGAGTTGTGGGTGAGGTCGGCGGTGATCGTCGAGTTGCCGCCGAGTGGCACCGAGGTCGGCGCCGCGCTCGCCTGCAGCACCAGCCGCGGGTCGAGGTCGGCGGGGCCGCCGGCGGTGCCGCAGCCGGCGTGGTTCGGCCCTGCGTTGCAGCCCCACCAGTTGTTCTCCAGGTTGGCGACCGTGCCCGGCTCGGATTCGATCGCGACCGGGTTGTCGACGACGCGGTTGAAGGCGCCGGAGACGACCAGGTTGGCGCCGCCGCCCTCGCCGAGGTAGATGCCTTCGTCGAAGTTGCGGATGGTGTTGCCGGTCAGCTGGACGCTGTTGTCGGTCTCGCCCCAGTTGAAGGTGGTGGTGTCGAGCCAGACGCCGGCCGTGGTCCCGGCGGAGACCGTGGCGCCGCTGCCGTCGACCGAGTTGTGGGTGAAGGTCGCGGTCACCGGCGAGCCGGAGGGGAATTTGCCACCGAAGGCGCCGAGGCCGACCGCGCAGCCGCTGACCGTGTTGTCGTGGACGCTGGGAGCGATGTAGGGGACGAAGACCCAGACGCCGTAACCGTCCTCGCGGCAGGCGCTGACTTCATTGCCGGCGATCGTGTCGGGGGTGCCGCCGCCGTCGCCGGCGTTGTCGCTGTGCAGGCCGGAGCCGGAGTCGGTCACCGTGTTGGCGGTCATCGTCGTCCCCCGCGAGTGGTTGGCGGCGATCGCGTCGCTGGCGCCGCTGACCTGGTTGCCGCTGATCGTGCCGGCGCCGCCGTAGTTGAAGATCGCGATCGAGGCTTCGTCGGAGTCGACGCCTTCGACGACGTTGCCGGCGATCGTGAAGGTGCCGCCGCTGGAGGCGTAGATGCCGCGGAGGAAGATGTTCCTCACCGTCGTTTCCTCGACCGTGAGGTCGTTGTAGACGGCGTCGATGTCGGTCTCGATCCCGTCGCGGGCGTCGATGCCGGCGCCGATCCCGGGGTTGTCGCCGTCGACGGTGAGGCGGCTGATCGAGACGCCGCTGGCGCGGACGAGGAAGACGACGCTGGCCGGCGTGCCGCCGGAGCAGAGCGAGCCTTCGCCGCCGCCGCCGCAGTCCGGGTTGACGTCGCTGGGCCGGACGACGGTGCCGGGACCGGCGCCGCGGATCGTCACCGCTTTGGCGACGGTGACGTTTTCGTCGTAGGTGCCGGCGCAGACCAGGACCGTCGCCCCGGCCGGGACCTCGGCGAGGGCTTCGTCGATCCCCGAGTAGTCCGGCGTCGCGCAGTGCGATCCGGCGGGACCGGTGCCGGCGGTGTCGTCGTTGACGGTCACCGGCGAGGGGAAGCTGGAGGAGAGCGAGACACCATCGACGAGGAAGCCCTGTCCGGCGTTGCCCGCGACGGGCGAGCCGCCGGTGCGGAAGAGCAGCTTCGAGACGGCCGGGACGACGTGCCCGTTGCCGTCCTGCTCGGGGTCGTAGCGGTAGTAGTCCTCCCAGGTCGTGCCTTCCTTCTTCAGCGCGCCGTCGATGTAGATCTTCACCACGTCGTTGCCGGGGCCGGAGACGAAGTCGATCGAGAAGCGGACGGTGTGGGCGCTGCCGCGCGTGAGCGTGGCGATGTCGCTCTCGTTGAATTCGGCGACTTTCGGGTAGGGGCCGGAGTCGGTGACATCGTCGAAGAAGACGTGGAGGCCGTCGCCCTGGTCCTCGAAACGCAGGTAGCTGACCCGGGAGCCGCTGCCGTCGTCGGGGCTGACCGACATCGAGAGGCCGGTCTGCTGCGTCGCCTTCGTCGTCCCGATTCGGAAGCTGGCGTCGAAGTGGCGCCGCGCCGTCGCCTCGCCGGCCGGGATCGCGAGCCCGGGGCTGAAGGTCTGGTCGCCGAAGGAGCCGCCGGTGACGGCGTTGGAGATCCGCAGCGCACGGGCGCCGAAGCCGTAGGGCGCGGCGGCCGGGAAACCGGCGACGTTGGCGACTTCGACGTCGAAGGGGCCGCTCTTGGACCAGCCGTTCTGGCCGTGGACGTTGCCGGCCACGTAGCCCTCGCCCGCCTCGAACCCGATCGGCCCGAGCGCGTCGGCGCTGGCGTTCGCCGCCGAGAGAGCGAGGCTGACGATCGCCAGCGCCACCAGCGCCGCGATCCGGGCGCACAGGGCGCCGCCTCTGGTCGATCCAAGCCTGCCAACTCCTGCGCGCACTGGCGCCCCCCTTCGATGACTGGTGTTCAACCGGTGGCGAGACGCCGCCGGCCCTGCTCGAACGCGGGGCAGGCTAGGCGAAATAACAACGGTAGTTCGAAAAAGGTCCTAGTAAATGAGTCCGGATCTACCGAAAAAACTCAAGTCATCGGCGATACCGATAAAGAACTCAAATGTAGGGTCAGCTTCCTGACCTTTCGGCACCCCGAGCGGGGGCGTCAGCTCGCGCTGACCGACAGCGCGGGCGCCCCATCCGCCGCCTGCGATATTGACCACACCAGAGTGGCGTGAATGTCGCGAGCGCGGCTGAGGACACTGGCTGCGCGAGCGTGGTCGGGCCGCCCAGGGCAAGGTCCAGGCGATCCCGTGGCTCCCCGGCCTGCCCGCTGCCGCCGGGAGGTGGCCGGTCGGGGATCGGTCGCTCAGCCGAGGCGCAGGACGCGTTCGACCCGGTGGCAGGAGCCGAGCGGCTGCAGGGTGCTGGCAACCGCGCGGACGCGCTGCTGGCCGGAGCCGTCGGCGTCGGCGCCGAGCGGCACGACGATGCTCTGCCGGTGGCCGCCGACGACCGAGAAGGCGGCCTTGTGGGTGGTGGCGCCGACCCGCAGCGAGACGGTGCCGGTGCAGTTGCCGCTGCGCGGGCCCTTGCAGCGCACGGTGAGGCGGGCGCCGGTCCCGACCAGCTCGGCCCTGGTGCCGGAGAAGGCGAGGCTCATGCTCGGGCCGTAGAGCGATTCGGCGGTGAGCTCGGCGGCGGCAGCCGGCGCCACGAGGGCGGCGCCGAGGAGCGACGCGGCGGCGAACGCCGCCAGACCCGCCCGGACCCGCTTCGAGGACCTGCTCCATCCAGCTGCGATCGACTTCACTCGAGACCCTCTCGTTGGGAGCCGCCAGGCTCGCGTTGACCAGGGGCCACATGGGACCACAGAAGTACTACCCCGACACTAGTAGATCCGTCCAATCCCCCTCACGGGCCTAAAGCCCGAGGTCGCCGGCCCGCGCGGGGACCACCTCCCCGTTCCGACGTTTTCCTCACCGGAGCGGGGCAAATGCAGGACGCGCGAAGCCGCCTACAGCCCGAGGGTCTTAGCGATGATGTTGCGCTGGATCTCGGAGGTGCCGCCGTAGATCGTCGAGACCAGCGAGGCGCGGACCAGGCGCTCCATGTCGTACTCGGAGGAGTAGCCATAGCCGCCCATCAGCTGCATCCCCTCCAGCGTCGTCCGTTTCGCCACCTCGGTCACGAACAGCTTCACCATCGAGGCCTGCTGGGGCAGCATCCGGTCGGGGTCCTCGTCGGTCAGGGTCGCCACCCAGCGGGTCATCAGCCGCGCCGCCTCGAGCTCGGTGGCGAGGTCGGCGAGCCGGTGCTGGAGCGCCTGGAAGGAGCCGATCGGGCGGCCGAACTGCTTGCGCTCCTTGACGTAGAAGAGGACGTCGTCGAAGGCGCGCTGGGCGATCCCCAGCATCGTCGCGGCGAGGATCAGGCGCTCGACGTTGAGGCCCGCCATCAGCTGCATCCAACCCTGATCGACCTCGCCGAGGACGGCGTCGGCGGGGGCGGCGCAGTCGGTGAAGTAGAGGTGGTTGGTCTCGCGGCCGCCCATCGTCTCGATCGGGACGACCTCCATGCCCTCGGCGCCGCGCGGGACCCAGATCATCGTCATCCCCTCGTGCTTGTTCTCGCCGCGGGTGGTGCGGGCGACGACGAGGACGTGGTCGGCGATGTGGGCGTTGGAGCAGAAGACCTTCTGGCCGTTGAGGACGAAGCCGCCGTCGACCCGCTCGGCCGAGCAGCTGAGGGCGCCGACGTCGGAGCCGGCCTCGGGCTCGGTCATCGCGATCGCCTCGACCGCGCCGGCGGCGATGCCGCCGAGGATCTCGCGCTTCTGCTCCTCGGTCCCGAACCGCTGGGTGGCGCCGGCGACGATCAGGGTCGTCGCGTAGCCGCTGATCGGGGCGAGGCCGCGCGAGGTCTCCTCCATGAACAGGCAGGCGTCGAGCATCGTGCCGCCGGCGCCGCCGTACTCCTCGGGGATCGTGACGCCGAGCCAGCCGAGCTCCGCCATCTGCCGGTAGAGCTCGAAGCTGTGGTGCTCGTGGTAGCCGTCGGTCAGCCGCTCGCGCTGGTCCCGCGTGCCGCACTCGCGGTCGCAGAAGTCGCGGATCGCGGCGACGAAGTCCTCCTGCTCGTCGGTCAGGGCGAAGTCCACGCCGGGCAGCCTAGCGGGACGGACCCGATCCTGGCCGGCCGGCCAGGATCGGGTCGCTCGCCGCTCAACGCAGGCGCAGCGGGCGGGCCGGCGGGCCGCTCAGGCCATCGAGCGGGCGATCACCACCCGCTGGATCTCGTTCGTCCCCTCGTAGATCTGGGTGATCTTGGCGTCGCGCATCATCCGCTCGACCGGGTACTCGTTGACGTAGCCGTAGCCGCCGAGCACCTGGATCGCCTCGACCGTCGCCTTCATCGCGTTGTCGGAGGCAATCAGCTTCGCCATCGAGGTCCATTTGCCGAGGTCGGCCGGGCGCTGGGGGCGGTCGGCCAGCGAGCAGGCTTTGTAGAGCAGCTCGCGGGCGGCGGCGGTGCCGGCCTCCATGTCGGCGAGCTTGAACTGGATCGCCTGCAGCTGGTTGATCGGCTTGCCGAAGGCGATCCGCTCCTTGGCGTACTCGCTGGCGTAGTTCGTCGCCCCCTGGGCGATGCCGACCGCCTGGGCGGCGGCGCCGAGCCGGGTGCGCTCGAGCGTGCCGAGCGCGACCGAGAGGCCCTTGCCCTCCTCGCCGACCAGGTTGGAGTGGGGGACGCGGACGTCGCTGAACGAGGGCGAGCCGGTCGGGCTGCCTTTGATCCCGAGCTTGTGCTCGAGCTGGCCGGGATCGAAGCCCTCGCGGTCGGACTCGACGATGAAGGCGCTGATCCGGCGGTTGGCGCGGTCGGTGGTGGCGAAGACGACGTAGAAGTCGGCGACGCCGGCGTTGGTGATCCAGGCCTTCTGGCCGTTGATCACCCATTCGTCGCCGTCCTTGACCGCGGTGGTCCGCATCGCGGCCGGGTCCGAGCCCGCCTCGGGCTCTGAGAGGGCGAAGGCCGGCGAGAGCTCGCCGGCGGCGCACTTCGGCAGCCACTTCTGTTTCTGCTCCTCGGAGCCGAACAGCTGGATCGGCAGCGTCCCCAGCTCCTGGATCATCAGGATCAGGGCGCTGGAGGCGCAGGCCTTGGCGATCTCCTCGACCCCGATCTGCAGCATCAGGGTGCCGGTGCCGGTGCCGCCGTAGGCCTCCTCGAAGGGCAGGCCGAGGATGTCCTGCTCGGCCAGCAGCTGGCGGATGTCCCAGGGGTATTCGGAGGAGCGGTCGATCTCGCCGGCCCGCGGCGCGATCTTCTCGGTCGCGATCTGGCGGATCGTTTCGCGGAAGTCGATCATCTCCTGCGGGATCTCGTAGAGCCCCGCGCCGAGCTCGACGCCGGTCATGCGACCGCCCCCTGGCGGACCTCGCCGTAGTCGTAGAAGCCGCGGTTGGCCTTGCGGCCGATCCGGCCCGAGGCGACCATCCGCTTGAGCAGGGGCGGCGGCGCGTACTCGGGGCGCTTGAACTCCTCATAGAGGGAGTCGCAGACGCTGTAGAGGACGTCGAGGCCGATGAAGTCGGAGAGCGTCAGCGGGCCCATCGGGTGGCCGCAGCCGAGCTTCATGCCCTCGTCGATCGCCTCGCGGGTCGCGAACCCTTCTTCGTACATCCGCACCGCCGCCATCAGGTAGGGGACGAGCAGCATGTTGACGATGAAGCCGGAGCGGTCCTTGGTCACGATCGGCGTCTTCGCGATCGTCTCGGCGAACTCGCTGGCCGTCGACAGCGTCTCCTCGGAGGTGTCGAGGGCGACGACGATCTCGACCAGCGGCATCACCGGCACCGGGCTGAAGAAGTGCAGGCCGAGGACGCGCTCGGGGCGGTGCAGGCCGGCGGCCAGCTGGGCGATCGGGATCGAGGAGGTGTTGGAGGCGATCAGCGCCTGCTCGGAGACGTAGCCGGCGACCTGGGCGAGGATGTTGGCCTTGAGCTCGGCGTTCTCGGGCACCGCCTCGATCACCAGGTCGGCCTCGGCGACCGCCTCGAGGTCGTCGGTGAAGGCGACGCGGGTGAGGATCGCGTCACGCGCGGCCTCGTCGATCTTGCCGCCGGCGAGGGCGCGCCCGAGCGACTTCTCGACCCGGTTACGGGCGGCGTCGACGGCGGCTGCGTCGACGTCGCGGACGGTGACCTCGAGGCCGGCGCGGGCGACCGACTCGGCGATCCCCGAGCCCATCAGACCGCCGCCGAGGACTGCGACCTTCTCGATTCTCATCTGGTCCTCCGAGATTAGGTGGTATGCAGACAGTTGGGATGCCTCTGATTCTCACACAGGCAGCAGATCGGTGAAGGCGAAGCCGTCGCGCAGCGTCGTCTCGCCGGTCTCGACCGGGATCGGCGCGCTGAAGATCGGGCCGGCGTGGACGAAGGTGTGGAACTCGCCGTTCTCGCCGCAGGGGTCGGCGCTGGCCGGCAGGTCGGCCAGCAGCTGCTCGTCGAAGCGGCGGCCGGCGAAGGAGGCGTCGATCTGGCTCGGGTCGACGCTGACCAGGATCGCCTCGAAGCCGGCGGCGATGAACTGGCGGGCGAGCGCGGTCGTGTCGCGGCCCCAGAGCGGGAACAGCGCCTCGCGGCCGGCGCCGGTCAGCCGCTCCTCGCGGTAGGCGCGGATGTCCTCCAGGTAGAGGTCGGCGAAGGCCACCGTCGGCGCTTCGGCCAGCGGCGGCGCCGCCAGGGCGGCGGCCATCCGTTCCTCGTAGACCGCGTTGACGCAGGCGGCGGGGATCCCGATCTCGACCAGCGGCAGCCCGGCTGCCTCGGCCTGGGCGCGGACCAGCTCGCGGCGGACGCCGTGCATGCTGACCCGCGCGTAGTCCTCGGTCACCGTCGTCAGCAGCGCCGCCAGCTCGATCCCCAGCTCCTCGCGCAGCACCCAGAGCGCCAGCGAGGAGTCCTTGCCGCCGCTCCAGGAGAGGGCCACCGGCCCGGCGGTCGCAGCGCTCACCCGGCGGCCTCCGCCGTGTAGCGGTCGAGGTAGTCGAGGCCGGCGATCGCCCGCGGCCCGTCCCAGGAGGTCATCTCGCCGTCGAGCAGCGAGCCCGCCGCCCCGGGCACCAGCCCTTCGACCTCCGCCACGTGCCGCTCCTTGAAATGAAACGGCTCGCTGCTGAGGAGCACCCGGTCGAGGGGGGCGCCGGGGTAGGCCCCGCCGGCACACCAGGGGCGAGTCT
>CAZHLT010000095.1:0-2243 GCA_964533285.1 uncultured Conexibacteraceae bacterium | reverse complement strand
CGGGCCCTCCCCGCGCTCCGCGGCCCCCCCCCCCCCCCCCCCCCGCCCCCCCCCCCCCCCCCCCCCCCCCCCCGCCTCAGCCGTAGCGGTGGGCGGAGGTGCCGAGAATCTGCCGCAGCTTCGCCCGGTCGTGGCGGGCGTGGACGCGGCGGACGGTGCCCGAGCGGGAGCGCATCACCAGCGATTCGGTGGTGACGCCGCTGCCGCGGTAGCGGACGCCCTGGAGGACGTCGCCGTCGGTGACACCGGTGGCGGAGAAGAAGACGTCCTCGCCGGAGCAGAGGTCGTCGGCTGTGAGGACGCGATCGAGGTCGTAGCCGGCGTCGAGCGCCGCCTGGCGCTCCTCGTCGTTGCGCGGCCACAGCCGCCCCAGCAGCTGGCCGCCCATCGACTTCAGCGCCGCCGCCGAGAGCACGCCCTCGGGCGTGCCGCCGATCCCCCAGAGCAGGTCGACCGGCGAGCGTTCGCTGACCGCCAGCAGCGCCGCCGAGACGTCGCCGTCGGTGATCAGCCGGATGCGGGCGCCGGCCTCGCGGATCTCGCGGATCGCGTCCTCGTGGCGCGGCCGGTCGAGGACGACGACGATCACGTCGCCGATGCTGCCGCCCTTGCGCTCGGCGACCAGTTGCAGCGTCTCCGGCAGCGGCCGGTCGAGGTCGAGCAGGTCGGCGATTTCCTCGCCGCCCGCCATCTTTTCCATGTAGACGCAGGGGCCGGGGTCGAACATCGAGCCGCGCTCGGCGAGGGCGATGACGGCGATCGCGCTCGGCATCCCCAGCGCGCAGAGCCGGGTGCCCTCGAGCGGGTCGACGGCGATGTCGACGTTGGGCGGGGTGCCGTCGCCGATCTGCTCGCCGTTGTAGAGCATCGGCGCTTCGTCCTTCTCCCCCTCGCCGATGACGACGATGCCGTCCATCGCCACCGAGTCGAGGACGAACCGCATCGCGTCGACGGCGGCGCCGTCGGCGGCGATCTTGTCGCCGCGGCCGACCCAGCGGGCGGAGGCGAGGGCGGCCGCCTCGGTAACCCGCACCAGCTCGAGCGCGAGGTTGCGGTCCGGCTTCACCTGGGACGAGTCGGCCATCGGCGGGCACAGGCTATAGGGTCGTCGCATGGAGAGGCGTTGGGGGTTGACGCTGCCGCTGGCCGGGGTCTCGCTGGCCGACAGCGAGGAGCTGGTCAAGCGGGCCGAGGCGGCCGGCTACACCGACTTCTGGAGCGGCGAGACGAACGGGCCCGACGGCTTCACGCCGCTCTCGCTCACCGCCGCCTGGACCGAGCGGGCGCGGCTCGGGACCGGCGTCGTCGGCGTCTTCCAGCGCGGCCCGGCGCTGCTCGCCCAGGAGGCGGCGGCGCTGGCCGACGCCTCGCGCGGGCGTTTCGTGCTCGGCATCGGCTCCTCCTCGGACCGGATCGTCGAAGGTTGGAACGGGATCCCGTTCCAGCGGCCGCTGGCGAAGATGCGCGAGACCGTCGAGTTCCTGCAGACGGCGCTGGCCGGCGAGCGGACCGCGACCGGGTTCAAGCTGGAGACGGCGCCGGCGCAGCGGGTGCCGATCGTGCTCGCGGCGCTGCGCGGCAAGATGCTGGATCTGGCCGTGGAGCGGGCCGACGGCGCCTTCACCAACTTCCTCCCGCTCGGCGGCCTGCCCAAGGTGACCGCGCAGCTGGCCGACGCGCCGCCCGGGTTCGAGCTGCTCTGCCGCTTCTTCTGCATCCCCGGCGAGCGCGAGCAGGCCGAGCCGCTGGCCCGCTTCATGTTCTCCTCCTACATCACCGTCCCGGTCTACGAAGCCTTCTACCGCTGGCTCGGCTACGGCGAGCAGATCGAGCCGATGGTCGCCGCCTGGCGCGAGGGCGACCGCCGCGCCGCCGCCGCCGCGGCCCCCTGGGAGCTGATCGAGGACATGTTCATCTTCGGCACCCCCGAGCAGATGAAGGAGCGCCTCGAAGCCTTCGTCGCCGCCGGCATCACCCTGCCGATCCTGATGCTGGTCGCGCCGCCAGACCAGGCGGGCGGTTTGATCGAGGCGCTGGCGCCGGACTGAGGGAAGGGACGAAGGGTTCGTGGGGCCTGACCCGCAACCCCCACAGGGCAGGTAGGGGTGCGGGTCAGGCGAGTTCGGGGCGCTTGAGGGCGACGGCCGCGTCTGCCTTTCGCCGTTGTCGGGTTTTTTAGGCCCATAGCCCCGTCAAAGCCCACCACGCGGGTAGGAACCCCCCCCTGAAAGCACAACCCCCCC
>CAZHLT010000094.1:0-8333 GCA_964533285.1 uncultured Conexibacteraceae bacterium | reverse complement strand
CCTCCCGCCGCTGCTTCGCAGGAGTTCGTCGGGAGGGCCATCCGACCCGCCCCGAGCTTCGGGCGCGTCTTCGGAACCTCGTGCCGTGAGGGCGCCTCGGCGGTCCCGCGGGCGCCGGGGAGCCGTGGGTCCTCGGTCGCGCCCGCTCGAATACGCTCAGGGGGTGAGCACGGATGCCCTCCGCCGGACCCCTCTTCATGAGCAGCATGTGCTTCAGGGGGCGCGGATGGTGCCGTTCGCCGGCTGGGAGATGCCGGTGCAGTACGAGGGGGTGCGGGAGGAGCACCTGGCGGTGCGCACGCACGCCGGGATGTTCGACGTCTCGCACATGGGCGAGGTCGAGGTCGAGGGGCCGGGCGCGCTCGCCTTCCTCCAGCACCTGCTCTCCAACGACGTCGCCCGGGTCGAGATCGGCGGCGCCCAGTACTCGTGCCTCTGCCAGGACGACGGCGGCGTCCTCGACGACCTCTTCGCCTACCGGCTCGGCGGCGACCGCTACCTGCTCGTCACCAACGCCGCCAACCACGAGCCCGACCTCGCCTGGCTCGGCGCCCACGGCCGCGAGTTCGACGTCGCCGTCCGCGACGTCGCCGACCGCTACGCGATGCTCGCCGTGCAGGGCCCGCACGCCCGGGCGATCGTCAGCCGCACGCTCGGTGTCGAGCTGCCGCCGCGCTTCCGCGTCGCCGCCGTCCAGATCGGTCGCCGGCCGGCGCTCGCCTGCGGCACCGGCTCCACCGGCGAGGACGGGGTCGAGCTGCTGGTCGACCCCGAGGTCGCGGTCCCGGTCTGGACCGAGCTGCGCGACGCCGGCGTCGTCGCCTGCGGGCTCGGCGCCCGCGACACCCTGCGGCTCGAGGTCTGCTACCCGCTGCACGGCAACGAGCTGACGCCGCAGCGCAACCCGATCGAGGCCGGCCTCGGCTCGGCCTGCCGCGAGGAGACGAACATCGTCGGCTGGGAGGGCGTCGCCACGGCCCGCGCCGAGGGCACCGCCGAGCGGCTGGTCCCGTTCCTGATCGAGGGCGCCGGGATCCCGCGCGCCGGCAACCCGGTGCTCGACACCGAGGGCGGCGAGGCCGGCGTCGTCACCAGCGGCACCTTCTCGCCCTCGCTCGAGGTCGGGGCCGGGCTCGCCTACGTCCGCGCCGAGCTGGCCGAGCCGGGCACGGCGCTGGAGATCGACGTGCGCGGCAAGCGTCGCGCCGCCCGGGTAGGTTCCAGGCCCCTCTACGAAAGGAGCTGAACTTGGCCGACGCCAGCTACCCCGAGGACCTGCGCTACCACGACCAGCACGACTGGGCGCGGATCGAGGGCGCCGAGGCCGTCTTCGGGATCACCTGGTACGCGCAGGACTCGCTCGGCGAGGTCGTCTTCTACGACCCGCCCGCGGTCGGCGACAGCGTCCAGAAAGACAGCTCCTACGCCGAGGTCGAGTCGGTCAAGGCGGTCTCCGACGTGATCGCGCCGCTGTCGGGCGAGATCGTCGCGGTCAACGAGGCGCTCGCCGACGCGCCGGAGAAGATCAACGACGATCCCTACGGCGAGGGCTGGCTGATCCGGGTCAGGCTGAGCGCACCGGAGGAGTCCGAGGCGCTGCTCGACGCCGCCGAATACCGCAAGTTGCTCGATTCCTAGGCGTCCGGCCCGGCCACCGCGTTCCCTAGCCTTACGGCATGACGCGCTACACCTCCGCCACCCCCGACGACCGCGCCGAGATGCTGGCCGCGATCGGGGTCGGGTCGACCGACGAGCTCTTCGCCCAGATCCCCGAGTCGCTGCGGCTCGGGCGCCCGCTCGAGCTGCCGGCGGGGCTCGGCGAGGCCGAGGTCTACGAGCGGCTGCGGGAGCTCGCCGCCCGCAACGAGGACGCCGAGTCGCAGGTCTGCTTCCTCGGCGCCGGGATGTACGACCACTACGTGCCGGCGATCGTCGACGCGATCACCTCGCGCTCGGAGTTCCTCACCCCGTACACGCCCTACCAGCCGGAGATCTCGCAGGGCGGGCTGCAGGTGATGTTCGAGTTCCAGACGGCGATGTCGGAGCTGACCGGGCTGCCGGTGTCCAACGCCGGTCTCTACGAGGGGCCCTCCTCGGTCGCCTCCGCCGCCTACCTGGCGATCGGGGCGACGGGGCGGCGCCGATTCGTCGTCTCCCGCGGCGTCCACCCGCACAGCCGCGAGACGCTGCGCACCTACGCGGTCGGGTTCGACGCCGAGCTGGTCGAGGTCGGGCTCGAGGGCGGGTTGACCGACGCCGCGGCGCTGGCCGCGGCGGTCGACGGCGAGACCGCAGCGGTGATCCTGCAGAGCCCCAACTTCCTCGGCGCGGTCGAGGACGTGGCGGCGCTCGGCGCCGCGGCGAAGGAGCACGGGGCGCTGCTGGTCGTCGCCTGCGACCCGATGACCCTGGGGATCCTCAAGCCGCCGGGCGAGTGCGGCGCCGACATCGCCCTCGGCGAGGGCCAGCCGCTCGGCAACCGGCTCGACTTCGGCGGGCCCTCGTTCGGCTTCTTCTGCGCGACCGCGGAGCAGATCCGCCGCATGCCGGGCCGGATCGCCGGCGAAACCGAGGACGTCGACGGTCGCCGCGGCTTCGTCCTCGCGCTGCAGACGCGCGAGCAGCACATCCGCCGCGAGAAGGCGACCAACAACATCTGCACCGCGCAGGCGCTGAACGCGCTGGGGGCGATGGTCCACCTCGCCTGGCTCGGCCGCCACGGCTTCCGCGAGCTGGGCGAGCTGCTGGCGCGGCGCACCGCCTACGCCCGCCAGCGCCTCGCCGCCGTCCCCGGGGTCGAGCCGCTGCACGAGGCGCCGGTCGTGCGCGAGTTCGCGCTGCGGCTGCAGGCGCCGGTCGCCGCCGTCCTCGAGCGCTGCGCCGAGCGCGGCTTCGCCGCCGGCTACCCGCTTGGCCGCGACTACCCCGAGTTCGAGGACGGCCTCCTGGTCGCGATCACCGAGCGCCGCACCCGCGCCCAGATCGACGCCCTCGCCGAGGCGCTGGAGGCGGCGATCGCGGCGGAGCGTGTCGAGTTCCTCTCGGATAGCGAGAGCAACTCGACAGTCGCCGCCGAGGAGGCGGTGCGATGAGCCTGACGGAGACGCCGATGCAGCGCGAACGGGCGACGACGATCTACGAGAAGTCGAAGCCCGGGCGTCGCGCCGCCGCGCTGCCGGCGGCGGAAGTGCCGGAGACGCCGCTGGAGGAGCTGATCCCGGCCGCGCTGCTGCGCGCCGCGCCGCCGCGGCTGCCCGAGGTCGCCGAGCCGGAGATCGTCCGCCACTACAACCGCCTCTCGCGCCGTAACTTCGACCTCGACTCGGGCTTCTACCCGCTCGGCTCCTGCACGATGAAGCACAACCCGCGGCTCAACGAGCGGGTCGCGGCGCTGCCCGGCCACGCCCGCCTGCACCCGGCCCAAGACCCGCGCCGCGCCCAGGGGGCGCTGGAGCTGATGTGGCTGCTGCAGCAGAGCCTGGGGGAGATCTGCGGCCTGCCGCACGTCAGCCTGCAGCCCTCGGCCGGCTCCCACGGCGAGCTCGCCGGTCTGCTGCTGACCCGCGCCTACCACGCCGACCGCGGCGAAGCGCGGACCAAGGTGCTGGCGCCGGACACCTCGCACGGGACCAACCCGGCCTCGGTGACGATGGCGGGCTACGAGACGGTCAAGGTCGCGACCAACGAGCGCGGCGGCGTCGACATCGACGACCTGCGGGCGCGGCTGGCCGAGCACGCCGGCGAGGTCGCCTGCCTGATGCTGACCAACCCGAACACGCTCGGCCTCTTCGACGAGAACATCGGGGAGATCGCGGCGCTGATCCACGCCGAGGGCGGCACCCTCTACTACGACGGCGCCAACCTCAACGCGGTGATGGGACACTCGCGGCCCGGCGACATGGGCTTCGACATCGTCCACGTCAACCTGCACAAGTCGTTCAGCCAGCCGCACGGCGGCGGCGGTCCGGGCGCCGGCCCGATCGCGGTCTCCGAGCGGATCGCGCCCTTCCTGCCGCGGCCGCAGGTGATCCGCCGCGAGGGCTCCAACGGCCACGGCCCGAGCTTCGACCTCGACTACGAGCGGCCGCAGTCGATCGGGCGGCTGCGCGGCTTCCAGGGCAACTTCGGCGTCTTCGTCCGCTCCTACGCCTACATCCTCAGCCTCGGCGCCGACGGCCTCGCCGAGGCTTCGGAGACGGCGGTGCTGAACGCCAACTACCTCAAGGCGCGCCTGGCCGCCGGCCGCGCCGGCGAGCGCCTGCCGGTCGCCTTCGACCGCCACTGCATGCACGAGTTCGTCCTCTCCGGCAAGCCGATGAAGGAGGCGTTCGGGCTCGCCACCCTCGACCTCGCCAAGCGGCTGCTCGACTTCGGCTTCCACCCGCCGACCGTCTACTTCCCGCTGCTGGTCGAGGAGGCGCTGATGGTCGAGCCGACCGAGACCGAGACCAAGGAGAGCCTCGACGCCTTCGCCGCGGCGATCGAGCAGATCCTCGCCGAGGCCGAGGAGGGGCCGGAGACGGCGAAGCACGCGCCCTACTCGACGCCGGTCCGCCGCCTCGACGAGGTCCGCGCCACCCGCCGCCCGGTCGTCCGCCAGGACCTCGACGGGAGCTGAGTTGGAGGAGGCGGCGACGCTCGCGATCACCGGCTCGACCGGTGGCCTGGGCGCCCGCGTCGCGGCCCGGCTCGCCGGCCGCGGTCTCGGCCAGCGGCTGATCGTCCGCGAACCGGCGAGGGCGCCGGTCCACGAGGGGGTCGAAATCGCCGTCGCCTCCTCCTACGGCATCGCCGCCGAGATGCGCGACGCGCTCAGCGGGGTGAGGACGCTGTACCTGGTCTCCGGCCGCGAGGCGCCGGAGCGGGTCGGCGAACACCGGATCGCGATCGACTCGGCGAAGACAGTCGGGGTCGAGCGGATCGTCTACGTCTCCTTCCTCGGTGCCGGTCCTGAGGCGACCTTCACTTTCGCCCGCGACCACTGGGCGACCGAGGACGCGATCCGCGCCTCGGGGCTCGCCTTCACCTTCCTGCGCTCCTCGCTCTACCTCGACTTCCTGCCGACCTTCGCCGGCCCCGAGCGGACGATCCGCGGCCCCGGCGGCAGCGGCCGCTTCGCCCCGGTCGCCCGCGACGACCTCGCCGACGCCGCCGTCGCCGTCCTCACCGCCGACGGCGCCCACGACGGCCGCACCTACGAGCTGACCGGCCCCGAGCTGCTCACCCTCGCCGACGTCGCCGCCCGCCTCTCCGCCTACACCGGGCAGGAGTACCGCTACGAGGAGGAGACCGTCGAGCAGGCCTGGGAGAGCCGCCGCGACCTCGCCCTGCCCGAGCCCCTCGTCGCGGGCATGATCAGCTCCTACCTGGCGATCGCCGACGGCTCGCTGGAGGTGCGGACCGACGCCGTCGCCGAGTTGACCGGCCACGAGCCGCTGACGCTCGAGCAGTGCTTCGAGGCCAGTCCCGAACCGCTGGCGACAGCGGGCCCGGCGTAGGGAGCTCCGCGCGAGGGCTCAAGCCGTGGCGAGCTCCACCGAGGGCTCAACCCGCAGCGCAGAGGGGGAGGGCACCGACCACCCTCGGTGGGCAGGTAGGGCGGCCGGCACCCCCCCTCCCGAGGAGCGTTTGACGCCTCCCAGGGGACGAGCGAGCGCCGGGTCGCTGTAGAGCTTTGTCCCTCCATGCGAGACAAAGCTCAACAGCAACCCGAAGCACGCAGCGCGTGGCAGTCATTTCCATTCCATAGGAATGGAAATGACTGCCACGCGGAGGAAGGGGGGAGCACTTTCGTCCCCTCCCCTCAGCGAGAGAGGGTCAAGGTCCCGTCCCTCGCAAGCTTCAAGCGCAAGAAGCAGGCCCGGGCCTCGCTCGTCTCCGCCTTGAGCGGCCGGGAGGTACGAACGAGCGCTCCGTGGGGAGGGGTCGGGTGTCCCTCTGAACGTTTTGCGCCGCTGGCCCAGGGCTCCTTCTCGGGAGACCGCAGCCGATCCAGCCAGGTAGGCGAGTGAAGAGGGACACCCGACCCCTCCAGACACCCCCCGAACCCTCGCCCAGTCCCACCCCCGAACCCTCGCCCAGTCCCGCCGCCCGCTACAGCTCGGGCAGCTCCTGTTTGAGCTCGAGTACGGGGGCGAAGAGGTCGCCGTGCTGCTCGATCCGCTCCAGGACGGCGCCGGCCTCGAAGACCAGCGGTCGGCCGTCGCCGGAGTCGGCGGCGGTCTCGACCTCCTCCCAGGTCAGCGGCGTGGAGGCGGTGGGGCGCTGGCGGGCGCGCAGGCTGTAGACGGCGATCGTCGTTTTCGTCGGGTGGTTCTGGGACCAGTCGACGAAGACCTTGTCCCCGCGTTCGACCTTCTTCATCTTCGAGACGACCTTGTCGGGGGTCTGCTTTTCGAGCAGCTGGGCGATCGCTTTGGCGAACGGTTTGGTCATCTCGTAGCTGACGTCCTTGCGGTTGAGCGGGACGTAGACCTGCATCCCCTTCGAGCCCGAGGTCTTGGGGAAGCACTGGACGCCGAAGTGGCCGAACATCTCGCGTAGGCGCAGCGCCACCCGGCAGCAGTCGACGATGTCGGCGGGCGGGCCGGGGTCGAGGTCGAAGGCCAGCACCGTCGGCCGTTTCGGGGCGCGGCCGAGCGAGAGCGAGGGGTGCAGCTCGATCGCCGCCAGCTGCGCCATCCAGACCAGCGTCGGCCGCCCGTCGCAGACGCAGAAGTCGATCTTGCCCGAGCGCGGGCCGGCGCTGACGCTGGTCGTCTTCACCCAGCTCGGCCGGTGCTTGGGACAGCGCTTCTCGAAGAAGGCCGACTCGAGGTCGTCGACGCCTTCGGGGAAGCGGCGCAGGGTCACCGCGCGCCCCTTCAGGTGCGGCACCATCGCCGCGGCCACCTTGGCGTAGTAGTCGACCATCTCGCCCTTGGTGAACCCGGCGGCGGGGTAGAGGACCTTGTCGAGGTTGGTGAGCTTCAGCTCCCGCCCGTCGACCTCGACCACGCGACTAGCGGCCACGGCCTATTTCTTCGCTTTGGCTTTTTTGGGCGCCGCTTTGCGTTTTTTCGCGGCGGCTTTCGGTTTGGCTTTGGCCCTGGCCTTCGGTTTGGGCTTCGCCTTGCCGGCGGCCGCGCCGCGCCGCTCCTTGACCGCGGCGATGCTCTCCTCGAGCGCCGCCATCAAGTCCGGCGCCTTCGTCGCCGGCGGCTCCTCGGTCTCGGGGGCGACGATCTCCTTGCCTTCGGCCTTGCGTTCGATCAGCCCCAGCAGCTGCTCGCGGTACTCGTCGCGGTAGCTGGCCGGGTCGAACTCGGTGCTGAGCGATTCGATCAGCTGCTCGGCCATCTGCTGCTCTTTCTTCGCGACTTTCTCCTGCTTCTCGGGCAGCGCGCCGTCCAGCTCGGAAGGCGGCACGACCTCGTCGGCGAAGCGCATCGTGGTCAGCGTCAGCACGCCACCGGAGGCGCGGATCGCCGCCAGATGCTCCTTGTTGCGCAGGACGAAGCGGGCGATCGCCGCCTTGCCCGAGCTTTCCATCGCGCTCGCCAGCAGCGAGTAGGCGCGGGCGGCGCCTTTGCCGGGGCCGAGGTAGTAGGGGCTGTCGAAGTACATGGGGTCGATTTCGTCGATGTCGACGAAGTCCCGGACCTCGATCGCGCGCGACCTTTCCGGCGCCAGCGCCTTCAGCTCGTCGCCGGTCAGCGGCACGTACTCGCCCGGGGTGATCTCGTAGGCGCGGATGATCTCCTCGTAGGGGACCTCCTCGTCGGTGCCCTCGGCGAAGCGGCGATGTTTGATCCGGGCCGAGTCGGACTCGCGGATCTCGCGCAGGGCGATGGTGCGCCGCGCCACCGCGCTGTACAGCTTCACGGGCACGTTGAGGAGCCCGAAGCTGATCGAGCCGCTCCAGATCGATCTCGCCATCAGCGCATCACCTACCCGGATTGTTCCAGCCGATACCGGGTCGCTACGGTGGCCGCCCGACGCCGGGATTCATCTTGCGCCCACCGCGTGGCAGAGCTTTTCCGGAATTTGTACGGGAAAGCTCTGCCACGCGGCGGTTAGCGCGAGCAGCACCAGCCCTCGACCCGGGGGAAGGCGGCGGCCGCGCCCCGGCCGGGGGCGAAGGCGGCGGCGACGTCGCCGACCGCCTCGGGGCGGCCGCGGCCGAGCGGCAGGAAGAGCCACTCGTCGGCCTCCGGCCAGGCGACCAGCAGTCGCCGCGCGTCGGGCGAGAAGGCGACTTGGCCGAGCCGGCCGGGGACGGTCAGCAGCCGCCGCGGCGCGCCGACGCCCCGGTAGAGGAGGACGGCGCTGCGAACGGCGGCGCCGTGCCCGGT
>CAZHLT010000093.1:0-7136 GCA_964533285.1 uncultured Conexibacteraceae bacterium | reverse complement strand
CCGTCGCCGACCAGGCAGAAGACACCCGGCTGCGTGACGATCTCGCCGCTGCCGACCTCGTGGTCGTCGACATAGAGCCTCAGCGTTCCCGCGAAGCCCGGCATCGCGGGATCCTCGCTTTTGCCCTTCAGCGCGAAGTCGGCGCTGAAGACGTGACGGCCGGTCTCGATCTCCGCCTCGGCGACGATCTCCTGTAGGTGGGTTCCCACCCAGTTGAACGTGTAGCGCAAGCGGCGGTCCTTGACGTAGAGCGTGTGACCCCCGGCGACGCCGCCGTGGGCGAAGAGGACGCCTTCGGCCTCGGCCGACTCGATCTCGACTCCGACCGCGATCGTGTAGGGGCGGCCGGTGATCCGCACCGCCCCGGCCTCGGGCACGTCGGCGGTGTCGGGGTAGTACTCGTAGCGCTCGCGCGGCGGCGCCGCCTGCGGCCGCTGCGCCAGGACCTGTTCGAGCGCGGTGCGGTCATCCAGCGGCAGCCCGTTGTAGATCCCGGCGTAGTAGAACCAGAGGTCCTGCAGCTGTTTGAGCCGCACCGGCTCCGCCGCGGCGAGGTTCTTGGCCTGCGCGCGGTCACTCTCGAGGTGGTAGAGCTCCCACTCGTCCTCCTCGTAGGCTCCCCAGCCGCTGAGCGGTGGGTGAACGGTGCAGGCGAGCCAGCCCCGGTGGTAGATCGAGCGCTGGCCGAGCATCGTGTAGAACTGGGTCTCCTTGCCCGGGACGGAAGCATCGGCGAGGGATGCGGCGAAGCTCTCGCCCTCGAGCGGGGCCTGCGGGTAGCCCTTGATCGTCTGCGGCGGCTCGATTCCGAGCAGCCCATAGATCGTGGGCACGATGTCGACGGCGTGGACGTACTGCTGGCGCGGGTCGTCCTGGGGCTGGATCTCGGCCGGCCAGGAGACCAGGCACATGTCGGCAACCCCACCCTCGTACCCGGCCCAGCGCTTCCAGTAGGGGAAGGGCGTGTCGAAGGCCCAGGCCCAACCGGTGTTGTAGTGGTTGTAGGAGGTCGGGCCGCCGAGCTCCTCGATGTGCGGCAGGGTCAGCTCGGTCGAGTCCGGGATGCCATTGAAGAAGCGCCACTCGTTGAAGGAGCCGTTGGGGCCGCCCTCGCCGCTGGCGCCGTTGTCGGAGACGACGACCAGCAGCGTGTTCTCGAGCTGTCCGGACTCCTCGAGGTAGTCGAGCAGCCGCCCGAGCTGATCGTCGGTATAGGAGATGTAACCGGCGAAGACCTCGGCCATCCGGCAGAAGAGCCGCTGCTCGTCCTCGCTCAGCGAGTCCCAGGGGCGGACGGTGTCGAGTCCGGGCCACGGTTTGCCGTCCGGCCCCGTCCTTCCCGGCTCGCCGTGCGGGTTGACCGGCGAGAGCTCGGTGTCGGCGGGGAGCAGGCCGAGCTCCTTCTGGCGGGCGAGTATCTCTTCGCGGATCGCCTCGTAGCCCTGGTCGAACTTCCCCTTGTACTTGTCTGCCCACTCCCGCGGAACGTGGTGCGGGGCGTGGCCGGCCTGCGAGGCGAAGTACATGAAGAACGGCTTCTCGGGGTCGATTGCCTTGGCGTCGCGGATGAACTCGATCGCCCGGTCGGCGAGATCCTTGGAGAGATGGTAGCCCTCCTCGGGCGTGGCCGGCGAATCGATCTGGTGGTTGTCGTGGACGAGGTCGGGGTACCAGCTGTTGGACTCGCCGCCGAGGAAGCCGTAGAAGCGTTCGAAGCCGCGCCCGAGCGGCCAGCGCCCCTTGAAGGAGGCCATCGTCGTCTCCTCGCCCGGGGTCATATGCCACTTGCCGACGCAGTAGGTGTTGTAGCCGCGTTCGGCGAGGACCTCGGAGATCAGCCCGTTCTCGAACGGGATCCTGGTCGAGATCCCGGGGAACCCGGAGCCGAACTCGGCGATCGTCGCCATCCCGTTCGAGGTCGCGTTGCGACCGGTCAGCAGCGAGGAGCGCGTCGGCGAGCAGAGAGCGGTGGTGTGGAAGTTGGCGTAGCGGACGCCGGCCTCGGCGACGCGGCGCATGTTCGGGGTCTCCACCGGCCCGCCGAAGACGTCCATCGTCCCGTAGCCGACGTCGTCCCAGACGACGAAGAGGACGTTCGGCGCGTCCGGCTCGGCCCGCGGCGGCAGATATGGATCCCAATCGGGCTCGGAGTCCCTGATGTCGACCTCGATGCGGGCACCGCCCGAGCTTCTCGCCATTGCCTCTCCTCGCTTCCTCGTCGTTTGGCACCGGTGCATTCGGGTGCTGATTGCGGCGTCCGACCCGGCAGCTTCACCTGTTCTATCCGACCGTCCCGCTCGGCGGGGGGATGCGGCCGGCGTCGGACCTACCCCCGCTCTTCGGCTTCCTCGCTGAGGAGGAGGTCGCGGAGGCTGCGGTACTCCTCGGCGCAGGCGGGGCAGCCGGCGAGGTGGGCCTCAATGCCGGGCACCCGCCGGGCGGCGTCCTCCCCGGCCAGAGCCAGCTCGACGTAGCGGTCGAGCTCGGCGAAGCACTCCTCGCAGCTCAGCTCGGGTCCGGCGGGCCCGAGCGCCCGCGCCAGCAGCCGCTCGGCGTCGCCGCCGCGATCTGTCCGAGGCTCAGTCATCGCCCGTCCCCTCGCCCCCGGGGTCGAGGCCGCGCTCGGCGAGCGCGGTCCGCAGCTTCCGGCGGGCGTCGTGCAGGGTCTTGTAGAGGGCGCCGCGAGTCGACCCCAGGCGCTCGGCGAGCACATCTATCGGCACCTCGTTCAGCGCCACGGCAACCAGCACCTGGCGCTGGCGAGGGCTGAGCCTGTGCTCGATCTCCTCTCGCAGCGCCGCGAGCAGCTCACTCTCCACGGCTCGGCTCTCGGCGGTCGCCGCGGTGTCGTGAAGGCGTCCCCAGGCCTCCTCCTCGAGCGGGATCTCGCGCCCCTGCCAGGCGCGGCGGCGCACCTTCACCGCCGCCTCGAGCAGGGCGAACTTGTAGGCCCAGGTCGTGAAACGGCTTTCGCCGCGGAAATCGTCGAGCTTGGCGAGCACCGCCACGAGCGCGTCGTCCGCGGCCTGGTGGGCGAGATCCTCGAAGTCACCGCCGCGCAGGTGCGGAAGGGCATGGCGACGCCGATCGACCTCGAAGCGCGCTGCCCGCAGCAGCAGATCGTGGAGCTCGGAGATCGCGCTCCGGCGCGTCGCCTCGACGCCGCGCAGGCGCTTGAGCCAAGCGTCTGTCGGTGCCTGGGCGAGGCCCTCCGCGGGCTCGGCCGGGGTGTCGATCGGCGCGTTCATCGTCGCGGTCGCCATGAATTGTTAGCGATCGCCGGCGGCCGGCTCTTACGGCCGCCCGGCGCGCCCGCCTCGTCGCGTCGGAGGCGACCGCTGCAAGCGAGGTAAGAACGGGCCGGGGCCGGGCGCTAAGGGGATCGGGAACAGCAAAAGCCAACGAAGGGAGGGTGCCCCATGAGCACCGCCTCGATTTCCTGCCGGCGCGTGGTCGCAGCCGCGATCGCGACCGGCGCGCTCGCTGCGGTCACGATCGGACCGGTCGCGCCCGCGCCTGCCGCAACCGCCATGCCCGCCCAGACCATGACCGCGGGCAAGGCGACGATGACGCTGAAGGCCCTCGCCTTCCACGACGCGATGCGCTCGCTCTGGGTGGCCCACGGCACCTGGACCGAGCGGGCGATCGTCGACTACGTCGGCGAACTTCCCGACGCCACGCTCGCGATCGACCGGCTGCTCCAGAATCAGGTCGAGATCGGCAACGCCGTGAAGCCCTACTACGGCGCCAAGGGCGGCGCGGCGCTGACCAAGCTGCTGAAGGAACACATCGACGACGCGGTGGCGGTGCTCGTCGCCGCCAAGTCGGGGGACGCCGCGGCGACCGCCAAGGCGAAGGCTGCCTTCTACGCCAACGGCAACGAAGTGGCGGCCTTCCTGCATGCCGCCAACCCGAAGCACTGGTCGCTCCAAGACATGCGGACGATGATGCGGATCCACCTGAACCAGGTGGTCGGGCTCGCCGTCGATCAGCTGACGGGGCACTACAGCGCCGCGATCCGCCTCTATGGCGCCTACATCGACCACCTCCTCGGCATGGCCGACATGCTGAGCGAAGGGATCGTGCAGCAGTTCCCGGGGAGGTTCCGTTAGGCGCCCGCGACGATCCGCCTCGATGGTCACGGCGCGAGCCGTGGCCCCGGCGGATTCCCCGGCCGGAGGTAAGAACCGGTCAGCGCGCCGACACAGAACACCGACCGCGAAAACACGCCACAGGAGGTTCTGATGTCAACCGTTGCCACCGTCGACCGCGAAGGTACGGCCGCGCTTCAGCGGACGTTCGGGGAGAGGCTGAAGGCCGACCCCGCCTACCAGGCGTTCGTCCTCATGCGAATCGCCTTCACCGTCGCACCGATCCTCTTCGGCCTCGACAAGTTCTTCAACCTGATGGTCGACTGGGAGGGCTACCTCGCCCCCTGGATCAACGACATCGTCCCCGGCAGCGCCTCGACCGCGATGCACCTGGTCGGGATCGTCGAGATCGTCGCCGGCGTATTCGTCGCGCTGAAGCCACGCTACGGCGCCTACGTCGTCGCCGCCTGGCTGGCGGGAATCATCATCGACCTCCTGACCTACTCGGGCTACTACGACATCGCCCTGCGCGACTTCGGCCTGATGCTCGCCGCCCTCACCCTGGCGCGGCTGGCCAGCATCTACGACCCACCGGGGCTCGAGGTGAGGATCTAGCAGTGATGCCCAGGGCCGTGTCGACTTTGTCGGGACTGCCCCGACAAAGTCGACACTAGCGTCCTGGGGTCCGTGCACCCCTGGTCGGGAGTGTGGGTTTTCACCGATGGCGAACATTCAGGACGGGCCTACGGTCGAACTCGCGTGAAAACGATCAAGGGGAGCCGAGAAAGCAACCGGGTTCGTCGAACGGCGGCGATTTCGCCGGCTTCCTCGAGATGCAGCGCCGACTCGACCGGCTTTCGCCGCGTTGGCTCGTCCCCACGCTCGACGCCAACCCCCAAGGGCGTCGAGGCGACCACCGCGGCCAGTCGTCTTGCGGACCGACCGCGAGCTCGCCTGCCAACCCCCACGGGCGTCGAGCCGAGTGGCGTCGAGGCGACTACCGCGCCCGGCCCGGGCAGCCCCGCCCCCTCGGGTCGACCATCCCAGGCTCCGCCGTGACCTCTGCCCGGGACGACGGGGCGCGGCACGTGCCGACAGCTGGACACCAACCACCAGGAGGGAAGGAAGAGATGGATCCGTCCAACGACCAACTGCTGTCCATGTACGAGACGATGATGGTGATCCGCAACTTCGAGGAATCGATGGTCACCGTCTACCTCGAGGAAAAGTTGCCGCCCAACATCCAGGCCGGGCTGGCCTTCGACATCGCCGCCGGACCCGTTCCCGGCGAGATGCACCTCGCCGCCGGCCAGGAGCCGGTCGCCGTCGGTGTCTGTGCCCACCTGGGCGACGACGACACCGTCGTCGGCACCCACCGCCCCCATCACTTCGCGATCGCCAAGGGAGTGCCGCTGGACCGGATGGCGGCCGAGATCTTCGGCAAGGCGGACGGGCTGAGCCGCGGCAAGGGCGGCCACATGCACCTCTTCGACCCCGCTCACAAGTTCAGCTGCAGCGGCATCGAGGGGGCCAGCATGCCGCCGGCGGTCGGCGCCGCACTGGCCGCGAAGAAGCTCGGCAAGGACTGGGTCGCGGTCGCCTTCCTCGGCGAGGGCGCCGCCAATCAGGGCACCTTCCACGAATCGTTGAATCTGGCCGGCCTCTGGCAGCTGCCGGTTGTCTTCATCTGCGAGGACAACCATTGGGCGATCTCGGTCCCCAAGGAGAGATCGACCGCGGTCAGCTCCAACGCCTCCCGGGCGAGCGCCTACGGGATGCCCGGCGTCGACGTCGGCCACAACGACCCGATCGAGGTATTCGAAGCGGCGGGCGAGGCGGTCGAGCGGGCGCGCTCCGGCGGCGGCCCAACCCTGATCGAGGTCCAGACCGACCGCTACCTCGGGCACTTCCAAGGCGACGCCGAGGTCTACCGCCCCAAGGGCGAGGCGGACGAGCTGCGGGAGCACGACCCGATTTCGCGCCTCGCCGGGCAGCTGCGCGAGCGGGGAGTCCTCGACGAGGAGTCCCAGAAGACGCTCGAGGAGCGGGCCAGGACCCGCGTCGAAGAGGCCTACGAGTTCGCCCGCAACAGCCCCTACCCGGACGCCGACGAGGCGCTGACTCACGTCTTCGTCTAGGGCACCGAGACCGATTGGAGAGCACGATGAGCACCGCGACTGAGCAGAGAACGCTGACCATGGCAAAAGCGATCTCCGAGGCGATCGGCTCGGAGATGGAGCGCGACGAGCGAGTCTTCGTCATGGGCGAGGACATCGGTTCCTACGGGGGCATCTTCAGTGCCACCGAGGGGCTGCTGGACCGCTTCGGCAAAGAGCGAATCATGGACACCCCGATCTCGGAGGCCGGCTTCATCGGCGCCGCGATGGGTGCCGCCGCCGCGGGCCTGCGCCCGATCGCCGAGCTGATGTTCGTCGACTTCTTCGGCGTCTGCATGGACCAGATCTACAACCACCTCGCCAAGAACACCTACATGTCGGACGGCAACGTTAAGCTGCCCGTCGTGCTGACCACGGCGATCGGTGGCGGATACGGGGACGCTGCTCAGCACTCGCAGTGCCTCTACGCCACCTTTGCCCACCTGCCCGGGATCAAGGTCGTGGTGCCGTCCAACGCCTATGACGCAAAGGGCCTGATGATCGAGGCGATCCGCGACGACAACCCGGTCATCTTCATGTTCCACAAGGGGATCATGGGATTGCCCTGGATGTCGTACTTCGAGGGCGCGACCACCGAGGTGCCGGAGGGCGAGTACACCGTCCCGTTCGGCCAGGCCAGGATCGTCCGCGAGGGTGGCGACCTGACCATCGTCACCCTCAGCCAGATGGTGCAGAAGGCCAGCATCGCCGCCGAGCAGTTGGCCGAGCAGGGTGTCGAGGCGGAGGTGATCGACCTGCGGACGCTGGTCCCGCTCGACCGCGAGACGATCGCCGCCTCGGTCGCCAAGACCGGGCGCCTGCTGATCGCCGACGAGGACTACCTCGGCTTCGGCCTCAGCGGCGAGGTCTGCGCGACCGTCGCCGAGCG
>CAZHLT010000092.1:0-19106 GCA_964533285.1 uncultured Conexibacteraceae bacterium | reverse complement strand
GGGGTGTGGTTGTTGGGGGGGGTCCCCCCCCGGTGTTGGGGTTTTTGCCGGGCCTGGGCCCCTAAAAACGCCGACAACGGCGACAGATAGACGCGGGCGTCGATCGCAAACGCCCCGAACTCGCCTGACCCGCACCCCTACCTGCCCTTGGCGGGGTGCGGGTCAGGCCCTCAATCCGTCCCTATCCTTCAGGCCGCGGTCAACGCCTCGCGCTCGGCTTCGACCCGACGCAGGATCATCTGGTGCCCGCGGGGCTCCGCGTACTCCGCGGCTTCGGTCAGGGCCGCTTCGACGCCGTCGCGGCCGAGGGCGGCGCGGGACTGGGCGAGGGCGAGCAGGGCGGGCGGGATCTGCCAGCCCATCTGCTTGCGCCGCGCCACCTCGATCGCCGCTTCGGCTTCGGCCAGCGCCTCCTCGCGGCGGCCGAGGGCGAGCAGCGCCCGCGCCCGCAGGGTCGAGCGCCAGGCCTCGGTCTCGCCGCCGCTGCGCATCGCCTCGCGGTACATCGTGTCGGCGAGCTCGACCGAGCGCAGCGCCTCGTCGTTCTCGCCGGCGGCGAGGAAGACGTAGGTGGCGCCGGTCAGCGCGGTGCTGCGCGAGAAGACGTCGCCGAGGCGTTCGGTCAGGTCGAGGTTGCGCCGCACCAGCGCCAGCGCCGCCTCCATCTCGCCGCGATCGGCGAGCAGCATGGATTTCGTCCCCAGGCCCCAGCTCTCGGTCTCGGGGTCGTCCTGGGCGCGGGCGATCTCCAGCGCGGCGTCGAGCAGCCCCTCGGCCTCCTCGGGCCGGTCGCGCTCGCGCAGCGCCATCGCCTTCGCCATCCGGCCCCAGGCCAGCGGGCAGCCGACGACGATGCCGGCGCCGAGCGCCGGGTCGCCGCCGATCAGGTCGAGCATCTCGTCGACCACCCCCTCCAGCGCGTCGAGGTCGCCGGCGCAGATCTCGGCGTAGGCACTAGCGCTGCGCACGGCGATCCGCAGCGCCGGGTCACCGGTGCCGTCGGCCAGATCGACCGCCTCGCCGGCCGCCGCGACCCACTCGTCGGCGCCCTCGGCGACGCCGGGCCGGGCCCCGGTCAGCAGCTTCAGCAGGGCCAGCGAGGAGACGTCGCCGCGGCGCTCGGCGATCGCCGTCGCCGTCGCGGCCAGATCCTCGGCCTCGGCCGGGTCCATCCCGAGGCGCCAGGCGTATTCGAGCTGCAGCATCCGCGACAGCATCGCCAGCGCGACCTGCTCGTCGCCCTCGTCGAGCTGGTCGCTGAGCTCGGTCACCCGCCGCCAGAGGCGGAAGGCGTCGCGCGGCTGGCTGTGGCCGGCCCAGTGCGCGGCCCGTGCGAACCAGCGCGCCGCTTCCAGCGTCTCGCCGCCTTCGGCGAGGTGGTGGGCGATCAGCCCGGCGAGCTCGGCGAGGCGCCCGGGCTCGAGCTCGATCGTCGCCCGCGCCGCGGCGGCGTGGGTGGCGCGGCGGCGGTCGGCGAGCTGGCTGCCGTAGGCGACCTCGCGGGTCAGCGGGTGGCGGAAGGCGAGCACCCGCTGCGGGTAGAGCTCGGCGTCGTAGAGGAAGCCGGCGGCGATCAGCTCGGCGAGGGCGGGGTCGATCCGCTCGGGCTCGAGCCCGGCGGTCAGCCCCAGCGCCCGCCAGCTGACCTCGTCGCCGACCACCGAGGCCGCCTGCAGCAGCTGCTTGGCCTGCGGCTCGAGGCGGTCGATGCGGGCGGCGAGGATCGCCTGCACGGTGACCGGCACGCGGGCGCCGTCGATCGGCGCCAGCAGCCGGTAGGCGCCGCGCTCGCCGGCCAGGTGCCCCGACTCGGCCAGCTCGCGGACGATCTCCTCGATGAAGAACGGGTTGCCGCGGGTGCGCTCGTGGATCGGCTCGTCGAGGCCGTCGAGCGAGGGGTCCTCGCCGGCCAGGTCGCGCAGCAGCTCGGCGCTGTCGGCGCGGGTCAGCGGCTGCAGCTCGATCGCCTCGTACAGCGCCGAGCCGTCCCAGGAAGGCTCGTATTCGGGCCGGTAGTTGACCAGCGCCAGGGTGCGCGTGCCGGCGATCGAGTCGACCAGCCCGGCCAGCATCGCGTCGCTCGCCTCGTCGATCCAGTGCAGGTCCTCGATCACCAGGGCCAGAGTCTTGCGCCGGGTCGGCGCGTTGATCAGGCGGCAGACGATCCCGCCCAGCGCCCGCTGGCGCGCCTCGGCGTTCATCTGCGGCGCCGGCCGGTCGGGGTCGGGGACGCCGAGGAAGTCGAACAGCAGCGGCAGGTCGGCGCCGAAGGAGTGGTCGAGCAGCAGGGCGCGGCCGGCGATCTTCTCCCGCGCCAGCTGCTCTTCCTCGCTCTCGCCGATGCCGAAGAACGAGCGCAGCATCTGCAGCACCGGCATGAACGGCGTCTGCTGGCCATGGGCCAGGGCCTGCGCCTCGAAGACGGCGATGCCGCGGTCGCGGCAGCGCTGGACGAACTCGTGGCTGAGCCGGCTCTTGCCGACGCCGGGTTCGGCGACCAGGCCGACCGCCCGGCCCTCGCCGGCCGCCGCCCGGTCGAGCGCGCCCTCCAGCCGCGCCAGCTCGCCGGCGCGGCCGACGAAGCGCGAGAAGCCGCGTTCACGGGCGAGGTCGAGGCGCGAGCGGGCGCTGCCGATCCCGGCCAGCTCGAAGACCCGCACCGGCCGGCTGGCGCCCTTGATCTCGAACTCGCCGAGGTCCTCGAGCTCGAGGTAGCCGGCGGCGAGCGCCGCCGCGTGCTCGGTCAGGTAGGCCCTGCCGGGCTCGGCCAGCGCCTCCATCCGCTGCGCCAGCCCGACCGTGTGGCCGATCGCCGTGTACTCGCTCTCCTCGCCGCTGCCGATCGCGCCGGCGACGACCTCGCCGGAGTTGATGCCGATCCGGGTCGAGAAGTTGAGGCCGGGGCCGCGGCGCAGCTCGGCCGCGTACTCGGCGACGTCGTCGAGCATCTGCAGCGCCGCGCAGCAGGCGCGGCGGGCGTGGTCCTCGTGCGCGACCGGCGCCCCGAACACGGCCATGATCCCGTCGCCGGTGAACTTGTCGACGGTCCCCTCGTAGCGGGTCACGGCGTCGGCCAGGATCGAGAAGAAGCGCTGCATGATCTTGCGCCACTCCTCCGGGTCCTGCTGCTCGGCGAGGTCCATCGAGCCGCTGACGTCGGCGAACAGGACAGTCACCTGCTTGCGCTCGCCGTCGTCGCTGCGGAGCTCGGTCACGACCCATCAAGGGTAGCCTGGTCGGCGTGAGGTCAGTACTGGTGACGGGGGCGTCGACCGGGATCGGCCGCGCCTGCGCGCTGCGGCTCGACGCCGCCGGCTGGCGCGTCTTCGCCGGCGTGCGCCGCGAGGAGGACGCCGCGGCGCTGCGCGAGGCCGCCTCGCCGGCGCTGACCCCGGTCCGCGTCGACGTCACCGACGCCGACCAGATCGCCGCCGCGGCGGAGCTGGTCGCGGCTGAGGCGGGCGGGCTCGCCGGCCTCGTCAACAACGCCGGCGTCGCCGTCCCGAGCCCGCTGGAGACGATCCCGATCGAGGACTTCCGGCGCCAGCTCGAGGTCAACCTGACCGGCCAGGTCGCCGTCACCCAGGCGCTGCTCGAGCAGCTGCGTCGCGGCCACGGGAGGGTCGTCTTCGTCAGCTCGATCGGCGGCCGCATCGCCTTCCCGCTGACCGGCGCCTACCACGCGGCCAAGTTCGGGGTCGAGGCGGTCGGCGACGTCTTCCGCCAGGAGCTGCGGCCCTGGGGGATCGCGGTCGCGATCGTCGAGCCGGGCTCGATCGACACGCCGATCTGGGACCGCGGCGAGCGCGAGGCGGACGAGATCGCCGGCCGCTCGCCACGCCGCGAAGCGCTCTACGGGCGGGCGATCGAGGCCTATCGCGAGACCGTGCGCAGGACCGCCGAGCGCGGGATCCCGCCGGAGAAGGTGGCGAAGGCGGTCGAGCACGCGCTCAGCGCGAGCCGGCCGCGCACGCGCTACCTGGTCGGGATCGACGCCAAGGTCCAGGCGCGGCTGCGGCCGCTGATCCCGACTCCCGTCTGGGATCGCATCGTCGCCCGCGCGATGGGCTTGTAGACCGGCGCTTCCAGGGGGAAGCACGCTCGTAGTCCTATACTTCCGGCACCGATTGACTGGTCAATCAACTGGGGTATGGCGGTGCGCGCAGCAGCGATCCAACTGAATTCTACGGGCGACAAGGCGAGGAACCTCGAGGTCGCCGAGCGGCTCGTGCGCGAGGCGGCCGCCGACGGCGCCGAGCTCCTCGCGCTGCCGGAGAAGTGGAACCAGCTGGGCGACGGCGAGGAGCTGGTGGCCGGCGCCGAGCCGCTCGACGGGCCCAGCCTCGGCGCCGCCCGCGGCTGGGCGCGCGAGCTCGGCGTTTACCTCCTCGCCGGCAGCATCACCGAGCGCGGCGAGGGGGAGAAGCCCGCCAACACCTCGGTCCTGATCGGTCCCGGCGGCGAGGACCTCGCCGTCTACCGCAAGATCCACATGTTCGACGTCGACGCCGGCGGCGTCGCCTACCGCGAGTCCGCCCACCAGCGGCCCGGCGAGGAGATCGTCACCGGGCCGCTCGGCGAGACCGTCCTCGGCCTCGCCGTCTGCTACGACCTCCGCTTCCCGGAGCTGTTCCGCGTCCTCGCCCTGGCCGGCGCCCGCGTCGTCACCCTGCCCGCCGCCTTCACCCGGGTCACCGGCCGCGACCACTGGGAGGTGCTGCTGCGGGCGCGCGCGATCGAGGACCAGGTCTTCCTCGTCGCCCCCAACCAGGTCGGCGAAGCGCCGCCGCACTACGACTCCTTCGGCCACTCGGCGATCGTCGACCCCTGGGGACGGCTGCTCGCCGTCGCCCCGGAGGGCGAGTGCTTCGTCGCCGCCGACCTCGACTTCGCCGAGCAGGACCGCGTCCGCGAGTCGCTGCCCTCGCTCGCCAACCGCCGCCCGGAGACCTACGCGCATGGCCTCTAAAGCCGCCGCGGTCGACAAGCGCCGCCAGATCCTCGACGCCGCCGTCCGCGTCTTCGCCCGCCAGGGCTTCCACGCCACCCGCGTCTCCGACATCGCCGACGAGGCGGGGGTCGCCTACGGCCTCGTCTACCACTACTTCCGCTCCAAGGACGAGGTCCTGGGCGAACTCTTCGTCGAGCGCTGGTCGCTGCTGCTGGCGGCGATCGAGGAGGCCGACAGCGCCGGCGGCAGCCACCGCTCCCGGCTCGCCGCGGTCGCCGGCTTCATCGTCGAGTCCTACCGCCACGACCCGGAGCTGATGAAGGTGATCATCGTCGAGGTGACGCGGGCGGCGAACTCGTTCGGCCGCACCCACCTGCCGGAGATCCGCCGTGCCTACGAGTCGATCGCGAAGATCGTCGCCGACGGCCAGGAGGCGGGCGAGTTCCGCCGCGACGTGCCGCCCCTGTTCGCCTCGATGGCCTTCTACGGGGCGATCGAGCAGCTGCTCTCGGGCTGGATCTTCGAGCTGATCCCGGCCTCGGACACCAGCTTCGAAGATGCAAAGGACCTGCTGGTGACGACGATTTGCGACGGCCTCGAGCCGCGATAGGTATGGTCGGGCCGCGTGGATAACGAGATCGTTCGCAGATTGGCGTGGAGCGGCCTGCTGGCGGCGACCGGCGCCGTGGCCAGCATCCTCGCCACCCGTGTGGCGGCCCTGCTCTACCGCCGCATCTTCGACGAGGACCCGCCGGAGTAGGGAGAGACCCGTGACCGAGCCCAGTCAGACTCCCCCCGAGCCGCCGAAACCGGCGCCAGCGCCGCCGCCGGTGCCGCCGCCCGACGGCAAGCCCGAGCACCGCTCGGTCGCCGAGCTGGTCTTCGACGTCTCCGAAAACGCCTCGACCCTGATCCGCGAAGAGATCGAGCTCGCCAAGACCGAGGTCAGCGAAAAGGTCAACAGCCTGCTGCGCGGCTCGGCGGTCGGCGTCGCCGCCGGCACCTTCGCCTTCCTCGCCCTGATCCTGGCGATGGAGGGCGTCGCTTGGCTGCTGGCCGAAGAGGTCTTCGACGGCACCGCCTGGGCCGGCTTCCTGGTCGAGTCAGCCGCCTTCCTGCTGATCGCGGCGCTGGCCGGGTTCATCGCCTACCGCGCGCTCAAGGCCGGTTCGCCGCCGGTCCCCGAACAGGCGATCGAAGAGGCGAAACTGACGAAGGAGATGCTGGCCAAGGAGGACGCGCCGGCCAAGGAGGACGCGCCGAGCGCGGCGCCGGTCAAAGACGAGGAGAAGAAATGAGCAGCGTTCCGAACCCGCAGCCGCCGCGGCCCTCGACGGTCGGCAAACCGGGGCGCACGGCGGAGGAGATCCGCCGCGACATCGACCTCCAGCGCCAGCAGCTCGGCAGCTCGGTCGAACAGCTGCGCGGTCGCGTCACCGAGCTGACCGACTGGCGCAAACAGGTCGAGGACCACAAACGCGAGCTGATCATCGCCGCCGCGGCGGTGGGTTTCGTCGTCGGCGTCCGCCTCATGTTCCGCCGCCGCAAGTAGCGCGGCCCTGACGGCCCCAGGGGCCGACATGCGGCGTCCTCGGTCGGCCAAATAGCGCTGCTCATGAGTATCCGGTTCCGTCCGGGAGTCGACAGACCTCGCCGCGCGGGACCTCCCGGCGCGCGGGCGGGCAAGCGAGAAGCGCTCGCGATGTTGACCACGCCTGAGTGAGGTCAATATCGCGAGCGCTGATCGCGCATCCGACCTTCTCCCCAGCCAGGGGTGGTCGATGTCGGACGCGCGCCTGGCTACTGGCTGCGGGCCTGAGCGAACCGGATGCTCATGAGCGCTGCTATTCGGCCTCCCTGCGTCCTTGCCTGGCGGCCTCTGGGACTCGTCAGGGGGTTATGAGACGTGACGGGACGCCGCCGACGCCAAGCAGGCCGGGGCCGACGTGGGCGCCGAGGACAGCGCCGATTTCCGAGGTGAAGGCCGGCTCGCAGCCGTAGATCTCGCGGCAGTCGTCGGCCAGCGCGTCGGCCGTCTCCTGGTCCTGGATGTGCTGGACGACCCAGCCGTCGGCGCCGTCGGCGTGGCGCTGGCGAGCGTAGTCGCGCAGCCGCTCCAGCGAACGGGCGCGGGTCCGCACCCGCTCGACCGGGGTGATCTCCTCCTCCAGGGTGAGGATCGGCTTGATCTTCAGGGCGCTGCCGATCCAGGCGCGGGCGCCGCCGATCCGGCCGCCGCGCCGCAGGTACTCGAGGGTGTCGATCGCGAACCACATCTTCAGCTCGCGCCGCACCTCCTCGGCCCGCGCCAGCGCCGCCTCGCTGCCCCCACCCTGCAGCGCCACCGCCGAGGCCCCGAGGGCGCAGAGGCCCATCCCGCCGGCGGCCGAGCGCGAGTCCATGATCCGGATCCGCTCGCCGCCCTTGCCCTCCTCGACCAGGCGCTCGCGCGCCTGGTTGGCGGCCTCGAAGGTGCCGGAGATACCGGCCGAGATGTGGATCGAGACGATCTCCTTGCCTTCCTCCAAGAGCGGCTCGTAGACCGAGATGAAGTCGCCGATCGACGGCTGGGAGGTGGTGGCGCCGCTCTCCGAGGCGCGCAGCCGCTCGTAGAAGGCGGCGTAGTCGGTGATGTCGGCCTCGCGCTCCTGCTCGCCGTCAACCGAGACGTAGAGGCTGATCACCTCGATCCCGCGCTCCTCAATCATCGAGGCGGGGAGGTAGCAGGTGCTGTCGCAGACGACAGCGGTCTCGGCGGTCCCGGTCAACGCCGCGATCCTCTCACACCACCGTCGAGCCCGACGCCCGGCCCCGCTACACTTTGTGAAGTGAGCGATACGGATACCTCCAAAGCCGCGATCACCCTGACCGCGAAGGCCGCCAGCAAGATCGGCGAGCTGCTTGCCGGGCAGGAGGATGCCGCCGACCAGGCGCTGCGCGTCGCCGTCCGCGGCGGCGGCTGCTCGGGGTTCCAGTACGCGCTCGCCTTCGACAAGCCGAAGGACGACGACCACGTCTTCGAGGTCGACGGCGTCGCCGTCGTCGTCGACAAGGTCAGCATGCAGTTCGTCTTCGGCTCAGAGGTCGACTACGTCGAAGGGTTGCAGGGCGCTGGGTTCCAGGTCAACAACCCGAACGTCGTCGCCGCCTGCGGCTGCGGTTCCTCTTTCCAGGTCAAAGAGGACACGGCAGCCGCCGTCTGACCGGCGCATTTCGGCGTCCTCGGGTCGTTCGGCTCGGGTCACGCACGGCAGTGCGCTCCCCTCGCCTCACTTCCCTGCGTCCTTGAACTGCTTGGTCAGCCGACGGCTGCCGGCGGACGCACGGATGCTGGTTCGGGTTATTCGATCTGCAGCGGGGGCGACTGCGTCGGCGGCCTGGACGCCTGGCTGGAAGCGACCTGGGGGTTCTCGGGCTGCTCGACGCCGAGGGCCTCGGCGAGCTCGCCGGACTCGAACATCTCCTCGACGATGTCGCAGCCGCCGAGCAGCTCGCCGTTGACGTAGAGCTGGGGGAAGGTCTGCCAGTCGGAGATCTCGGCGGTGACTTCGCGCAGCGGCTGCAGCGCGGGGAGGACGTCGATCGCGCCGTACTCGACGTCGACCTGGTCCAGGACCTGCACCACCCGCATCGAGAAGCCGCAGCGCGGCATGTCCGGGGTGCCTTTCATGAACAGCAGCACCGGGTTGGCGGCGATCAGCTCTTCGACTTTGGACTTCAGCTCTGGGTCGGCCATAGGGGCATCGTAGCGAGGTGGTCCGCCCGGCCCGCAGGGGCTTGTCTAGAGCTGGGTCGCGATCAGCCCGAGGATCGCGGCGAGGACGGCGACGAAGGCGGCCAGCATCCCGCCGCCGACAACGATGATCGCGTGTTGGAGGGCGTCGATTCGGGAGCTGAGGCCGTCGACCCGAGCGCTGAGCCCGTCGAGGCGCGCGTCGACGCTCGACTTGAAGTCGTCGAGTCGGGAGTCGGTCCAGGTCGAGCGCACGCTTCTCATGCCTCCAGGGTAGGGAGAAAGGTCATACGTGTGGCGCACGAGAGTGTAACTTTTTGTCTACGAGGCAGCCGGCAGGGGGCTGCCGCGGGAGTGGCCGCCGCGCGGCGCGTCGGGCCGAGCGCGTCGCGCGGCCGGCCGGCTCAGGCCGGCAGGCTGGTCTTGACCGAGAGGGCGTGGATCGTGCCGTCGTCGAAGCGCGCCTGGACCGCGGCCTTGACCAGCCGGTGCTGGTCGATGCGGGAGAGCCCCTCGAACTGGGGGGCGACGACAACCGCGAGCAGGTGCTGGCCGCTGCCGTCTTCGTCGCTCACCTCGACCTCGGCGCCGGGCAGCGCCGCTTCGATCATCCCCTGCAGCTCGCCGAGGTCGACAGCCATCGCCGCGCGCCTCAGCCGGGGAGCTTCTCGCCGATGGTGCCGAGCATCTCCTCGACCTTGACGAACTTGACCCGCGGGCGGCCGTGCGGCTCGCCGCGGCCGACCTCGGCCTGGTCGATCGCCTGCCAGTCCTCGAAGCTGACGTAGCGGATGCCGCGCTCGCGCAGCAGGTCCTCGACCGCCGCCGGGTCCGGGCTCTCGGGGGACAGCAGGGTCTCCGACTCGACGTCGGCGAAGAGGTGCTGGACGGTCTCCAGCGCATCTTTCTTGTTGGTCCCGATGACGCCGGAGGGGCCGCGCTTGATCCAGCCGGCGGTGTAGTGGCCGACCTTGTGGCCGGCATCGTGGGAGTCGAGCACGCGGCCGCCCTCGTTGAGGATCAGGCCGCGCTTCTCGTCGAACGGGACCCCCTCGATCGGGACGCCGGTGTAGCCGACCGAGCGCAGGACCAGGCCGCACTCGAGCTCCTCGCGCTCGCCGGTGTCCCTGGCCCGCAGGGTGCCGCCCTCCTCGACCAGCTGGTTGCGGCCGACCACGATCGATTCGACCTTGCCCTCGCCCTTGATCTCGATCGGCGAGGCGAGGAAGCGGAGGACGATCCGCTGCTTGCGGCCCGCCGGCGTCCGCTGCGCGAACTCCTGCAGCGTCTCGACGTTGACGCGGGTCGTCTTGTCGGCCTCCTCGGATTCGAGGAAGGCGGCGCTGGCCGGGTCGAGCTCGACGTCGGCGGGGTCGACGACGACGTCGGCGTCCTCCATCTCGCCCAGCTCCTTGATCTCGGGGTTGGTGAAGGCGGCCTGGACCGGGCCGCGGCGGCCGAGGACGACGATCTCGCGCACGCCTTTGGCGTCGAGCGCCGCGATCGCGTGGTCGGCGGTGTCGGTCTGCCGCAGCTCGTGGTCGGTCAGCGCCAGCATCCGGGCGACGTCCATCGCCACGTTGCCGTTGCCGATCACGACGGCGCGCTCGGCCGAGAGGTCGAAGTCCTCCTCGGCGTAGTCGGGGTGGGCGTTGTACCAGCCGACGAAGGCGGTGGCGGCATGGCTGCCGGGCAGGTCCTCGCCGGGGATGCCGAGGGCGCGGTCGGTCTCGCAGCCGACGGTGAAGACGATCGCGTGGTAAAGCCGCTCGAGGTCTTCGACCTCGATGTCGTGGCCGATCTTGACGTTGCCGAAGAAGCGGAAGCCCTCGCGCGCCGCGGTTTTCTCGTAGACGCGGATCACCGACTTGATCTTCGGGTGATCGGGAGCGACGCCGCCGCGGACGAGGCCGAACGGGGTCGGCAGGCGGTCAAAGAGATCGACCTGGGCGTGCAGGTCGCCGTCCTTGAGGATGTGCTCGGCCGCGTAGAAGCCGGAGGGCCCGGCGCCGACGATGGCGACTCGAAGTGGGTTGTCCTGGCTTCCGACTTTGCTCATGGGCGTCTCCCCTGCTGGCGGGTCTGGCGAGCGCGAAAGGATAGGGAAGTCGCGCTCAACCCAGCGCCGGGGCGCCGGCGGCGACCGCTCCCGGCGTACCGTCGAGCGCGTCGAGCGCCTTGGCGACCGACATCGCGACGCAGGTGAAGATCGGCGTCTCCCGCTCGGTGTACTCGCTCGACTCGGTCGGGCGCAGCTCGTTGACCAGATCGAGGAACATCCCCGGGTCGTCGCCCTCGAAGCAGACGACGAACTCCTGGTCGTCGAGGCCGTAGGAGTACGTCGTGTTGATCGTGATCTCCGGGTAGCGGCGGCCGACCTCGATGTGGCCTTTCATGATCCGGCCGCGCTCCTCCGGCGGCAGCCCGTACCAGCGGCGCTGCTTGACCATCGGGTAGAGGAAGAGGTACTTGCGTTCGGAGATGCAGATCTCCGGCCGCGCCTGCTCGTCGGAGTAGGGCGAGGGTTTCGTCATCGAGAGGAACGAGTACGGCGTCTGCGCCCACTTGGCGAGGCCGCTCTGGCCGAGGACGACGTGGAAGGTGTGGATGTCGGCGAGGTTCGGGCTCTGGCTGAGCAGGACCAGGTCGACGTCGCCCCGCGTTCCTATGGTTGAGTAGGCCCGCAGCGACCGATCGACGGCGAAGTCCTCGCAGGCGGCGAGGAACTCTTGCTTGTCGGCGGCGCGCAGCTCGGCGTCGCGACGGCGCCAGGCGGGATCGATCTTGAAGAAGCTGAATTTGGCGAACGTGCGGTCGGCCATCGGTGCCACGATAGCGCTGTGCGTGCTGCTGGCCGTGGGCGCGCCGGCCGCGACAGCCGCCGCACCCCCCTCGCGCGTGACGCTGGCCTGGCTGCCGGCGGGGACGACGGTGGCGCAGCTGGCCGGCGCCGGCTTCTCGCCGGGCCTGATGAGTGCCGGCCTGGGGACGGTGCCGCCGCAGCAGACCTACCTCGACGTGACCCAGGGCAACCGCGTCTTCGATTCGCTCTACGACGAGCCGCTGCCGGAGCAGCGAGACGGCCGCTGCTTCCCCTGGTTCGAAGAAGTCGAACGGCGGGCCGAATCGGCGCCGGCGGAGATCGTGCCGGGGCTGCTGAAAGAACAGCTGGTCGGCGCTCACCTCACCGTGCTCGTTGAGGGCCCCTCCTCCTGCTCCTTCGGACTCGAATCGGGGAGCGGCTTCGGTGCGCCGGTCGGCGGCATCTTCGAGAGCGTCGACCTGCCGCTCGGGCGGGTGCGCACCATCGCTCGCTCGCTTCCCTCCGGCGACCTGCTGATCGCGATCGCCCGCCCGACCGGGAGGGATGACGACCCGCTGGCGATCGGGATCGCCGGGCGCGGCTTCGACGGCAACCTGACCTCGGACAGCACCCGGACCGACGGCTACGTGCTCTCGACCGATGTCGCGCCGACGATCCTCGACCGGCTCGGGATCGCGGTGCCGTCGCAGATGTCGGGCCAGTCGATCCGCTCCGCGGGCCGTGTCGACGTCGCCGCGATCGAATCGCTCGGGGCGCGGATGGCGGTGATCTCGCACCGGCGCGGGCCGGTGATCGGCTACAGCCTGCTCGTCTGGCTCGGGCTGCTGGCGCTGGCGGCGCTGGCCGGGCGGCTGGCGGCCCGCCCGGCGGTGGCGCGGACCGGCGTCCGCCTGGTCGCCCTCGCCGTCGTCTACCTGCCGCTGGCCCTGCTCGCCGGCGCTGCGCTGGAACCGGGGGAGAGGGCGGAAGCGCTGCTGGTGATGCTGGGAGCGCCGGCGCTGGCGGCGCTGACCCTGGCGGCGCTGCGCGGCTACCGGGCGCTGGCCGCCGCGGCGGCGCTGACGGTGCTCGCCTTCGCCGTCGACGTGATCGCCGGCTCGCCCCTGACCTCGCTCTCGCTGCTCGGCCCCAACCCCGGCCTCGGGGTCCGCTTCTACGGGATCGGCAACGAGCTCGAGGCGCTGCTGGCGGTGCTGGTCGTCGCCGGCACCGGCGCCGCCCTCGCCGGCTGCCTGCCCGGCCTCTCGCGGGAGCGCTGCGCCGCCGCCTTCCTTGCCACCGGCCTGCTCGCCGCGGTCGTCTTCGCCGCCGGGCGGTTCGGCGCCGACGTCGGCGCCGCGATCGTCTTCCCGGTCGGCGCCGCGGTCGCCGCGGTGCTCGTCGCCGGCCGCGGCCGGCGCGCGATCGTCCTCGTCGTCGCGGCGCCGTTCGCGGTCCTCGCCCTGCTCGCCCTGATCGACCTGCTCTCCGGCGCCAACGCCCACCTGACCCGCTCGGTGCTCGACGCCGGCGGCCTCGGCGCCCTCGGCGACGTCGCCCAGCGCCGCCTGCAGCTCTCGGTCCACAGCTTCGGCCGGCCGGTCCTGCTCGTCTTCCTGCCGGTGGTCGCGGCGCTGGCGGGGCTGGCGATCTGGCGCCGCGACCGGCTGCGCGCCTGGTTGGCCGGCTCGGCCGCCTACGCCGCCGGGCTGCTGGGCGCCGTCGCGGCGACCGCGGTCGGCACCCTGGCGAACGACTCCGGCGCTCTCCTGCTCGAGATCGGGACCGCTTATTTGCTGGTATTCACCGGCTTTGCCTGGGCCGAGAGCGGGTCCGGGGCACGGCGCCCGTCGGCGTCCTCGGTTGCTCGCGTGCAGGGCACGCCACCCTCGTTGCGCCCTTGACCGGCTTGGGCGCCGGGCCCGCTCTCGGGGGGCTCTTGGTCATGTGGCTGCGGTCACTGAGGCGGGGCCGGTCGATGCCTTACCCTTTGGGTTCGTGCGCATCGGTCTCGTCACGCCATATTCGTGGTCCTATCGAGGCGGTGTAAACCAGCACGTCGAGGCTCTCGCCGAGGAGTTCCTGGGGCGCGGCCACGACGTCCGAGTGCTGGCACCGTTCGACCCGCCGGGGCGGGTTAGCCGCGTGCTGCACCGGGCCGCCGCCGAACCGCGCGAGCTCTCCGAGTACGTCGTGCCGCTGGGGCGGACGATGGCCTTCGGCGCCAACGGCGCCGTCTCCAACCTCGCGGCTTTCCCCGCCGGCGGCATCGTCGCGCCGCGCCGCGCGGTCCGCGACGGCGGCTTCGACGTGATCCACGTGCACGAGCCGCTGGTGCCGCTGATCGGCTGGAACGCGACGCTGGGGGCGAGGCAGGCGCCGGTCGTCGGCACCTTCCACACCTACTCGACCAAGCCGCTCCCCAACTACATCGCCAACGGGCTCGGCGCCCGCCGCATGTTCAACCGGCTCGCGGCCCGGATCGCCGTCTCCGAGGCGGCCGCCTGGACCGGCCGCCGCTGGTTCGGCGGCGACTACACGATCATCCCCAACGGGGTCGACGTCGAGGCGCCGCCGACCACGCCGCGCGCTCCCGGCGAGGAGCTGCGGATCCTCTTCGTCGGCCGGCCCGAGGAGCGCAAGGGCCTGCCGATCCTGCTCACCGCCTTCGGCGCCCTGGTCGAGCACGTGCCCAGCCGCTTGACCGTGATCGGGGCCGAGCGCGAGGACGTCCTCCGCTACCTCGCCGACCCCGAGCTGATCGGGTCGATCGACGTCGAAGGCCGGGTCGCCGGCGAGGAGCTCTGGCGCCAGCTGCACGAGGCAGACGTCCTCTGCGCCCCCTCGCTCTCCGGCGAGAGCTTCGGCATGGTCCTGACCGAGGCCTTCGCCGCCGGCACGCCGGTGATCGCCTCCGAGATCGCCGGTTACAGCGACGTCGTCACCAACGGGGTCGACGGGATCCTGGTGCCGCCGGGCGACCCGCAGCGCCTGGCCGAGGAGCTGCAGCGGATCCACCACGAGCCGCGCCGGCTCGAGGCGATGGGCGCGGCCGCCCGCGAGAGCGCCCAGCGCTACGCCTGGCCGCGCGTCGCCGACCAGGTGACCGAGGTCTATGAGCGGGCGCTGGCGGCGCCGCGCCCGGTCGGCGCCAAGCAGCACCTCGCCCACTGGGCCGGGTTGCGCCCGGCCGACGGCCGCCCGCGCCGGCCCGCCGTCAAGCTGCCCTCGCTCGACCCGCCGCTGGCCCGCGACCGCCGGCGCGGCCGCCGCGTCGCCCGCCGCATCGGGCTCGGCGTCGCCGGCGTCCTCGGCGTCGGCCTGACGGTCCTCGCCGCGCAGAAGATCGGCGTCGACAAGGTGGTCGAAAGCATCGTCCGCTCGGACCTGACGGTGGTCCTCGTCGCCTGCGCGCTGATGGCCAGCTCGCTCTTCTTCCGCGCCGCCTCCTGGTACTGGATCGCCCGCGCCGCGCTGCCGAACCGGCCGATCCGGCGCCGCGACGTCACCTCGGCGACGATGGTCGGGGTGCTGATGTCGGCGACGCTGCCGGCCCGCCTCGGCGAGCCCGCGCGCGCGCTCACCCTCGCCCGCCGCACCGGCAGGATGCGGGAAACCTTCCCGGTGCTGCTGGGGACGCTG
This sequence comes from uncultured Conexibacteraceae bacterium, assembly GCA_964533285.1. Classification (GTDB taxonomy): domain Bacteria; phylum Actinomycetota; class Thermoleophilia; order Solirubrobacterales; family 70-9; genus VAYN01. The sequence continues at coordinate 3,977 of CAZHLT010000092.1, read as the reverse complement.
GTCTCGCAGACGATGCTGAACCTGGTCGCCCTGGTCCTGCTCGGGGTGATCATCGTCTCGACCACGCCGCTCTTCCACTCCGGCACCAAGCAGCTCTTCGCCTTCAGCCTGGTGCCGCTGATCCTGCTGCTGGTGGTGCTGGTGGCGCCGCTGGTGATGAGGCGCAACGGAGACGGGCGCCTCGCCCGGGTCGGCGCCGCGGTCCACCGCGCCCTGGTCCAGGTCCGGGCCGGCCTGGCCGTCTTCCGCCATCCCCGCCGCGGCGCCCTCGCCGCCGCCGCGCAGCTGCTCGCCTGGGCGATCCAGCTCGCCGCCTGCTGGGCGCTGCTCTACGCGCTCGGGCTCGACGGCAGGGCCGGGATCGGCGCCGCCGCCGCGGTCCTCTTCGCGGTCAACGTCACCGCTGTCGTCCCCGCCACGCCCTCCAACATCGGCGTCTTCCAGCTGGCGGTGATCAGCGTCCTGCACACCGGGTTCGGCGTCAGCACCGCCGACGCGCTCGCCTACGGCGTGATCCTGCAGGCGGTCGAGATCGCGACCGCGGTGGCGCTCGGGCTGCCGGCGCTGGTCCGCGAGGGCCTGACCTGGAGCGACCTGCGGGTGCAGGCGCTCTCGACCGCGCCGGTCCACCTCGAGCCGATGCCGCGCTCGCGCAGCCGCGAAGCGCGCCGCGAACACGCCGCGTAGGAAGACCGTCGCATTAAAATAAGATTCAGTTGAGTTGTAAAAAACTCTAGTGTATTGATCTACGATTGCCCACGGGCGTGCCGCCACCATTCCCAGGCCGGCACTCCTGACTATGAGGAGCCGTGGGGCCGGCGCTGATTCCATCCAGCCGGCGCCGGTCCCCCTTCTCGCTGCCGAAACGCTCTTGGCAATAATCAGGTACTTCCGTAGAGTCGGAGGTTGCACGGGAAGTTCCTGGCCTGAAAGCGGCACGAGGCGAGAGGGAGAGATGGACTACGACACGGCTGTGCTGGAGAGAGTCGCGCAGCGGTTCAGGCGCGAAATGTGGACCTCGGTGGTGGCGGAGGCGGTGACCGAATCGGGCGTCGAAGTTGCCCGCTTCGGACCGGTCCAGGCGACGGTATTCGGTGACCTGCCGGAGATCGTCAGCCTCAACCAGATCCAGGGCGCGGCGGAGCCCGGGGCGATCGAGGGCGGGCATCTGGCAGCGGCGATCGAATGGATGCGCCAGCGGGAAGTGCATTACTGGATCCCGGTCGCCGAATCGCGGCCCGGCGCCGCCGAGGCGGACGCCTGGCTCGGTTCGCGCGGCTACGAGCAGGCCCACGGCTGGGTCAGGTTGGTCCGTGACCTGACGTTGCCGGTGCGCTTCGAGACCGACCCGGGGATCGAGATCTACGAGCTCGGCCGCGACGAGATCGACGGCGAAGCGCTGAGTGCGATCATCGCCGAGGCGCTGGACCTGCCGGCGCCGGCCGGCACCCTGTTCTTCTCGCTGCCCGGGCGGCCCGGCTGGCGCTGCTACACCGCGGCGCTGGGGCCCGGCGAGCTGGTCGTCTCGACCTCCTCGATGATGATCGAGGGCGAGATCGCCCAGCTCGGCCCCGGCAACACGCTGGAGCGGGCGCGCGGGCGCGGCTGCAACCTGGCGCTGCTGAAGCGACGGCTGGTCGACGCCGCCGCGGCCGGCTGCCGGCTCGCCGTCGTCGAGCTCACCGAATGCGACCCCGAGCACCTCTCGGGGGCCGGCCGCAACCTGCGGAGGGCCGGCTTCGAGGTCGCCTACTCGGGTCGCATCTGGCAGCGGCCGGCGCTGCACCCGGCGGTTCGCTAGCGGTCGGGGTGGGGCTCAGCCGCGGCCGGCGCCGGCCGCGGCCTGCTCGGGCTCGTCCCCGGCCCCGCCCTCGTCGGGCTCGGCCTCCGGCGGCAGCTCGCCGCCGCGGTCGGTGCCGGCGATCAGCTCGTCGGGGGCGCCGTCGTCGGGGATGAAGCCGGACTTCATGCCGAAGTAGACCGCCTGCGGGTGGTGGGCGACGATCGCCACCGTCGACTGCTCGGGCATCACCGCGAAGCCGCCGGAGAGGGTCATCCCGATCGCTTCGAGGTCGAGCAGGCCCCAGACCTTGGTGTGCTCGGACTGGTCGGGGCAGGCCGGGTAGCCCCAGGAGTAGCGCCGGCCCTGGTCGAGCGGGATGCCGAGCCCGCGGCGGACCTCGGAGTGCAGCCACTCGGCCAGCCCCTCGGCGGTCTGGACGCCGAGCCCGTGCACGTAGAGCTGCTCGGCGAACTCGCCTTCGGCCTCGAGCTGCTCGATCAGCTCGGTCACCGCGGGGCCGACGGTGACGCCCTGGAGGGCGACGACGTCGCGTTCGCCGGAGTCGAGCGGCCGGTAGAAGTCGGCCAGGCAGATGCGGTCGTGGCGCGGCTGGCGGGGGAAGACGAGCCGCTCGATCTCGCGCTCGGGCTGCTCGGGGTCGAAGATCACCAGCTCGTTGCCGTCGGCGTTGGCCGGGAAGTAGCCGAGCCGCGCCCGCGGGTGCAGGTAGTCCTGTTCGCGCCACATCCGCTCTAGGCGGGGGGCGAAGCCCTCGTTCTCGCCGTCGCCCTCGACCAGCGCCCGCCAGGCCTCGCCCTTGATCCCTTTGCCGCCCCAGTGCAGCTTGAACAGCACGTGGCGGTCGAGATAGGGGAAGACGTCGGCGAGGTCGACCGCGATCTCGCGCACGCCCCAGTAGGGCGGCGTCGGGATCGGCACGTCGGTGCGAGCGGCGGAGCGGACGCTGGCGTCGCTGGTCGGCGGCGCGTCGTCGGCGACCTCGGGCTTTTCGCGCAGCTGCCTGGCCTCGGACCGGATCCGTTCGACCAGCGCCGCCCGCGCCTCGGCGTCGACCAGGGCGTCCATCGTGTCGAGGCCCTGGAAGGCGTCCTTGCAGTAGAAGACGCCCGGCTCGTAGATCTCGTCGGACTCCTTGCCCTTCGGGTAGAGGGTGCGGCGGCCGAAGTCGCGGTTGATCGCGGCGCCGCCGATCAGCACCGGGAAGCCGAGGCCGCGCTGGTGCAGCTCGGCGACGCAGGTCGGCATCTGCTTCGAGGTCGAGACGAGCAGCGCCGAGAGGCCGATCGCGTCCGCCTCGTTCTCCACCGCGGCCTCGATGATCGCGTCGACCGGGACCTGCTTGCCGAGGTCGATCACGGTGTAGCCGTTGTTGGTGAGGATCGTGTTGACGAGCGACTTGCCGATGTCGTGGACGTCGCCGAAGACGGTCGCGATCACGACCTTGCCCTTGGTGTGGCCGTCGATCCGGTCGAGGTAGTTCTCGAGCTGGGCGACGGCGCGCTTCATCACTTCCGCCGACTGCAGGACGAAGGGCAGGATCAGCTCGCCGGCGCCGAACTTGTCGCCGACCTCCTTCATCGCCGGCAGTAGCACCTCGTTCAGGGTCGGGACGGCGCCGATCTTCTCCACCGAGCGGTCGATCCAGTCCTCGACGCCGTCCTTCTTGCGGCGCAGGATCTGCCAGTGCAGGGCCTCCTCGGGCTCCATCCCGGCGGTCGGGTCGGCGGCCTCGTCTGCGGCTTCCTCGCCCTTGGACTCGAAGTGGGAGATGAAGCGCTCGAGCGCGTCGGGGCGGCGGTTGAAGACGAGGTCGTCGGTCAGCTCCCGCTCGGAGTCGGGGATCTCGGAGTACGGCGTGATGTGGTTCGGGTTGACCATCGCCAGATCGAGGCCGGCCTCGACGCAGTGGTGGAGGAAGACCGAGTTGAGCACCGCCCGCGGTCGCGGCGAGACGCCGAAGGAGACGTTGGAGACGCCGAGCGAGGTCTTGACGCCGGGGATCTCGGCCTTGATCTGGCGGATCCCCTCGATCGTCTCGACCGCCGAGGGCCGCCACTCCTCGTCGCCGGTGGTGAGGGTGAAGGTCAGCGCGTCGAAGATCAGCGCCTCGGGGTCGAGGCCGTGCTCGTCGCAGGCGATCTGCTTGAGCCGCCGCGCGATCTCGACCTTGCGC
>CAZHLT010000091.1:0-5890 GCA_964533285.1 uncultured Conexibacteraceae bacterium | reverse complement strand
CGCTGGCCCGCGCCCACGCCCGCTCCGGCGACCGCGTCGCGATCGCCGCCTACCTCGGCGCCGGCGACTCCTTCGACCGCGCGATCGCCGCTTTCTCCGAGACCTACGCCGAGCAGAACCTGCGCGACCACGAGGCGCTGGTCGCGGCGATCGAGTCCGGGCGACTGCGGGCCGAAGACCTCTAGGAGCGGATCGGGATCGGCGAGCTAGGCCGGCGCCGGCGGCGGCTCGCCGGCCGCCGCGGCTTCGCCGGCGCCGTCGTCGAACGGCTCGCTCGGCAGGTTGCGGGCGAAGAAGAGCGAGGCGGTCGCCAGCAGCGCGGCGCAGAGGAAAGCGGTCTTCAGCGTCTTCAGCTGCGCGTCTTCGTAGTCGCTGACGAGGGCGGTGACCGTGGCGGGATCGGCGCCGGCCTTGGTCGCCCCCGCCTCCACTTCGCTGGCCGAGACGAAGCTGACCCCGGAGCTGAGCCGCACCTCGACCTGTTCGCGCACGTCGGCCGAGATCTCCGGGTTGGCGGCGACGTTGGTCGAGAAGGCGGCGATCAGGCCGGTGATCACGATCGCCCCGAGCAGCGCCGTGCCGAGCGAGGAGCCGAGCTGCATCGCGGTGTTCTGCAGGCCGCCGGCCTCGCTGCGGTCGCTGTCGCCGACCGCGGACTGGACGACGTTGCCGAGCTGGGAGACGATCAGGCCCATGCCGACCCCGAGCACGCCCATCGCGACGAGGAAGGAGGTGTTGTCGAGCTCGACCTCGACCGTGTCGAGCAGCAGCAGCGCCGCGACGAGGACGATGATCAGCCCGCCGCGGACCAGCAGCTTGGCCGAGAGGCGGCGCGAGAGGGCGGAGCCGGCGACGGCGCTGAGGAAGAGCCCGGCCGAGGCGGGCAGCATCCGCACCCCGGTTTCCAGCGCGTCGAGGCCCTGCACGATCTGCAGGAACAGCGGCACCGTGAAGAAGATCCCCATCAGCACCAGGTTCTGGGCGAGCAGCATCGCGACGCCGCCGCGCAGCCGCGGCAGCTTCAGCAGATCGAGGTGGATCAGCGGAACGCGATCCCGCGCTTCGCGGTGGCGCTGCCAGCGGGCGAAGAGGCCGAGGATCACGCCGCCGGCGGCGAGCGCGAACGGCGTCAGCGAGAACCCGAACGGCTCGACCGGCGAGTTGCGCGGCGTCAGCCAGCCCCAGTTGCTCGCCTGCAGTACCGCCATCACCACGACCCCGAGCCCGACCGCGGAGAGGATCGCGCCGACCACGTCGAGTTCCTTCGTCGTCCCGTCGCGCTCGGGCTCGCTGATCAGGCGGCTGCCGAGCAGGATCCCGATCGCGACCACGACCTCGCCAGCGAAGACGATCCGCCAGCTCAGCTCGGTGGTCGCCCAGCCGCCGAGGATCGGCCCGACCGCGATGCCGGCGCCGGCGACGCCGCCGAGCACGCCGTAGGCGATCGCCCGCTCGCGCTCGCGGAAGTTGCCGGCGACCAGGGCGACCATCGCCGGCATCACCATCGCCGCCCCGATCCCCTCCAGCACCGACCAGCCCAGCGCCAGCGAGGGCACGTTCCAGGAGACCGCGGTCAGCCCCGAGCCGGTGCCGTAGACGCAGAGCCCGACGACAAAGGTCCGCCGCCGGCCCCAGAGGTCGCCGATCTTGCCGCCGGTCATCATCAACGCCGCCATCATCAGCGCGTAGAAGGCGATCACCGCCTGGATCGTCGTCACCGTCGTGTCGAAGTCCGCGACCAGCTGCGAGATCGCGACGTTCATCACCGCCTGGTCGAGGACCATCAGGAACTGGGCGGCCGCCAGCACCGCGAGTACTCCCCATTTCGCCACGGCGCCACCCTATTGGAGCGGTCGGCTCCCGCCCGACCCGCTCTCGCGGCTACGCGCGTTCGCCGAGCAGCCGCCGCAGCCGCGCCAGGACGACGTCCGGTTCGCGATCGAAGCGCGGGCCGGTGACGTTGACCACGGCGACGCCCGCCAGCAGCAGCTCCTCGCGCCGCACCGGGTCGGCCTCGAAGGACTCGCGGGTGCCATGGGTCTCGTAGAGGTCCAGTTCGACCGCGAAGCGGTGCTCGGGCCAGAAGACGTCCACCTCCATGCCGGCGACGTTGAAGTTGGCTCGCGGGCGCGGCAGGCCGGCGGCGAGGACCGCCTCGTGGAAGAGCGCCTCGAACTCCGAGCGGGTGAAGGGCGGCGGCTCGTAGACGGCGAGGGCCCGCCGCAGCCGCCTGTGGCCGCGGTGGCCGCGGTTGCGCTCGAGCACGTCGTGGACGGCGGCGAGGTCGAAGAGTTCGAGCTCTTCGCTCCGCTTGAGCAGGCGCTGCCGCTTGCGCTCGTCGACGAGCGCCGCCTGGTCGAGCAGGGTGCGGGCCACGGAGGTGACCGGTATCCCGTCGCGCAGCGCGCGGTCCGCATCGGTCAGCGTGCTGGCGCGGTGCAGGCGGATCGGCGGGCGGCGCGAGCGCGCGCTCGGGCCGGTCACGTGGATCGGGACCGGCGAGGTGGGGGAGAGCCCCCAGAGCCAGGCGGCGGAGTAGTGGCTCAAGAGCGCCCGGGGCCCACAGGCGAGCACCGCGCCCAGGCACTCGCCGTGCAACGAGAGGTCGGTGTGCCCGACGGCGTAGACGCCTTGGTAGAGGCGATGCAGGCGCCCCGCCGCCGCCTCCCGCGCCACGGACCTCCTGTCATACCCGAGCCGGGCGAGCTGGCGGATCGAGACGACTCCATGCTGCCGCTTCGCCAGCGCCGCTAGCCTCCGGCCCTGCTGTTGAGCTTTGTCCGGTCTCCGGCCCTGCTGTTGAGCTTTGTCTCGCATGGAGGGACAAAGCTCAACAGCGGGGTGGGTTCTCCCCCCGGCGGCGCGGGCTGCAGGAACCGGACCACCTCGGTTGGCCAGCCGCGCTCGCTCTCGGCCAGATCCCGCAGCTCGCGCAGGGAGTAGCGGAAGACGTAGTTGTCGACCTGGCCGATCAGCCCGAAGAGCAGCTCGTCGACCGTGCGGCCGCTGATGTTCGTCCTGCCCTTCGCCTTCGTCTTCGGCGAAGTGATCGGCGTCAGCTGCTGGGCGGCCGCGGTGCGGACCCTGTTCGGCAATCCGACGGCGACCCCGGTCGACGCCGGCTGGCCGCTGCGGCACCCGGTCCTCGCCAGCGTCCTCTGGTGCCTGGCGATCCTCGCCGTCGTCGCGCCGGCGACGCTGCGCGCCTACCGCCGCCGCACCACCGGCTGAGGTGCGCGGCGCCGCTCCGCGCCATGTCCGCCGCCGCCGGCGTGCGCGGGGGTTTCGCCAAATCCCTTCTAAGCGATGCGGGGGGCGGCGTCGCCGCGCTTGGCGGCCTTCACGCGCTGGATCTTGTCGAGGATCGTCTTGCGCAGGCGGACCGACTCGGGGGTCACTTCGACGCACTCGTCCTCGCGCAGGAACTCGAGCGAGGCTTCGAGGCTGAGCCGCGTCGGCGGCGCCAGTCGGACCAGGACGTCGGCGCTCGCCGCCCGCATGTTGGTCTGTTGTTTGGCCTTGGTCGGGTTGACGTCGAGGTCCTCGGCGCGGGCGTTCTCGCCGACGATCATGCCTTCGTAGACCTCCTCGCCGGAACCGACGAAGAGGGTGCCGCGGTCCTGCAGGTTCATCAGCGAGTAGCTCGCGGTCTGGCCGCGGCGGTCGGCGACCAGGGAGCCGGTCTGCCGCGTCCGCAGCTCGCCCGCCCAGGGCTCCCAGCGATCGAAGACGTGGTGGAGGATGCCGGTGCCGCGGGTCTCGGTGAGGAACTCGGTGCGGAACCCGATCAGGCCGCGGGCCGGGACCAGGTAGTCCATCCGCACCCAGCCGGTCGAGTGGTTGACCATCTGCTCGAGCCGCCCCTTGCGGGCGGCCAGCATCTGGGTGACGGCGCCGACGTGCTCCTCGGGCACGTCGATCGCCAGCCGCTCGACCGGCTCGTGGATCTCGCCTTCGATCTCGCGGGTGACGACGCGCGGCTGCCCGGCGGTCAGCTCGAAGCCCTCGCGCCGCATCATCTCCAGCAGCACGACCAGCTGCAGCTCGCCGCGGCCCTGCACCTCCCAGGCATCGGGGCGCTCGGTGTCGCGGACGCGGATCGAGACGTTGCCGACCAGCTCGGCGTCGAGCCGGTCGCGGATCTGCCGCGCGGTCAGCTTTTCGCCCTCCTGCCCGGCCAGCGGCGAGGTGTTGATCCCGACCACGATCGAGAGCGAGGGCTCGTCGACCTCGATCACCGGCAGCGGCCGCGGGTCCTCCGGGTCGGCCAGGGTCTCGCCGATCGTCACCTCTTCCATCCCGGCGACGGCGATGATTTCGCCCGGCCCCGCCTCCTCGGCGCTGACCCGTTCCAGGCCCTCGGTGACGTAGAGCTCGCTGACGCCGGCGCGACCGACGCTGCCGTCGGCGCGGCACCAGGCGATCTGCTGGCCGGAGCGGATCGTCCCCTGGCGCACCCGGCAGATCGCCAGGCGGCCGACGTAGGGCGAGGCGTCGAGGTTGGTGACGTGCGCCTGCAGCGGCGCCTCGGCGTCGTACTCCGGCGCCGGGATCCGCTCGACCATCAGGTCCAGCAGCGGCTTCAGGTCCTCGCCCTCGGCCCCCTCCTCGAGCGCCGCCCAGCCCGCTTTCGCGTTGGTGTAGACGATCGGGAACTCGATCTGGTCGGAGTCGGCGTCGAGGTCGATGAACAGCTCGTAGACCTCGTCGACGACCTCGGCGATCCGCGCGTCGGGCCGGTCGACCTTGTTGACGACGAGGATGATCGGCAGCTTCGCGGCAAGCGCCTTGCGGAGGACGAACCGGGTCTGCGGCAGCGGCCCCTCGGAGGCGTCGACCAGCAGCAGCGCCCCGTCAACCATCGTCAGCGCCCGCTCGACCTCGCCGCCGAAGTCGGCGTGGCCCGGCGTGTCGACGATGTTCAGCTTCGTCTCGCCGTAGTTGACCGCGGTGTTCTTGGCGAGGATCGTGATCCCCTTCTCGCGCTCGAGGTCCATCGAGTCCATCACCCGCTCGGCGACCTCCTGGCCCTTGCGGAAGGTGCCGGTCTGCCACAGCATCGCGTCGACCAGGGTCGTCTTGCCGTGGTCGACGTGGGCGATGATCGCGATGTTCCTCAGGTCTGTTCGTAGATTCATGGCACTTCGGTTCGGAGGTTGGTGGCGCTTCGCATCCCGGCGCCCTCGGCCGCTCGTGTGCGGAGCAGGTTCGCGCCTGCGTCCTCGGACCGCTCGCCCTGAACCTCCGAGCGGCCCTCAGACAAAAAAACGGGACCCGCGGCGCGGGTCCCGTAATTAAAGCGGCTGCGCTTCAGCTACTGCTGCTGAACGCTCGCGGCGGCCGGACCCTTGGGGCCGTCCTCGGCCTCGTAGGTCACTTTGGAGCCCTCGGTGAGGGTGCGGAAACCATCCGCGATGATGGCGCTGTGATGGACGAAAACGTCCTTAGAGCCGTCGTCAGGGGTGATGAACCCGTAGCCCTTGTCGTCGCTGAACCACTTGACAGTTCCAGTAGGCATGCATTGCCTCCACGTCATGTGCTGCGAACGCGGACAATGCGGTGAAGCAACGACTGCGAGCGCTACGCACAAACTTTACCGGCCATTTTGCTGGCCCTAACAATGGGGACCGTAGCAGGATCGGGGGCGGTGAAGTGGCAAATCTCGTGACTTTCCGTCGAATCCGACCTCAGGTGATCGGCGATCCCTGTCGATAGCTTGAGCAGATGTCAGGTCGCCCGCCCAAGCGATTGGCCCCGCTCTCGGCCGCGGCCCTCCTCGCGCTCGCCGTCACCGCGGCGCCCGCCGCGGGCGCGTCCGCGCCCGCCCAGCACGGCGGCGGGCTGGCGCCGATCCTCCAGCGCCTCTCGCGCCCGCACCTGAGCCCGGCCT
>CAZHLT010000090.1:0-5716 GCA_964533285.1 uncultured Conexibacteraceae bacterium | reverse complement strand
TTTTTCCGGGCTATCCCCCTAAAACCCCCGACAACGGCGCTTCGAGCACCTCCACCGCGGGGCGCCGCCGCGTCAGAATGTCGCCGCGTCAGAGCGCGGCGGCTTCGGCGGGGTCGCCGGTCTCGCCCTCGTCCTCCCATTCGGCGGGCTCGCCGAGGGAGGCGCTCTTGATCACCTTGAGGCCGAGCATCGCGCACTTCATCCGAGTCGCCGAGATCTCGATCCCGAGCAGCTCGAGGACGTACTCTTTCGGCAGCTTCAGCAGCTCCTCGCGCGATTTGCCGATCAGCTCGTCGGTCAGCAGCGAGGTGGCCGCGGTCGAGATCGCGCAGCCTTTGCCCTCGAAGGCGATCTCCGTGACCTTGTCCTCGTCGTCGAGCTTGATCGTCACGTGCTGTTCGTCGCCGCAGAACGGGTTGGTGTCCTCGAACTCGAGGTCGGGGTGCTCGAGGTGGCCGAAGTTGTGCGGCCGCTTGTAGTGCTCGAGGATCTGGTCGCGGTAGAGCTCGTCCATGGGTGCGAGGCTCGCGAAGCCGGCGCCCGCCGCTCAGAGCCCGAAGACGCGGCGGGCGTCTTCGAGGCCGATGACGAGGCGGTCGATCTCGTCGCTCGTCGGGTAGACGCCGAAGCTGGCGCGGGCGGTGGCGGCGACCCCGAGCCGGTCCATCAGCACCTGGGCGCCGTGGTGGCCGGCGCGGACGGCGATGCCGTGGCGGTCGAGGATCTCGGCGACGTCGTGGGCGTGGATGCCGTCGATCTCGAAGGAGACCGGCCCGATCCGGTCGCCGCCGCGCGGCGGCCCGAAGACGCGCAGGCCGGGCACCTCGGCGACCGCGCCCAGCGCGTAGTCGGTGATCGCCCGCTCGTGCTCGCGCACCGCCTCCATGCCGAGGTTGTCGAGCCAGCGCAGCGCCGCGGCCAGCCCGACCGCCTGGGTGATCGCCGGCGTCCCCGCCTCGAACCGCGCCGGCACGTCGGCGTAGGTCGTGCCCTCGCGGGTCACCTTGCGGATCATCGAGCCGCCGCCGAGGAAGGGTGGCATCCCGCGCAGCAGCTCGAGCCGGCCCCAGAGGGCGCCGATCCCGGTCGGGGCGTAGGCCTTGTGCCCGGTCAGCGCGTAGAAGTCGACGCCGAGCTCGCGGACGTCGAGCGGCAGCTTCGGCGCGGCCTGCGCCCCGTCAGCCAGGACCAGCGCACCGGCGTCGTGCGCGAGCCGGGCGATCTCGGCGACTGGGTTCTCGGTGCCGAGCACGTTGGAGACGTGGGCGACGGAGACGAGCTTGGGGCCGCGTTCGAGCAGCGCCGCGAAGGCCGCCATGTCGAGCAGGCCGTCGTCGTCGATCGGCGCCCAGTCGATCTCGGCCCCGACCCGCTCGGCCAGCTGCTGCCAGGGGACGATGTTGGAGTGGTGCTCCATCTCGGTCAGCAGCACCCGGTCGCCGGCGCCGAGGTTGGCGTCGCCCCAGGCCCGCGCCACGAGGTTGATCGCCTCGGTCGCGTTGCGGACGAAGATCACCTCGCGCCGGTCGTTGGCGCCGATGTGGTCGGCGACCGTCGCCCGCGCCCCCTCGTAGGCTTCCGTCGCCTCGGCCGAGAGCGTGTGCGAGCCGCGGTGGACGTTGGAGTGGTGGCGTCGCTCGTAGCGGTCGACCGCCTGGATCGAGGCCAGCACCCGCTGGGCGCTGGCACCGCTGTCGAGATAGGCGAGCGGCTTGCCGTGGATCTCCCGCTCGAGCGCCGGGAAGGCGGCGCGGACCTTCTCGATCGGGAAGGCGGAGCTCTGGGCGGCGGTCGGCTCCATCGCTCCCGGGGCTAGGCGCCGGCGCCGGCCCCGACCTCCTCGCGGATCCAGCCGTAGCCTTTCTCCTCCAGCACGCCGACCAGCTCGGGGCCGCCTTCCTTGACGATCCGGCCCTCGAACATGACGTGGACGAAGTCGGGTTTGACCATGTGCAGGATGCGCTGGTAGTGGGTGATGATCAGGACCCCCATGTCGGGCCCGGAGAACTTGTTGACGCCCTCGGCGACGGTGCGCAGGGCGTCGATGTCGAGGCCGGAGTCGGTCTCGTCGAGGATCGCGATCTCGGGCCGCAGCAGCGCCAGCTGCAGCAGCTCCATCCGCTTCTTCTCGCCGCCGGAGAAGCCGTCGTTGAGGTAGCGGCTGGAGAAGTCTTTGGGGATGCTCGCCAGCTCCATCGCCTCCTGGGCGACCTTGGCGAAGTCTTTGATCTTGATCTGCTCTTCGCCGCGCGCCTCGCGGTGGGCGTTGATGATCATCCGCAGGTACTTGCTGACCGAGACGCCGGGGATCGCGACCGGGTACTGGAAGGCCATGAAGAGGCCCGCCTGCGAGCGCTCCTCGGGGTCGGCCTCGGTGATGTCCTCGCCCTTGAAGGTGATCGTCCCCTCGGTGACCTCGAGCGCCGGGTGGCCCATGATCAAGTTGGCGAGCGTCGACTTGCCGGAGCCGTTCGGACCCATCAGGGCGTGCACCCTGCCCTTCTCGACGTCGAGGTCGAGCCCTTTGAGGATCTGCTTGTCCTCGACCTTCACGTGCAGGTTGCGAATCTCCAGCTCAGCCAATGTCTCTCCGTTTCTGGGGTTGTGAAGTTCAGGCGGCGCTGCCGAGGGCGGCGGCGCGGCGCTCCTCGCTGTGGCTCGAGAACTCGACCAGCTCGGCCAGCGTGGTGCCGGCCAGCGCCTTGGTGACGCCTCCCTGCACCCGCATCCACAGCAGCTTGGTCGAGCAGGCCTGGTCGCCGTCGCTCTCGTGCGAGCAGAGGACTTTGCCCTCGGGCGTGTCGTGGAAACACTCCATCGGGGCGATCTGCCCTTCCAGCGCCTCGACCACCGCGTCCATCGTGATCTCCTCGGCCGGCTTCGCCAGGCGGTAGCCGCCGTGGGCGCCGCGGGTCGAGGTGACGAGCCCGGCCTTGCGCAGTCGCGCGACCAGGTGCTCCAGGTAGGACAGCGGCAGTCGCTCGGCTTCGGCGACCGTGTTGAGGGAGATCGGCTGCGAGCCGGGCTGGCGGCCCAGCTCGACCATCAACCGCACTCCGTACTCGGCTTTGGTCGAGAACAGCATCGGGACTAAATCCTACCGAAGCGGTCGGTTATGCCGGTTGCCACAAACCGCGGCCGCCGCTCAGGGCTCGATCAGGCCGCGCCGGATCGCGTAGCGGACGAGCTCGACCCGGTCCCGCATGCCGAGCTTGCGCATCGCGTTGGCGCGGTGGTTCTCGACCGTCTTCTCGGAGAGGTGCAGCAGCTCGGCGATCTGCTTGGTCGTGTGCGCCTCGGCGACCAGCTTGACGATTTCCTCCTCGCGCGGGGTCAGCTCCTCCTCGCCGGCCGAGCCGCGCTCGAGCACGTCCTTGATCAGCATCCGCTGCGCCTCCGGGGTGAGGAACGGCTCGCCGCGCTCGACCGCCCGGATCGCCGCCAGCAGGTCGGTGTCGGCCTGCGCCTTCAGCACGTAGCCGGAGGCGCCCGCCTTCAGCGCCTCGAACAGGTAGCGCTCGTCGTCGTGCATCGAGAGGATCAGGACCGCGATCTCCGGCGCCTGCTTCTTGATCTCCCGGGTCGCCTGCAGCCCGGTCAGCTTCGGCATTTTCACGTCGAGGATCGCCAGGTCGGGCCGCTCGCGCAACGCCAGGTCGCGGGCCTCGGCCCCGTCCGCCGCCTCGCCGACCACCTCGATGTCCGGCTGGCGCTCGAGCAGCAGCCGGATCCCGGAGCGGACGATGCCGTGGTCGTCGGCGATCAGCACCTTCAAGGAGCCCAGTTTCCCACGCCGGGCCAGGTCAGGTCCGGCGCCTGCGCTCGTCGCCTTCGCGCCAATGCAGCCAGCGCAGGCCGAGCCCGATCGAGGCTTCCGCCGTGCGCCAGGTGCGGCCCCTGGAGATGTGGAAGACGGCGTAGAGGACTCCGGTCATGATCGAGATCGCGACGACGCCGCCGAGCGAGCCGAGCGGCTGGTCGATGGTGCGGCCGATGTGTGCCAGCTCGAAGAGGGAGACGCAGGCGCCGGCGGTGAGGACCGCGGTTCGCGAGGCTCCCAGCGAGTGGTAGATGTCCGAGAGGCTGGTGTACTCGGCCTTCACCTGCGTGCTTTCGTCGCTGGAGCCGGCGATGTCGACCGCCGACCGAAGCACGTCCCAGTGCGTGTACCAGAGGTCTTCGTAGGCTTCCTGGCGCGCCCGGCCCTCCAAGGGGAGTGTTTTCAGCGGCCCGTCGATTTCCAGCGCCTCCGTAGCGTGCAGGAACCGCTTCAGCGGCCCGCGTCCCGCGGGGACGATGCGGTGCGGGGACTCCTCGACCTGCACGGGCCGGCCGAAGACCTCCTCGAGGTGTCGGATCTGCTCGGGGTCGAGTGTCTTGAGGATCTGCCCGCCGCGGTCGCGTCGCACCAGGCGACCGTCCCAGGGCCCCGGCGGGACGCGCAGCACCGGCTCGTAGGTGAAGTAGTAGACCTGGTAGACGACGAAGCCCAGCGGCACGGTCGCCAGGACCACGATCACGGCGCTCAGGTTGTCCTTCAGGAGGGAGGAGGAGTCCGTCAGCGGCACGCCCAGGGCCCCGCGGAAGACGTAGTAGCAGACGACCCCGTGCAGGAGCAGGATCGACCCGGGGATGCTGTAGCGGAGGACCTGGCGAGCGGTGTCCATGGCGACCGCGCAGAATCTAGCTCAAGTAATGGGGGGTCCCTAACCGGGCTGGTTGGCCGGCGGCGGGATCGTGAGGCGGACGCTGGTGCCGGCGCCGGGGCGCGACTCGATCGAGAGCTCGCCGCCGATCAGCAGCGCTCGCTCGCGCATGCCGCCGATGCCGAGGCCGCGGCCGCCCTCGTCGAAGGCGAAGCCGCGGCCGTCGTCGGCGACGGCGAGGTCGACGCCGCCGTCCTCGCGGCGGTGCAGTGTCACCCGCACGTGCTCGGCGCCGGAGTGGCGGGCGGCGTTGGAGAGCGCCTCCTGGGCGACCCGGTAGACGACCAGCTGGGCGTCGTCGCCGAGGTCGGAGAAGTCGCCCGCGGCGGCGAACTCGGCCTCGACCTCGCCGCGGCCGACCTGCTCGACCTGGCCGGCGACGGCGGCCGCCAGGCCGAGGTCGTCGAGCGCGGTCGGGCGCAGCTGGCGGGCGAGGGAGAGCAGCTCCCGCATCGCCTGGTTGGCCAGCGCTTTGGTCTCCGCCAGCTCCGGCTCGAGCTCGGGCGGCGCCGCCTCGCGCGCCGCCTCCAGCCGCAGCAGCAGCCCGGTCAGCGACTGGTTGACCTCGTCGTGCAGGTCGCGGGCGACCCGCGCCCGCTCCTCCTCCTGGGCGGCCAGCGCCGCCGAGCCGGCGCGGCGGCGCTCGGCTTCCAGCCGCCGCAGCATGCGCAGGAAGGCGAGCTCGATCCGCTCCACCTCCTCGGTCTCGCCGACGCCGTCGATCGAGGCCGGCAGCGGCCCGGGCCGGCTCAGGTCGACCTTCTCCATCTCCTCGATCAGGTGCTCGAGCGGCCGGAAGCGGCGCCGCATCCGCAGCAGCTCGACCCCGAGCGCCGCCACCGCGGCCGCAAGCACGACGATCACCACGACGCTCACTGGCCAACCTCCCCCTTGTTCTTCTGAGATTGAGAGGCCGAGCGCAGCGAGGCCGTCGAAGATCCCGGAGGAACGCATAGAAGAGCCGACCGCCGTCGGGAGAGCGCCTCGCTCGCTAGCCCCGTAGAGGGCCC
>CAZHLT010000089.1:0-16217 GCA_964533285.1 uncultured Conexibacteraceae bacterium | reverse complement strand
CGCGGGCCCCCCACCCTCCCCGGGGGGGGGGGGGTTGTTTTTTTGGGGGGGGGGCCCCCCAAAACCCCCACACCGCAGGGCTCAGGTGGCGAGGACGGCGGTGCCGCGGATCAGCGGGCGCACGATCGGCGGCGCCTTCGGCAGCGTCCCGTGCTCCAGCTCGGCCAGCTCGAAGCGCGAGGCGGCCAGCGTCGCCGCCGTGTCGCGGTTGCAGTGGCAACCGTCGCCGAGGAAGCGCCACGGCCTTTCCAGCCGGTCCTGCCAGCGGGCGAGGCCGGGATCCTCGGCGCGGACGTGCTCGATGAACAGCAGCCGCCCGCCGGGCTTCAGCACCCGCGCCAGCTCGGCGACGGCGGCGACCGGGTCGGGCACCGTGCAGAGGACCAGCGTCGCCACCGCGGTGTCGACGCTGGCGCCGGCGAACGGCAGCCGTTCGGCTGGCGCCTCGACGATCTCCGCCGCGCGCGAGGACCCGGCCAGGTGCGCGCGCAGCCGCTTCGCCATGTGCGGGTCGGGCTCGACCAGCGCCAGCGACTCGACCGCCGCCGGGTAGAGCTCGAGGTTGACGCCAGTGCCGGCGCCGATCTCGACCACCCTCCCCCCCGCCTCGGCCAGCAGCCGGCGCCGCATCTCGCGCAGGCCGGCCTCCTCGGTCGACTTCAGGCCGCGGTCATAGGCCGCCGCGAACATCCTCCCCCAGGTAGCGTCGTAGATCCGCCCCATGCGACGACCTTAGCGCCGATCGTGCCGGCCGGAGCGGTTCAGGCGTCCCCTGCCGCCGAGCTATGCGGCCTTGCGCGTCTCCTCGGCGGTCGGCTCGGCCTGGCCGCCGGCGCTGCTCGCGGCGGCGCGCTCCTCGTAGGCGCGGCGGACGCCGTGGTCGACCTCGAACATCAGCTTGTCGACGCCCATCGCCCGGCCCAGCGCCTCGCGGACGCCGCGCGGCAGCAGCTGCATGAAGCGGTACAGGCCGCCGTTGGCGCGCGGCACGAAGGCGTCGAAGCGGCCGGTCTCCATCGCCTCGACGATCGCGTCGGCGACGTCCTCGGGCTCGACCGGTTTGATCCATTTCTGGCCGACGCCGCTGGTCAGCTCGGTGTTGACGACGGTCGGCATCACGCAGACCACCTCGACGCCGCTGCCGCGCAGCTCCGCCCGCACCGCCTCGCTCAGCCCGACGACGCCGTGCTTGGTGGCGCTGTAGGTGGCGATGCCGGGGATCCCGGCCTTGCCCGCCTGCGA
Organism: uncultured Conexibacteraceae bacterium; assembly: GCA_964533285.1. Classification (GTDB taxonomy): domain Bacteria; phylum Actinomycetota; class Thermoleophilia; order Solirubrobacterales; family 70-9; genus VAYN01. Next base: position 14,975 of record CAZHLT010000089.1, on the reverse strand, counting down.
GGCGATGTTGACGATCCAGCCGTTGCCGCGCGGGCGCAGCCGCTCGACCGCCAGCTGGGTGCCGGTGATGACGCCGTGGAGGTTGATCTCGACCTGGCGGCGGATCGAGTCCTCGGTCTCCTCGACGAACGGCGTCACCGGCATGATCCCGGCGTTGTTGATGACCGCGTCGACCGGTCCCAGCTGGCGCTCGGTCTCGGCGAGGAAGGATTCGAAGGAGCCGCGGTCGGTGACGTCGAGCGGCAGCGCGATCGTGCCGCCGCCGAGCCCGGCGGCGGTCGCTTCGGCGAGCGCCAGGTCGAGGTCGCCGATCGCCACCCGGCAGCCGCCCCGCACCAGCGCCGTCGCCGTCGCCTTGCCGATCCCGCGAGCGCCGCCGGTGATCGCCACCACCCTGCCGTTCAGTGACCGCCGCTCCTTCGCCATCTCTGCTCCTTACCCGGGGCGAGCCTCAGCTCGCCGGTTTGTACACGGTGACCACGGCGGCGCCGCCGAGGCCGATGTTGTGCTGGAGAGCGACCTTCGCCCCCTCGACCTGGCGCTTGTCGGCTTCCCCGCGCAGCTGCCAGGTCAGTTCCGAGCACTGCGCCAGCCCCGTCGCCCCCAGCGGGTGGCCCTTGGAGATCAGCCCGCCCGACGGGTTGACGACGACCTCGCCGCCGAACGTCGTCGCTTCCGCCTCGACCAGCTTATGGCCCTCGCCCTCGGCGGCGAAGCCGAGCGCTTCGTAGGTGATCAGCTCGTTGGCGCTGAAGCAGTCGTGCAGCTCGCAGACGTCGACCTCCTCGGCGCTGACTTCGGCTTCCTCGTAGGCCTGGTTGGCGGCGGTCCGCGACATGTCGGCGCCGACGATCGTCATGCAGTCGGCGTCCTCGTCGAAGGTCGTGCCGAGGTCGGTGACCATCGACTGGCCGACGATCTCGACCGCCTTGTCCCAGAGGTCGTGCTGGTCGACGTAGCGCTCGGAGGCGACGATCGCGCAGGCGGCCCCGTCGGAGGTCGGCGAGCACTGCAGCTTGGTCAGCGGGTCGTGGATCATCCGCGCCGCCTTGATGTCCTCCAGCGTGTACTCGTCCTGGAACTGGGCGTAGGGGTTGTTGACCGAGTGCTTGTGGTTCTTCCACCCGATCCAGGCGTAGTGGTCGGCGGTCGAGCCGTATTTCTGCATGTGGTCGCGGCCGGCGTTGCCGAACATCTGCGGCGCGAACGGCGATTCCTCGGCCGAGCGGATCTCGAACATCCGCATCATGTGCTTGTCGAGGGCGGGCGTGCGGTCGGTGTACTTCATCCCGAGGCTGCCCTTCTCCATCTTCTCGAAGCCGATCGCCATCGCGCAGTCGACGAGGCCGCCCTTGACCGCCTGACGGGCCATGAACAGCGCCGAGGAGCCGGTCGAGCAGTTGTTGTTGACGTTGACGACCGGGATCCCGGTCAGCCCCAGCTGGTAGAGCGCGCGCTGGCCGTAGGTCGAGTCGCCGTAGCAGTAGCCGGCGTAGGCCTGCTCGACGTCCTCGTAGGGAATGCCGGCGTCGGCGAGGGCCTTCTCGCCCGCCTCCTTGGCCCAGTCGGGGTAGTCGCCCTCCTTGGTCCCGGGCTTCTCGAACTTGGTCATCCCGACACCGATCACAAACGTCCGGTCGCTCAAAGTCTGCTCCTGTCGCGTGCCGCTCTCCCGAGGCGGCGTTTGGCTGATCAGCCAGTAAGGCTACCGGGCGGGCTCGGGTTCGGCCACAGGCGCCAGGCGAGGAAGGCGATCGCGATGCCGATCGCGGTCCCCACCAGGCGCTGGCCGACGGCGTGCCAGGCACCCTCGCCGAGGGTGTCGACGAGGAGGACGACGTAGGTCGTGATCGCCGCCGTGAACAGCGCGTACTGGACGGTGAGCAGGCCGAAGGAGAGGGCCGCGGCCACCGTCAGCAGCAGCGCGATGACGAGGTCCTCGCCGCTCAGGGCCTCCGCCAGCGCGGTGGCGAGGAGCAGGCCCAGCACCGTGCCCACCGCCCGCAGGATCAGCCGCCGGTCGGTTTCCCCGCGCTCGGGCCGCATCACGAAGAGGATCGTCAGCGGGATCCAGAAGCCGTGCTGTTCGAGGTCGAAGACGCGGTAGACGAGGACGCCGGCGGCGAGCGCGGCACCGAAGCGGACCCCGTGCCGGGCGGCCGGCGAGGACAGGGTCCAGCTCGAGCGCAGGGCGGCGAGCGCGCGGCGGCTGCTCCAGCCGAGCTCGGGCTCCTCGGCGGCGCGGTCGACGAAGACCCAGACGAGCAGCGACCAGAGCGCCTGCAGGAGGCCGCCGGCGGTGACGTAGAGGAGCGCCGGCGCCACGTCGGAGACCGGCAGGTAGAGGCCCTGGGCGACGACCATCCCCAGCGCCACCGAGAGGCCGTAGATCGCCAGCCGCAGCGAGACCGAGAAGCAGTAGCCGGCGGCGGCGCCGAGCAGGCCGATCGTCAGCACCGCGGCCGGCGTCGCCTGGCTGCTGAGGATGCCGAGCGCGGCGGCCACGGCGATCACCGGCGCCGAGGCCGCCTGCCAGGCCGCCCGCGGCCCGGCGGGCGCGTCGAGCCCCGGGAAGCCGGCGAGCAGCGCCCCGGTGCCGATCGCGCCCTTGGTCGGCGCGTCGAAGCCCAGCTCCAGCACCAGCGAGAGGCCGACCGGCACGGCGACGAGGAAGCCGCGGCGGACCGCCGGCCCCGGCCGCGCGGGGCCGATCGCGAACAGGCCGGAGACGGGCAGGCGCCGGGCCAGGCCGCTGGCGTTGAACAGACCCGTTTCTGGCTGACCGCTCGCCACCGCCGGGAGGGTAACCTGAGGCCCCGTGGTAAACGCCGTAATCAGCTCCGATCCGGCTGCCGGAGTGGGGATATTCGCCGCCCTGGCAGCCGGCGTCGTCTCTTTCCTCTCCCCCTGCGTGCTGCCGCTCGTGCCCGGTTACCTCTCGGCCGTCACTGGCGTCTCCGCGGCGGAGCTGAGCGACGCCGGCTGGCGCCGCGTGCTCGGCCCCAGCCTGCTCTTCGTCGCCAGCTTCTCGGCGATCTTCATCCTGCTCGGGCTCGGCGCCACCGGCATCGGCTCCTTCCTGCTCGAGAACCGCGACCTGCTGACGAAGATCTCCGGCGCCCTGATCGTCGCCATGGGCGTCCTCTTCATCGCCTCGATGTTCGTCACCCGGCTGAACCGCGAGTGGCACATCGACGCCCTGCTCTCGCGGGCCGGCAAGGGCGGCCCGATCGTCGCCGGCGCCGCCTTCGCGATCGCCTGGAGCCCCTGCATCGGCCCGACCCTGGGCGCGATCCTCGGCGCCGCCGCGGCCACCGGCTCGGCCGGCCACGGCGCCTTCCTGCTGGCGATCTACTCGGCCGGCCTGGCGATCCCCTTCCTCCTCACCGCCCTCGCCTTCTCGCGGATGACCACCGCCTTCACCGTCGTCAAGCGCCACTACCAGCTGGTCGTCGCCGTCGGCGGCCTGATCCTGATCGGCATGGGCATCCTCATGCTGACCGGCGAATTCGCCCAACTCAACGCCGAAGCCCAAAACTGGCTCTGACGGCACGCGAGTCTGCGAAAACCCGCCATATAGGCCGGTTTCTGCGGTTTCGCGGTTAGTTCTGGACCGGGGTGACCGTCTCCAGCTCTTGGCCCACGGCCTCGACTATCTCCAGGCCGTCGCCCTCGAGGTCGCGGGAGCAGACGATGCGGAAGCGGCCGGTGCCGATCGCGTCGTCGGGGACGACCGGGAGGCCGCGGATCTCCTCCCAGCCGAGGCGCTCGACCTCGAACGGGTTCATCCGCACCTCCGCCGCCGGGAACGGGCAGTTGGCGTTGTGCTGGTCGATCGCCTTGGAGATCGCCTCCAGGTTCTTCGCCTCGGCGGATGCCACGGCCCCAGGTTAAAGCGTGCCGCCGGTCAGGTAGGCCTGGCCGGCGGTGCCGCCGAGCGCCAGCAGGCGCAGGCCCTCGGGGCCGGCGACGACCTTGCGGGTCACCTCGGGCGGGACCTTGGCGATGTGGTCGGGGTCGAGCGGGTACTCCTCGCCGTCGGCGATCAGGGTGCCGGAGCCGCGCAGCGCGACGTAGACCTCTTCCTGTTCGAGCTGCTGCGGCCGCTGGGCGAACATCTCGCCGCCCTTGCCCTGAGGCGAGTGGTCGTGCTCGGGGTAGGCGTCGGCGTTCGGCTCCATCTCGATGATCGAGATGCCGAAGGCGCCGACGTCGAGGGAGGCGGCGACCCGGTGCATCTGGATCCCCGGCAGGACGCCGCCGATCGCGTCGATCTCCTCGACCTTCCTGTGGGCGACCGCGGACATCGCCCGGGAGGCTAGCGGCTGCCCGGCGCCGGTTCCAGGCTGAATTTCAGCGGATGAGGAAGCGCTGCAGCCGGATTTCGCCGCGGCCGATGCGGTGCTCCGGGGTCCAGGTGAAGAGCAGCTTGCCGCCCTGGGCGACGGCGTGGACGCCGTCGAACTGGTGGCTAGGCACCCCGGGGACCCCTGTCAGGGAGCGCAGCGGGCGGCCGTGCCGGGTGAAGAGCTTCAGCGCCGGTTCGGGGCCGGTGGCGGAGACGAGGATGCGGCCGCCGAGGAGGGCGACGGCGGTCGGGGTCGCGTAGCGCCGCAGCGGGGTCGCCAGATTGGCCGGGCCGAAGCCGCGGTCGAGGCCGCCGGCGCGGCCGAAGCGCAGCAGGAAGAGGCCGGACCCCTCGTGCTTCCAGGCGAAGCCCGGGCCGGCGACGACGACGCCGCCGTGCGGGCGCAGCGAGAGGGCGGTGATGCGGCCGCGCAGCCGCTTCGGCGCCAGCACCACGCCGTCGGCGCCGAACCCGCGGTCGGGGCGACCGTCGGCCAGCAGCCGCGCCAGCGCCGGCCGGCCCTCGGCGTAACCGCCGAGGACGATGCGGCCGTCGGGGCCGACGGCGACCTCGAAGGCGCCGCTGCCGCGGCCGGCGATCGGCACCGTGGCCAGCCCGGCTTCGCCGAAGGCGGGATCGGGGGTGCCGTCGGCGAGCAGCCGCACGACGACCATCCGCGGCGAGCCGAAGCGGATCCCGGCGACGAGGACGCCGCCGTCCGGCAGCGCCGCCAGCGACCAGAAGTGGAGCGAGGCGAGGCGCGGGTCGAGCCCGGGGACGTAGACCGAGCCGCCGCCGAAGCCTTCGCTGAGCAGGCCGCTGGGACCGACCCGGGTCACGGTCGTGCCTTCGGTCAGCAGGTAGGCGCCTTCGTCGCTGCGGGCGACGACGTCGTCGGCCGCGCTCAGGCTCGGCAGTCGCAGCACCCCCACCCCGGCCGCGTAGCCGCTGTCGAGGTCGCCGTCGGGGTAGAAGCGCGCCAGCGTCACTCCCCCCTGCCCCGAGCTCGCCAGCAGGATCGCGCGGCGGGCGGTGACGGCGAGCCCGCCGGCGCGGTGGAAGCCGGGCATGAAGGTGCCGCTGGAGACGACGCCGCCGGTGCCGAAGAAGGGGTCCAGCATCAGCGGCCGCGGGGCGGCGCTCGCGCCGCCGGCGCCGGCCGCGAGCGCAAGCAGGGCGGCGAGCAGGGCGAGCGGGGTGCGGATCGGTCGTCGCGGCATACGGGGACTCCGGAGTGGGAACACTTTCACGACCGGTTCGATGCTGCGCCGCTGCCGCCGCCCGGCGGCGTACCGTGGGCCGGTGGCGGAAATCAAGGACTGGCCGCGGGTGGTGGCCCACCTCGACATGGACGCCTTCTACGCCTCGGTCGAGCTGCGCAAGCAGCCGGAGCTGAAGGGCAAGCCGGTCGTCGTCTGCGGCTCGGGGCCGCGGGCGGTGGTGACGACGGCGAGCTACGAGGCGCGGCGGCTGGCCGGGATCCACTCGGCGATGCCGGCGGCGACGGCGCGGCGGCGGCTGCCGGACGCGGTCTTCATCAGGCCCGACTTCCCCGCCTACCGCGAGGCCTCGGCGCGGGTGATGGAAGTGCTGCGGCGCAACGCCGAGACGGTCGAGGTGGTCGGGCTCGACGAGGCCTACCTCGACCTCACCGGCCTCTACTCGCCAAAGGCGACGATGCGGCGGATCGCCGCCCAGATCCGCGAGCAGACCGGGCTGACCTGCTCGGTCGGGATCTCCGAGAGCCGGATGCTGGCGAAGATCACCAGCGAGCTGGGCAAGCCGGCCGGCCTGGTCGTGCTCTCGCGCGAGGAGGCGCTGCGCCGCTTCGCCTTCGACTCGCCGGGCCTGATCCCGGGGATCGGGCCGAAGACGGTGCAGAAGCTCGAGCGGATGGGGATCGCCACCCTGGCCGACCTCTGGCGGCCCGAGCGCGAGGAGCTGGAAGCGGCCTTCGGGCCGCGCTCGGGCGCCTGGCTGCACGCCCGCGGGCGGCTGCACGACGAGACTCCGGTGACGGTCCAGCGCGAGACCAAGTCGCAGTCGACCGAGATCACCTTCGACGCCGACGTCGGCGACCGGGCCGAGATGGAGCGCCACCTGACCGAGCTCGGCGAGGAGCTCTGCCGCCGCCTCGCCAAGAAGGAGCTCGCCGGTCGCACGATCGGGATCAAGGTCCGCCTCGACGACTGGACCAACGTCACCCGCTCGCACACGGTCGAGGAGCCGACCAACGACCCGGCGGTCGTCGTGCCGTTGGCGCTGGAGCTGCTGCGCGCGTATGACCCGCAGCGGCCGGTGCGCCTGCTGGGCGTCCGCCTTGCCGCTTTCGCCGGCGAGTCCGAGGACGGCGGCGAGGAGGACGAGCCGCAGCTGCGGCTCGTCCTCCCGGCCTGATCGTGGTTCCTTTGTCCGCACAGGGCGGACAAAGGAACCACGGGATGCATGGTTAGTGGTCGGCGAGCAGGGTGTCGACGCCAGGGAAGCCGAGGCGGTTGCGGGTCGCCTCGGTGAGGTCGTAGTCGCGGCCGGCGACGTACGGCCCGCGGTCGATCACCGGCACCGTGACCGAGCGCCCGTGGTAGCGCAGGGTGACCATCGTGCCGCAGGGCAGCGTCTTGTTGGCGACGCCGAGCGTGCTCGGGGTCAGGGTGCCGCCGCAGGCGACGCCGTTGCCGTACAGGCCCGGCCCGTAGTAGGAGGCGCCGGCGTAGCGGAAGCTGGTCAGCTGCCGCGCCTTGCTGGCGCCGCGCCGCGCGTGGCGGGTGTGGACGCCGTAGGCGCGGATCTCATACGTCCCGATCCCGCGTGGCTTCCAGCGCACCGAGAAGCGGCCGTCGGCGCGGCTGGTCGTCTTCAGCACGCCGCCGTCGGCGCCGCGGAAGACGAGCTTGATCCGCCGCTTGCCGCCGGGCCGCACGCGGCCGTGGACGGCGACGCCGTTGCCGGCGAGGACCGAGTGGCCGGAGAGGTGCAGGGCCAGGTGGCTGTTGACGCGGTGGTGGGAGCGGTGGTGGTGGTGCGAGGCCGCCGGGGCGCCGCTCGCGACTCCGACCGTCAGCGCGGCGGCCGCGGCCACCGCTGGCAGGAGGTATCGCATTCGTCTCAACACTCACTTTCTCGCTGCCTACGGGGTTAGCTGACGGGCTCGCGGGCGGCGCCGAAGCGGCTGCTCGCTACGGGCGTCTCAGCGCCCGATTCGCCCCGGCCGCGGCGTCGGTTGCGCACCGCGGCAATTGGGTCCCCCGATCCCCGCCGCGCGTGGCGGGGGGACTCGGCAGATGGGTTCTTCGTTTAGGAGCAGAACACGTTAGGAGGGCCGCGGCAGCGCAAATGTGAGCGAACGCACACAATTGGACCGCTGCAAGACGTCGTGCGAAGATGACCCGATGACCGCCGACAGGTTGAGCGGGCTCGACGCGTCGTTCCTGCACCTGGAGCGGGGCGGCGCCCACATGCACGTCGCCTCGACCAGCATCTTCGAGGGGTCGGCGCCGAGCCACGAGGAGTTCCGCGAGCACATCGCCTCGCGGCTGCACCTGGTCCCCCGCTTCCGCCAGAAGCTGCGCTTCGTGCCGCTCGACCAGGGCCGCCCGGTCTGGGTCGACGACCCCCATCTCAACCTCGACTACCACGTGCGGCAGACCGCGCTGCCGGCGCCGGGCTCCGACGAGCAGCTGCGCAATCTGGCGGCGCGGATCTTCTCCCAGCAGCTCGACCGCAGCAAGCCGCTGTGGGAGCTGTGGCTGGTCGAGGGCCTCGCAGGCGACCGCTTCGCGATCATCGGCAAGAGCCACCACGCGCTGGTCGACGGCGTCTCCGGCGTCGACATCACCACCGTCCTCTTCGACCTCGACCGCGAGCCGGAGGGCACCCCGGCCACCGCCCCGCCCTGGCTGGCGCGGCCCGAACCGACCGACCTGAAGCTGCTCGGCGACGCCTGGCGCGAGCGCCTGACCAGCCCGAAGGAGATCGTCCGCGGGGTGCGCGCGGTGTTCCGCGGCCCGCGCAAGCTGCTGAACGAGATCGGCGCCACCTCGAAGATCGTCGGCGCCGGGATCTCCGCCCCGAGCACCGTCTTCAACGTCGAGATCGGGCCCCACCGCCGCTTCGCCATGACCCAGACGGACCTCGCCGGCCTCAAGCGCGTCAAAGACGCCCACGGAGGCACCGTCAACGACGTCATCCTCTCGATCGTCGCCGGCGGCATCGGCCGCTACCTGCGCGCCCGCGGTCACGACACCGAGGGCCTGGAGATGCGGGCGATGGTGCCGGTCAGCGTCCGCGCCGCCAACGAGCACGGCGCCCTCGGCAACCGGATCTCGGCGATGATGGCGCCGCTGCCGGTCTGGTGCGAGGACCCGGTCGAGCGGCTGCAGGTCCTCACCGAGTCGATGGGCGACCTGAAGACCTCCGGGCAGGCGGTCGGCGCCGAAATCCTGACCAAGCTGACCGACTTCGCGCCGACCACGATCGCCTCCCAGGCCGCCCGCCTGCAGCCCGCCCAGCGCTTCTTCAACCTCGTCGTCACCAACGTCCCCGGGCCGCAGTTCCCGCTCTACGTGCTGGGGCGCAAGATGGAGTCGATCTTCCCGATGGTGCCGCTGGCCCGCCGCCAGGCGCTCTGCGTCGGGATCATGTCCTACAACGGCCAGGTCAACTTCGGCCTGATCGGCGACTACGACGCGCTGGCCGACCTCGAGAGCTTCGCCCTCGACCTCGAAGCGGCGACCGAGGAGGTCGTTGCCACGGCGCCGCAGCGGCGGGCGCCGCGAAGCCGCGCCGCGACCGCCGCCAACGGCAGCGCCGCCACCGCGGCCGAGCCGACGCCCTAGGCCGCTCATCGCGGAAGATTGCCCGGCCTCCCACCCGGTAAATCCTCCGCGACGGCGGATGGTTCGACAGCGCTGCTATTCAGCCCCCTGCGTTCTTGCCCTGTCTGGCCCCCGCTGGAGCGGAGGAGGCGGCGCCTTATTTGACCAGGCGGCCCGAGATCTCGAACGGGAGGCGGTCGGTCAGGTAGCGCCAGTCGAGGCGGCCGGCGTTGAAGCCGTTGGCGCGGGCGTCGGCGTTGACGACGACCGCGGTGATCCGGTTGAAGCGGCCGGGGTCGGGCAGCCGCACCCGCAGCTTGCCGCCACCGCCGCGGAAGTCGAGCCGCTTCACGACCTCGCCGTGCTTTTCGCCGCCGATCCGGCCGACCAGCGCCAGCCCGGTCTCGACCCCGCGCGGGGACTGGACGTGGACGACGACGGCGCGCCCGGCCTCGGGCCGCACCCGCAGCATCGTGAAGGTCGCGTGGTTGAGCTGGCGGGTGAGGCGCTGGCCGCCGAGCGGCAGGTGGCCCTGGCGCGGCATGTCGGGGAAGAGGCGGCTCTCGCGGAAGCCCTTGCCGGTCCGCCACTCGGCGACGTCGGCGGCGAAGCGGGCGAAGTCGTGGCTGAAGTCGGAGGTCCCGGCGGTGCGGATCGAGTCTTCGTAGGCGTTGACCGAGAAGCCGCCCGGGCGCGAGCGCAGGGCGCCGGCCCAGGTCCTGCGGACGATCGCGGGTTCGTAGTGGCGGGCCAGCCACTGGTTCCAGACCGCCGAGCCGTACTCCTTGATCGAGCTGGTCGTCAACGGCGTGTCGTAGCGGTGCACCCAGCGACCGACGTAGCGCAGGTAGTCGTTGATCTGGTTGTAGACCTGGTCCTCCATCCAGACCGCGGTCGACTCGGCGAACCAGGGGTCCTGGAAGACGTCGTAGTTGAACTGGAGGATGTGGTTGTACTCGTGCGCCAGCGTCACCTCGAGGTCGTGCATCTGGCTGGTGTGCGGGAACTCGAACGGGCTGTAGTCGTTGTCGAGGACGAGGTAGCCGTGCAGGCGCCGCGGCAGCCGGTGCGTCTTCGTCGCCTGGCCGGAGTCGGGCGCCGCGTAGCCGAACAGTTCGCCGCCGATCTGCGAGAGGTAGATGTCGGTCTTGCCGTGGCCGCCGCCTTTGGTGCCGTCGCTCTTCGGCTCGCGCCAGCCGAGCTTGTCGTTCTCGACCAGGTGGACGTGTTCGGCGACCCGCTGCACCCGCTCGACGAAGTCGGGGATACCGTCGCCGTCGGAGTCGGTCAGGCTGGGGGCGTCGAGCCCGACCGCGACCCAGTGGACGCAGAAGTGGGGCGTACAGGCCGGCGAGCGCGGCGCCTCCGGGACCGAGTAGGCGTTGCGGTTGGGATCGGGGTCATCGGTTGGCCGGCCGCGGGCTTCGGTCGGGCGCGGTTTCGGCGCGATGAAGGGCTTCTGGGCGTTGGAGGCGAGCGGCGAGACCTGCGCCCGGGCGAGGTGCGGGGCGGCGCCGGCGGAGGCGGGCAGGACGGCCCAGACCAGCAGCGCCGCCGCCGCAAGGCCGGCCAGGAGGCGACGGCTGATCCACATCCTCCGCAGCCTACTGAGAGCGGCTAAATCCCTGCTATGCACGGTCGGAGAGGTGTCCGGGCGCCGGGCCGGCGATACTTCGCCGATCCGCCGCTCCAGCCGACACCGATGCGCGTAGCCCTCGCCCAGATCGACCCCACGGTCGGCGATCTCGACGGCAACGCGGCCAAGATCGCCGCCTGGATCGGCGATGCCCGCGCCGCCGGCGCCGAGCTGGCGATCTTCCCCGAGCTCTGCCTGCCCGGCTACCCGGCCGAGGACCTCTACCTGAAGCCCCACTTCATCGCCGCCAACCAGCGGGTGCTGGAGGAGCTGGCGGCCGGCGTCGCCGGCATCTCGGTCCTCGTCGGCTTCGCCGAGCCGGCGGCCGACGGCAGCTTCCGCCACGCCTACAACTCGACCGCGCTGCTCGCCGACGGCGCCGTCCGCGCCGTCTACCGCAAGAACCGCCTGCCCAACTACGCCGTCTTCGACGAGCAGCGCTACTTCGTCGCCGGCTCCGAGCCGCTGCTCGTCGACGTCGCCGGCACCCCGGTCGGGCTGACGATCTGCGAGGACTGCTGGACGCCGGGGCCGCCGGGGCAGGCCGAGGCCGAAGCTGGCGCGCGGCTGATCGCCAACCCCTCGGGCTCGCCGTACCACCGCGGCAAGGGCCGCGAGCGGGAGACGATGTTCGCCGCGCGGGCGCGCGAGTACGGCGCCCACTTCGCCTTCTGCAACCTCGTCGGCGGCCAGGACGAGCTCGTCTTCGACGGCCAGAGCATGCTGATCGCCCCCGACGGGACGACCCTCGCCCGCGCCGCCCAGTTCGAGGAGGAGCTGTTGGTCTGCGAGGTCCCAGGCCCGCCCGGGACGCTGGCCGAGCCGCTGGCCGACATCGACGAGGTCTACGCGGCGCTGACCCTCGGCCTCCGCGACTACGTCGAGAAGAACGGCTTCCGCCACGTCGGCCTCGCCCTCTCCGGCGGCATCGACTCCGCCCTGGTGGCGCTGCTGGCGGTCGACGCGGTCGGGCCCGAGCGGGTCAGCTGCGTGGTGATGCCGTCGCCTCATTCCAGCGATGAAACCCAGCGCGACGCCAGAAATATCGCTCTCAACCTCGGCTGCGAGCTGATGGAGATCGAGATCGGGCAGCTGATGTCCTCCTACGACGCCGCCCTGGCGGGCCTGCTCGAGGAGGAAGAGGCGGCCGTCCCGCGCGACCCGACCCGGCCCTCGGAGGCGAACCTGACCGCCGAGAACATCCAGGCGCGGATCCGCGGCAACCTGATGATGGCGCTCTCCAACCGCCACGGCTGGCTGGTGCTGACGACCGGCAACAAGAGCGAGATGTCGGTCGGCTACGCGACCCTCTACGGCGACATGGCGGGCGGCTTCGCGGTGATCAAGGACGTCCCCAAGATGCTCGTCTACGAGCTGGTGCGGCACCGCAACGAGCGCGCCGAGCGCGAGCTGGTCCCGGCCAGCGTGATCGAGCGGGCGCCCTCGGCCGAGCTGCGCCCCGACCAGCGCGACGTCGACTCGCTGCCCCCCTACGAGCTGCTCGACCGTATCCTCGAGGCCTACGTCGAGCGCGACCAGGGGCGCGAGGAGATGATCGCCGCCGGCCTGCCGGCGGACACCGTCGACGAGGTGATCCGGCTGGTCGACCGGGCCGAGTACAAGCGGCGCCAGGCGGCGCCGGGGATCCGGATCACGCCGAAGGCGTTCGGCAAGGACCGCCGCCTCCCGATCACCAACCGCTTCCGCGGCTGATCAGGCCTTCTCGGGTCGGCGGCGCACGGCCATCGTCATCGTTGCGGTGGCGCAGAGGCGCTCGTTGTCGTCGACGATGTCGGCCTGCCAGATCCAGGTGGTGAGGCCGCGGTGGCGGGCGCGGGCGCGGACTTCGGCGTGGCCGGCGCTGACCGGGCGCAGGAAGTTGACGTTGATCGCCTGGCCGACGGTCATCCTGCCCTCGTCCCAGACGGCGACCGCGGTCGCCAGCGAGCAGAGTCCCTCGACCAGACTCGAGTAGACACCGCCGTGCATGATCCCGAACGGCTGCGCCAGCTGCTCGCGCATCGGCACCCGGGCGCGGGCGTCGTCGGGGTCGACGCTGAGCACCTCGCCCCCGATCAGCTCGTCGAAGGGCGAAGTCATCCCATCGAAGGGCGGCGGCAGCTCCAACCGGTCGGCCATCGCCGCGAACCCTAAACGCCAGCCGACCTCATGACCTTTGTCACCCACAGGGTTACAAAGGTCATGAGGTCAGGTTAAGTCTTGACTAGCCCGACGCGGGGCGCTGTCGTTCCGGGGTGTCGGGCGCGTAGGGTTGCGGCTGGCTATGGGGCTGAGCGACGACCAGAGGGCGATGCTGCGCATGGTCGCCCAGCGGGGCGAGCAGGGCTACGAGGACATCGCGGCGCTGATGGGCATCTCGGTCGACGAGGTGCGGAGCCGCGTCGCCGTGGCGCTGGCCGAGCTCGACGCCGAAGGCGCGCTGCAGACGGAGTCGAAGCAGGCCGCGGAGGCACCACCGTCCGCCGAGCCAGCCCCGGCGGTGGCGGATTCGACGGCGGGCGCGGGCGAGCCGGCGAGCGCCGCGGCGGAGCCGCAGGAGCCGGCGGCTGCGGGGCAGCCGCGGGAACCTGCGGCGAACGCCGGCGCCGAGCCACCGGAGCCCAAACCGGCAGGGGCGCGACGGCCGAGCGTCCCGGCTGGCGGGGTGAAGCTCCCCTCCGGGCCGGGGATGCGGGCGGCGATCGGCGCCGCGGTGGCGATCATCGCCCTCGTCGCGGTGATCCTGATCGTCACCGGCGGCGGCGACGATGAAGAATCGGGCACGACGACCGCCGCGGGGGCGACGACTGCCGGCGAAACGACTGCCGGCGGCGCCGGCGGGGGCAAGGGCGAAGCCGCCGCCAACGAACTGACGAAGGCGACGCTGACCGCGGTCGACGGCGGCAAAGGCAAGGGGGTCGCGATCTTCGGCAGGGTGAAGAAGTCGCTGGCGCTCGAGTTCGCCGCCCAGGGCCTGGAGCCGACCGGGAAGGGCGAGGCATACACGATCTGGCTCTCGAAGAACCCGCAGAAGATGCTGCCGCTGGCCTCGACCAAGGCGCCGCGGGGCCGGATCGCCGCCAAGTTCGAAGTCCCGGTCGAAGTCCTCGCCTACCTGGCCGACGAAACCTTCACCGACCTCGTCCTCACCCGCACCGCTGACGCCCAGCTGACCGCCTCGCTGAAGGCGGCGGCGCAGGAAAAGACGACGCCCGACTACACCGGCAGCGAAGTCCTGCGCGGCGAAGTCACCGGCCCGATCGTCGGCGCCCAGTTCCGCCTCGAAGAACTGAAGAAGGAAGAAGAAGAGTAGCCGGCTGATCTGGCCAAGCAGGCCAAGGACGCGGGGAGCGCCGTGTGCTCTGCACACAAGCGACCGAAGACGCCGGCGTGCGCCGGCCAGATCAGCCGGGGATCAGCTTCCCCGGGTTCATGATCCCGGCGGGATCGAGCTGGGCCTTGACCGCGCGCAGGACCTCGACGCCGGTCTCCCCCACCTCGTCGCGCATGTAGGGCAGGTGGTCGCGGCCGACCGCGTGGTGGTGGCTGATCGTCGCGCCGCAGGCGACGATCGCCTCGCAGGCGGCCCGCTTGACCGCCCGCCACTGCTCGATCTCGGCGCCGCGGCGGGCGCCGGCGGCGAAGGTGAAGTAGAGCGAGGCGCCGTCGGCGTAGGCGTGCGAGAGGTGACACCAGAGGAAGCCGGGCGTCCCCTGCTCGGCCAGCGCCCGCTCGATCGCGCCGCCAACCGCCGCCTTCAGCTCGCCGAGCCGGGACCAGGTGTGCGAGGTCTCGAGCGTCTCGACCAGCGCCCCCTCCGCCATCAGCAGGTCGCGCAGGTAGGGCCCCCGATAGCGGCCGTGCTCCCAGGAGCGGCCGGCGGCCTGGCCGAGGTAGGCGGCGCCGCCGGCGCGCAGCGCCCGCACCGCCAGCGCCCGGCGCCGCGCCACCGACTCCTCCTCGCCCTCGAAGCCGACGATCATCAGCGCGCCGCCGCGCCGCCGGCGCAGCCCGAGGTAGGCGTCGAAGGCACGGCCGGCGGCGCCGCGCGGGCCGGAGAGCGCCAGCGAGCCGAGCGGGGGCGCCGCGGCGGCGGGGCGGCTCACCTCGCGCCGGCCGGGGCCCGGGGCGCGGGCGCGGCCGCGCGCGGCGCCAGCCGCGCAGCTCTCCGCGATCC
>CAZHLT010000088.1:0-8950 GCA_964533285.1 uncultured Conexibacteraceae bacterium | reverse complement strand
AGCGACGTGCCCACTTGCGGGCGGTCGGCTCGCTCACCACGGCGGCAGCGGCCGCCGAGGTGAGCGACCACCGCACCACGGCGACGCGCGTGGCCCGGCGCCGGCGCTGGTTCAGGCTGAGGGCGGCGTTACCGTGGAGCTTCATCCGGGTCTTCTCCTTGTTGCTGGGTGGCTCGACACCCCCAGCCTTCAAGGAGGCCCGGATGAAACAACGGGCTCAGGGATTACATCTAGACGTCGTCGACGATCGCGTGGCGGTCGAAGACGCGGACGCCGTCGCGGCCGCCGTCCTTGGCCTCGTACATCGCGGCGTCGGCCTCGGAGACGATCGCGGCGATGTTGGTGCGGGCGCGGTCGCCGAACATGGCGACGCCGACGCTGGCGGTGAGCGGGTCGATCTCGCCGCGCAGCGGCTCGTGCTCGCGGATCGCGCGGGCGATCGCCTCTGCCGCCAGGCGCGCCTCACCGACCGTGCAGCGGGGCAGGATCACCGCGAACTCGTCGCCGCCGAGGCGGGCGAGGACGTCGCTTTCGCGGGTGCGCTCGCGGAGGACGTCGGCGATCTCGACGATTAGCTGGTCGCCGGCCGGGTGACCGCGGGTGTCGTTGACCTGCTTGAAGTGGTCGAGGTCGAGCATCACCAGCGCCCCGGTGGTGCGCTCGCGCCGCGCCCGGGCCAGCGCCAGCCGCAGGTCTTCGTCGAAGCGGCGCCGGTTCTTCAGCCCGGTCAGCGGGTCCTCGCTGGCCTCGCGCTGCAGCTCCTGCATCCGTTCGTTGCGACTCCAGACGAAGATCAGAGCGGCCAGTACGGCGGCGAGGGAGATGCCGACGGCGCCGAGCAGTAGCGGCAGGGCGATGCTCGGTCGGCTCGGGTCGCGGACGACCAGCAGCCAAGTGCGGTCGGCGACCTGGAACTTCGCCCGGGCCGGGTCGTCGAGCTGTTCCTCGGGGCCGAGGACGACGTCGCGGTTGACGACCAGCTGGACTTCGTTGGCCTTGGGGACGTTGGCGATCGCGGCCGCGGCCAGGTCGCCGACCTGGAAGGCGGCGGCGGCGAAGCCGACCAGGGCACGGCGGCGCTCGGCGACCGTGCGGGTGGGGGCGCCGTCGCGGTAGACCGCCTGGTAGACGTTGACGCCGACGCCGCCGAGCAGCAGCGGCAGGACCGGGGTCGAGACCGGCTTGCCGGTGTCGCGGGCGCGGGCCAGGTAGCGGGCGCGGTCGGAGTCGGCCCGCATGTCATAGCCGCGGACGATCGCTGTCGGCAGTCCGGCGACCGCGTAGCTGATCGGGTAGTAGACCGGCCGCGATCCGGAGCGGTGGCGGGTGCCGCCGATCCGGTCGCTGATCACGACCCGGTGGACGCGTTCGTAGCGGGCGCGGTTGGCGGCGGGGACGCGCTGGATGAAGGCCGCGCCCTGCAGCGACCCCTCATCGAGGATCGAGCGGGCGACGACTTCGAACTCATGCCGGTTGACGTCGCCGTCGATCTGGAAGAAGGTGGCGGCGCTGGAGAGCTCGCCGACCGAGAGCGCCGCCACGTTCTCGGCCTGGCGGGCCGCCCGGATCGCCTCGTCGCGCTGCTCGCGGTCGAAGCTCTGGGTGTCGCGGGAATGGACGATCAGCGCCGCAGCGACCGATCCGGCCGCGATCAGGAAAATCGCCGCGAGGCTGATCCAGAGGCGAAGACGCATGCGTCGATTGTTGTCGGCGCGGCGGCGGGGAGCTTGAGCTCCGGCTGCTCTCGGCACGACTCCCGGGCCTGCCTCAGGCGTCGGGGGCGTTGGCCAGCGACTCCCAGAGGTAGAGGCTGGCGAGGCTGCGGTGGGGGCGCCAGGGCTCGCCGATCTCGAGCACGCGCTGGGGGGTCGGCATCGCCTCGAGGCCGTACTCGACCTGGACCGCCTTGCGGATCCCGAGGTCGCCGCCGGAGAGGACGTCGGGGCGGCGCAGGTGGAAGAGCAGGAACATCTCCGCCGTCCACTGGCCGAGGCCGCGGACGGCGACGATCTCCTCGGCCACCTGCTCGTCGCCGAGCTGGTCGAAGCGCTCGAGCTCGAGCTCGCCGCTGAGCACGTGGCGGGCGAGGTCGCGGACGTACTCGACCTTGCGGCCGGAGAGGCCGGCGCCGCGCAGGTCCTCCTCGGCGACCGCGAGCAGCTGCTCGGGCGAGGGGGTGGCGCCGGCGAAGAGGTCGAGCACGCGCAGGTAGATCGTCCGCGCCGCTTTGGTCGAGAGCTGCTGGCCGACGATCGCCCGCAGCAGGGCGCCGTAGGCGTCGGCGGGGCGCTCTTCGGAGCGCCGCTCGAGTCGCGTCTCCAAGTCGATCGGCCCGATCCGCTCGATCAGCGCCGCCATCGTCGGGTCGGAGGCGGCCAGCTCGCGGCGCGCCCCGGCGCTCACTGCCCGCTCCACTCCGGGCGGCGCTTCTCGGCGAAGGCGCGGATCCCCTCGCGCAGGTCCCGCGAGGAGAAGCACGACTCGCGCAGGGCGACCAGCCCCGCCTCCTGCTGCTCGGTCAGCACCGGCGCGGCGTTCAGCAGGTTGATCGCCGACTTGTTGCCGCGCATCGAGAGCGGCGCGTTGGCGGCGATCGCGGCCGCCAGCTGCACCGCCTCGTGGCCGAGCCGGTCGTCGTCGACGACTTCGTTGACGAGGCCGAAGCGCTCGGCTCGCAGGGCGCTGAGGTTGCGGCCGGTGAGGAACAGCTCCTTGGTCCGCGCCAGGCCGACCACGTCGAGGAACTTGCGCAGGCCGGTGTGGCCGTAGATCAGCCCCAGTTTCGCCGGCGGCATCCCGAGCTGGGCGCCGGCGGCGCAGATCCGCAGGTCGCAGGTGATCGCCAGCTCCAGGCCGCCGCCGAGGCAGTGGCCGTTGATCGCCGCCACGGTCGGCCAGGGGTGGTTCGCGATCGCCTCCATCGCCGCGTGGAAGGGGTGGGCGACAAGCGCCTCGGCGTCGCGCTCGAAGGTCTCCTCGGGGATCGTCGCGATGTCGTAGCCGGCGGAGAAGACCGGTGGCGCGCCGGTGATCAGCACGCAGCGGGTCTCGATCCCGCGGTCGAGCGCCGGCAGCGCCTCGGCGATCGCGTCGAGGATCTCGTGGTCGAGCGCGTTGCGGCGCTCGGGGTTGGAGATGCGCAGCCGGGCGACCGCCTCGGCCGGCCGGTCGAGCTCGAGCTTGCCCCCCGCGAGCTGCTCGTTCACCTGGCGCTACTCCAGGACTACGAGGACATCGCCTTCGCTGACCGCCTGGCCCTCCTCGCAGCGGATCTCTTTGACGACGCCGTCGTCTTCGGACTCGACCGGGATCTCCATCTTCATCGACTCGAGGATGACGACGGTGTCGCCATCGGAGACCTGGTCGCCGACCGCCACCTCGATTTTCCAGACGTTGCCGGTGATGTGAGCCTCGATGTCTGCCATGGGCGGGGACAATACCCGCGCGCGCGGTTCCAAGGTTGCGAATGGCGCGACAAAGGAACCACGCGATGGGGCAGAGCGAAATCGAGGAGCGGGACGGCTTGGCGGTGATCGTCGCCGCCCGCAACGAGGCGGACCGGATCGGGGCGACGGTGGCGGCGCTGCGGCGCCGGTTCCCGGCGGCGGCGGTCTGGGTCGGCGACGACGCCTCCGGCGACGGCACCGCCGAGCTGGCGCTGGCCGCCGGCGCCCAGGTCGTCAGCCGCGGCCGCCCGCACGGCAAGGGCGCCAACGTCACCGCCGCCGTCGAGGCGGCGCTGAGCGCGGCGCCGTCGCCGCGGCTCGTCCTCCTCTGCGACGGCGACCTCGGCGAGTCGGCGGCGCGGCTGGCGCCGCTGGTCGCGGCGGTCCGGGCCGGCGAGTGCGACCTCGCCGTCGCCGCCTTCTCACGCCGGGTCGGGGGCGGGTTCGGGATCGCCTTGTCCTTCGCCCGCTGGGCGGTCCGCCGGCTCTGCGGCGCCGAGGCCGCGGCCCCGATCTCCGGCCAGCGGGCGCTGCGCGTCGAGGCGCTGCGTGCGACGCTTCCCTTCGCCGGTGGCTTCGGGATGGAGATCGGGATGACGGTCGACGCGGTCCGCGCCGGCTTCGTCCTGCGCGAGTACGAGCTCGACCTCGAGCACCGGGCGACCGGCCGCAGCCTCGCCGGCTTCGCCCACCGCGGCCGCCAGCTCCGGGACTTCGCCCGCGTCTACGTCAGCCGGGCCGGCGGGCGGCGGCCGCGCCGGCGCGGGGCGGGGGAGCGGCCGTGATCCTGGCGATCGACCAGGGGACGACCGGCAGCACCTGCCTGGTCTTCGACGGCGAGGGGCGGCTGGCCGGGCGCGCCTACTCGGAGTTCCAGCAGCACTTCCCGCGCCCGGGCTGGGTCGAGCACGACGCGAACGAGATCTGGCACGTGACCCGCGCGGTCGCCGCCGAGGCGATCGCCGCCGCCGGCATCGAGGGCCACGAGCTGGAGGCGATCGGGATCACCAACCAGCGCGAGACCGTCGTCGCCTGGGACCCGGCCAGCGGCGAGCCGCTGCACAACGCGCTGGTCTGGCAGGACCGTCGCACCGCCGCGCGCTGCGACGAGCTGCGCGTCGCCGGCCACGAAGCGCTGGTGCGGGAGCGGACCGGGCTGACGATCGACCCCTACTTCTCGGCGACGAAGATCGAGTGGCTGGCGGCCAACGTGCCCGCGGTCGCCGAGCGGGCGGTGTTCGGGACGATCGACTCCTGGCTGCTGTTCAAGCTGACCGGGCGCCACGTCACCGACTACTCCAACGCGGCGCGGACGATGCTGTTCGACATCCGCCGCCTCGCCTGGGACCCGGAGCTGTGCGAGCTGCTGGGGATCGACCCAGCGCGCCTGCCCGAGCCGCTGCCCTCGGCCGGCGTCTTCGGCACGACGACCGAGTTCGGCGGCGAGGTCGCGATCGCCGGGGTCGCCGGCGACCAGCAGGCGGCGCTGTTCGGCCAGGCCTGCCTGCGGCCGGGGAGCGCGAAGAACACCTACGGCACCGGCAGCTTCGTCCTCCTCAACGCCGGCCCGCAGCCGCCGCCGGCGCCGGAGGGGCTACTGGCGACGGTCGCCTGGGGGATCGGCGAGGAGGTCACCTACGCTCTGGAGGCCTCGATCTTCGTCACCGGCGCCGCCGTGCAGTGGCTGCGCGACGGGCTCGGGATCATCGAGACGGCGGCGGAGAGCGAGGCGCTGGCGGCCTCGCTGGAGGGCAACGACGGCGTCTACTTCGTGCCCGCCCTGACCGGCCTCGGCTCGCCCTACTGGGACCCCTACGCGCGCGGCACGATCGTCGGCCTCACCCGCGGCAGCGGCCGCGCCCACCTGGCGCGGGCGGCGCTGGAGGCGATCGCCTACCAGACCGTCGACGCGGTCCGCGCCCAGGAGGCGGCGGCCGGCGAGCGGTTGGCGCTGCTCAAGGCCGACGGCGGCGCCGTCGCCAACCGCTGGCTGATGCAGTTCCAGGCCGACGTGCTGGGAGCGCCGGTGGCGGTGCCCGAGCTGGCGGAGACGACCGCGCTCGGCGCCGCCTACCTGGCCGGGGTGGCGAGCGGCGCCTGGAGCGTCGAGCGGGTCGGGGAGATGTGGCGGCAGGCGGCGCGCTACGAGCCGCGGATGGGGGAGGACGAGCGCGAGGCGCTGCTCGCCGGCTGGCACGAGGCGGTGCGGCGCTCCCTCCATTCGGCGGGTGCGGCGGCCGAGTAACCCGGGCCGCGGGCTAGGTTACCCAGCTACGGCGGCCCCCCGCCACCCACGCTATGGCGGACATGAAGCCACAGGTCTACAAGGACCCGCGCCCGGCGGAGTACTTCGACGAGTTCCACGCGGCGGCCCGCCGCAAGATCGGCTGGACCTACAACTTCGCCCGCGCGATCGTCAGCCTGCCGACCTGGCTGCTCTACCGCGTGCGCCAGATCGACGTCAAGAACGTGCCCAGGCACGGGGCGGTGATCCTCGCCCCCAACCACTTCAGCCAGATGGACCACTTCTTCGTCGGCCTCTACCTGCCGCGGCGGATCTGCTTCATGGCCAAGTCGCAGCTGTTCGGGCCGCCGGTCCTCACCTACGTCTACAAGCATGGCGGCGCCTTCCCGATCCGCCGCGGCCACCGCGACGAGGAGGCGATGAAGACCTCGCGGGCGATCCTCGAGCGCGGCGACACGCTGCTGGTCTACGCCGAGGGCGGCCGCTCGCGCAGCGGCGAGCTCGGCGAGCCGAAACCGGGGATCGGCCGCATCGCCCTGGAGAGCGGCGCCCCGGTCGTCCCCGTCGCGGTCCACGGATCGGCCACGGTGCGGCGCTGGAAGCGGCTGCGCTTCCCTCGCGTCACGGTCCAGTACGGCGAGCCGTTGAGCTTCCCGGTCGAGGCCGATCCCACGCGTGAGCGCCAGCTCGAGGTCGCGACCGAGATCTTCGGCCGCGTCCGCGAGCTGTACGAGGGGCTTGCTACTCGTAGCGGCTCTGCAGCCGCGAGTAGTACTCCGGATCGTGCCCGGGCGTGATGATCGCGTCCGGGACCTGAGCGCGGAAGAGGCGCAGCTCCTGCAGCGAGCGGCGGAAGTTGTGGGCGTCGAAGGGGCGCGGCGGCGGCGCCAGGCTGCCGTCGAGCTGGCCGGCCAGGTCCATCGCGTCGCCGCCGATCACGCAGTCGCGCTGGGCGAGGCGGCAGACCACCGACATGTGGCCGGCGCTGTGCCCCGGGGTGTAGACGAGGCGGACCGAGCCGTCGCCGAAGAGGTCGAAGCTGCGGCCGAAGGTCGCGTAGGAGTCGATCCCGCCGCGGTCGAAGTCGACCGTGCGGTACTCGAAGGCGTAGTCGAAGTGGGCGCGGCGGTAGCCGTTGAGGGCCGGTTTGCGCCCGTTGGTCGCCGCCTCCCACTCGGTGGCGCTGACGACGAAGGTCGAGCGCGGGAACTCGGAGATCGCCGAGGTGTGGTCGAGGTGCAGGTGGGTCATGACGACGATCGGGATCTCGCCCGGGTCGAGCCCCTTGGCGCGCAGCTGCGCCGGCACGTCTTCGCCGGGTTTCAGGCTCGGCTTGCCGAGGCGGTTGGCGAGCCCGCCGAAGTTCTCGCGGCCGTCGGTCGCGATCGAGGGGTGCAGGCCGGTGTCGACGAGGATCGCGCCGGCGCTGGGGTGGCGGATGAGGAAGGCGGGGACCGGGATCAGGTGCGGGTTCTTGCCGCTGAGCAGCGCCCGCAGCAGCTTCAGGCTCTTGAAGCGGCCGCCCGGGTCGACCATCGCCGCCAGCGGGAAGTCGGCGTGGCCGGCGACCATCGGTTCGACGGCGACGGATGCGCCGGGGGTGCCGCCGGCAAGCGGCTGGTGCAGCGGCTGCGGTTCGACGTGGAGCTTCATCGCCGCCACATATAAGACCCTGGGAGCGCCGATAGGCTTGGCCGGCGATGGCTGAAAGCTCGCATTCGCAGGTGTTTCGGGAGGGGTTGCTGGAGGGACGGGTCTGCGCCGTCTCCGGCGCCGGCACCGGCTTCGGGCGGGCGAGCGCGCTGGAGCTGGCGCGGCTCGGCGCCACCGTCGTCGGCTGCGGCCGCCGCGAGGAGCCGCTGGCGGAGACGGCGGCGCTGGCGGCGGGCCTGGCCGGGAGCTTCGAGCACGAAGCGCTCGACATCCGCGAGGAGGAGCCGGTCGCGCGCTTCTTCGACCGCCTGCTCGAGCGCCACGGCCGCCTCGACGTCCTCCTCAACAACGCCGGCGGCCAGTTCCTGGCGCCGGCGGAGACGATCACGCCGAAGGGGTTCCGCACGGTGATCGACCTCAACGTCAACGGCACCTGGCTGATGACCCACGCGGCGGCGACCAAGGCGATGATCCCGCAGGAAGCGGGCAAGGTGATCAGCGTCACCCTCTCGCCCCACAACGGGATGCCGGGGATGGTCCACTCCGGCGCCGCCCGCGCCGCGGTCGAAAACATGATGCGGACGCTGGCGATCGAGTGGTCGCGGTTCGGGATCAAGACCTGCGCCCTGGCCGCCGGCCAGTTCGCAACCGAGACCTTCCTCGAGAAGTACCCGCGGGCGGTGCTCGACCACGTCGCCCGCTCGATCCCGCTCGGGCGCACCGGTCGCGCCGAGGAGATCGCCTGGATGGTCGCCTACCTGGCCTCGCCGGCCGGCGACTTCGTCTCCGGGACGACGATCACGATCGACGGCGCCCGCGACGACTGGCTCGGCCCCTGGCCGCCGCCGTCCCTCGCCACCGACACCGGCGCCCCCGTAGCCGAGGACCGCTGAAGCCGCACTTCTCTCCGCCCGTGGCCCGAGACCGCGATTCTCTCCGCATAGCGGGAACAATTGCGGTTTCGGCTAGCGGGGTTCGAGGATGACCAGGGGGATTTGGCGGTCGGTGCGCTGGCGATAGTCCTCGTAGCCCTTGTAGGCGGCGACGGCCTTGGGCCAGAGGCGCTCGCGCTCGGCGGGGTCGGCGACGCGGGCGCGGACCGGCAGCCGCTCGGTCCCGACCTGGACCGTCGTCTCCGGGTTGGCGCGGAGGTTGTGGAACCAGGCCGGGTGCCTGGGGAAGCCGCCTTTGGAGGCGATGACGACGAAGCTGTCGCCGTCGTCGACGTAGAGCAGGGGGGAGGTGCGCAGGGTGCCGCTGCGGGCGCCGACGTGGTCGAGCAGCAGCATCTTGCCGCGCACCCCGGGGAACGAGTGCCCCAGGCGCCCACCCGTCCTCCTGTAGAGGAAGGTGTGGGCGCCCATGAAGCGTCGGGTGACCGGCCAGATGTGGTCGGCCACGTCCAGATAGCGAGGGCCCCTGCGCCCTGTCGCCGGCTGGCTCAGGTGTACATCCCCCCGAACATGCCGCCGGTCACGTTGAGCACCTGGCCGTGTACGTAGTTGGCCAGCGGGCTGGCGAGGAAGAGGACCGGGCCGGCGGCCTCGGAGGGCTGCGCGGCGCGGCCCAGCGGGATCACCGCCTGGGCCATCGCCCGCATCTGCTC
>CAZHLT010000087.1:0-1773 GCA_964533285.1 uncultured Conexibacteraceae bacterium | reverse complement strand
CGAAGGGGGGCTCGAGCGGGGCGCCGGTGACGATCGCCCGCGGCGCGGTCTCCCCGATCCACTCGATGTGGGGCGCGACGGCCTCGATCTCCGCCAGCCGCTCCAGGGCCGGCGCCAGCCGCAGCGGCCGCCCCGCATGCGGGCCGTGGGCGTCGCTGCTGAGGACGTGGACCAGCCCGGCCGCGGCCATCGCCGCCATCCCCGCCGCCATCTGCTCGCGGAGGAAGAAGTCGGCGGTCGCCTGGATCAGGGCGCCGGCCGCGACCAGCGCCGCCATCCGCTCGAACATGTCCGCGGAGAGGTGGCGCTCGGGGTGGGCGATCAGGCAGCGGTGGCCGCGCGCGGCGAGCGCCTCGACGTGCTGCAGCAGCGACTCGCCGAGCGGCCCCGGCGCCGGCTCGAGCAGGATCCAGGGACCGTCGCCGAGGCAGACCTGGCCGAGCTCCTCCTCGCTCAGCGCCGTCACCGCCGTCTCCGCCACCTCGCCGCCGGTCAGGATGCGGACGTCGACCCCCTCCTGGCGCAGCACCGCGTTGAGCGCCCCGACCCGGTCGGTGACCTCCTCGATCCGGACGTCGTGGTCGTGGCGGATGTGGGGCGTCGCGCAGACCGCCTCGATCCCGTCCGCCGCAGCCTGACGCGCCATCGCGATGCTCTCGCCGATGTCGCGCGACCCGTCGTCGATCGCCGGCAGGATGTGGCAGTGGAGGTCGATCGGGCTCAAACGCATCCCGCTTCGAGCTACCCGCGCGGACCCCTTTCGGTGCAACCCGGCGTTCAGGTCGTGCCCGGAGCAGGCACGGGGCTAGGATGATCGGCAAGATCTTGCACCTGCCGCCGCCGGGCTTGCGGAGGCAGAGGTTCTCAGGCTTCAACTCATGGACAAGAAGACGACCCGCAGAGGGAATTACGAGTCAGGATCGGACTACGTGCTCGAGTACGGCGAGCTCCGGTTCGCCTTCAACGAGGAGGACTTCGGCCAGCGGGTCGAGCAGGCCGCGGTGAAGCTCGGGTTCGTCAACCAGGGCCTCACCCAGGAGGAGCTCGACGATCTCCTCGACCTCGCCGTCAGCGGCGAGATCGCCGAGCCCAGCTCGCGCCTCGGCGAGCACATCAACGAGAACTGGGAGGACCTCGTCGGTCCCGCCAACCGCAGCCTCGTCCACTGGATCCGCCGCCTCGTCTTCCGCGGCGCCTGGCTCGACCAGCGGGTCAAGGAGGGCGAGCTCGACGTCGTCTTCGACGAGCGCACCCAGACCTTCGGCTACGTCCAGCCGGACCGCAGCGACGAGCTGATCGAGCTCTCCAAAGAGCCGAGCTGGCGCCGCATCGCCTACAGGCGCTAACTGCCCTGAGGTCGTAGGGCCAAGCAGATCAAGGACGCAGGGAGGGCGACGAGGGGAGCGCACTCCCAGTGCGTGACCCGAAGGCGCCCGACCGAGGACGCCGATATGCGCCGGTCCGACGGCCTCAGGGCCGCTCGATTGCTGCGACGACCGTGAGGCTGCCGCCGCCGGCGCCGCCCTGGACGCGGCCGGCGTCGAAGAATTCCTTGGCCGTGTCGGTGTCGGCGAAGTCGCTCGCGAGGCGGGTCAGCGAGTCGACCAGCAGCATCACGTCTTCGCCGCCGGAGGCGCGGGAGGCGGCCTGGGCGAGGGCGTCGCTGGCGTGGCGGGCCTGGCCGGCGGCGACGATCTCCGCCTGCGGCGCCTCGCGCTTCCAGTCGGCCAGTTCCTCGGGGCTCGGGTCGATCAGCAGCACCACCGGGTCGGG
>CAZHLT010000086.1:0-4237 GCA_964533285.1 uncultured Conexibacteraceae bacterium | reverse complement strand
GTAGTCCTCCAGCGCCCGCTGGGCGCGCGCGTCGAGGCAGCCCTTGACGCCGAGCACGATGACGATCAGGACGACCAGGCCGATGCCGAGCGCGAGGCCGCGCCGCAGCATGATCTGCTGGCGTTCGGGTCGGCGTTTCGGTCGCGGCCGCCGCGACCGCTGTGCTGAGGAATCCTCCAAGGGGGCGCTCTCCAAACAGGTTAGCCTGGGCGGGGGAGTATGACCGCTGCCGCAGTCGGGGCGCGATTTGCCGCCGCAAACGGTGGCTTTTTCCCACCGCGACTGCCGCCTCCCAGGGGCAGGAACGGGGGGCGCCGCGTCGAAGCGGGAAGAGCTTTGGTCGGCTCCGTGGTCCTCAACCGCTTCGTCATCGAGCGCCGCAACGGCAGCGGCGGCTTCGGCGTCGTCTACGAGGCCTGGGACGGCCGCCTCGAGCGCCCGGTCGCGGTCAAGGCGATCGAGCAGCGCGGCGAGGCCGGTCGCCGCGTCCTGCGCGAGGCGCAGGCGGCGGCGCGGCTCAACCACCCCGGCATCGTCACCCTCTACGAGCTCGGCGAGGAGGACGGCAACGCGCTGCTGGTCACCGAGCTGGTCGAAGGCTCGACCCTGGCCCGCCTCGCCGCCGCCGGCGAGCTCTCCGACCGCGAAATCGGCGAGATCGGCGCCGACCTCTGCGAGGCCCTCGACCATGCCCACGCCCGCGGCGTCGTCCACCGCGACATCAAGCCGCAGAACGTCCAGGTCACCGCGGGCGAGCCCCGCGCCAAGCTGATGGACTTCGGCATCGCCCGCCTCGCCGACGACGCGCCGCTGACCGCCGTCGGCGACGTCGTCGGCACCCTCGCCTACATGTCGCCCGAGCAGGCCGAGGGCCGCCCCGCCGGGCCCGAGGCCGACGTCTACTCGCTGGCGCTGACCCTGTACGAGTGCTGGAGCGGCGAGAACCCGCACCGGCGCTCGAGCCCCGCCGCCACCGCCCGCGCGATCGGCGCTCGCCACCGCCCGCTGCGGCGCCTGCGCCCCGACCTGCCGCGCGAGCTGAGCGACGCCGTCGACGCCTGCCTCAGCCCCCGCCCCAACCGCCGGCCGACGCTGGAGGAGCTCGGCACCGCGATCGAGGACGCCCTCGACTACCTCGACGACGACGCCCCCGAACGCCGCTCCCGGGTCGGCCTGCGCCTCACCGCGATCGCCTGCGCCGCCGTGGCCGCCGGCTTCCTGATCGCCGGCCACGGGGCGCTGCTCCCCTAGGATTTCCCCGGCTTCCTCGCGTGGGGGAGCCGCTGCGACGACGCCCGAAGGAGAGAACCGATCAGCATCTTCCGCAAGCTGGAGTCCGGGATCGAAGGCCTCGTCGAGGGGGTCTTCAGCCGTGCCTTCAGCTCCGAGGTGCAGCCGGTCGAACTGGCGCGCAAACTGGCCAAGGAAATGGACGCGCACAAGACCGCCTCGGTCCAGCGCGTCTACGTCCCCAACGAGTACACGGTCTACCTCTCCAAGCAGGACCGCTCCATGCTCGAGGGCTACGAGCGCTCGCTGGAGCAGGAGCTCTCCGGCTACCTGCTCGAGCACGCGCGGCGGCGCGGCTACGACCTGCTGACCCGGCCGGCGGTCGAGTTCCGCACGGACGAGCGGCTGCGGCTCGGCGAGTTCGGGATCCAGGCGCGGCTGGTGAAGCCGCCGGCGCACGAGGGCGAGAGCCCGCGCCAGGGCGAAGAGGGCCACACGATGGTCTACTCGGCGGTCCGCGAGCGCGACCGGGCGCGGCCGAAAGAGCCCGAGCAGGCGGTGCGGGCGCTGGTTTCGACCCGCGCCGTCGTCTCCCTCGACGACCGCCGCTACGTGCTCGACGGGCCGCGGGCGACGATCGGCCGCTCGAAGTCGGCCGAGTGCGTGCTCTCCGACCCCAACGTCTCCCGCCGCCACGCCGAGCTGCGGCGCTCGGACTCCGGCGACTGGCAGATCGTCGACCTCGGCTCGACCAACGGGATCAAGGTCAACGGCCGCCGCGTCGCCTCGACCAGGCTCAGCCCAGGCGACCAAGTGACGGTCGGCACGACCACTTTCACGTTCGACATCGAGCAGTAGCGGGCGTGGCCCGTAAGGTGCCGGACCAGTGGAATACGACCCGATATCCGTCGCCCTGAAGTTCGGCTTCCTGGCCCTGCTCTTCGTCTACCTGCTGGTGATCGCCCGCAGCGCGATGAAGGACCTGCGGCGCACCGCCTCGCCAGCCCCCGACGCGACCGGTTTCCACGCCCCCGGCGGCTTCGCCGAGGCGCCGCGCGGCACAGACGCCTGGCTCGTCGCCGAGCGCGGCGGCGGCCTCGAGCGCGACCAGCGCTTCGACCTGATCGGCGGCCTCTCGATCGGCCGCTCCAAGGACGCCGACGTCCAGATCGTCGACCGCTACGCCTCCAGCATCCACGCCCGGGTCTTCGAACGCGGCGGCCGCTTCTACGTCGAGGACATGAACTCGACCAACGGCACCCTGCTCAACGGCGCCACCCTCGCCGGCGAGGCCGACCTGCTCGACGGCGACACGATCCAGATCGGCGACACCCTGTTCCGGCTCGAGGTGGGCTAGTGGCGCTGCGGATCGAGGACCAGGCGTTCCGCACCGACACCGGGCGCCAGCGCAACGCCAACGAGGACTCGCTCTTCACCCGCGACAACGTCTTCGTCGTCGCCGACGGGATGGGCGGCGCCCAGGCCGGCGAGGTCGCCTCCAAGGCCGCCGCCGAGTCGTTCGACCGCGAGCTGCCGCCGGCGCCGCCGGAGCGGGTCCTGGCGGAGACGATCGCGGCCGCCAACCGAGCGATCCACGAGCGCGCCCGCCGCGACCCCGAGCTGGCCGGGATGGGGACGACGACGACGGCGATGATCGTCGACCTCGAGTCCGAGGAGGTGGCGATCGGCCACGTCGGCGACAGCCGCGCCTACCGCTTCCGCGGCGGCCGCCTCGAGCGCCTGACCCGCGACCACTCGCTGGTCGAGGAGATGCGGCGCAAGGGACAGCTGACCGACGCCCAGGCCGAGGACCACCCGCAGCGCTCGATCATCACCCGCGCGCTCGGGCCCGAGCCGGAGGTCCAGGTCGACGTCCAGACTGTCCCCGCCCAGCCCGGCGACGTCTTCCTGATCTGCTCCGACGGGCTGACGACGATGCTCGACGAGGAGCACATCGCCCGCCTGCTCGCCCGCGCCTCCTCGATGCAGAGCGCCGTCCGCGCCCTGGTCGACGAAGCCAACCGCGCCGGCGGCCGCGACAACATCACCGTGATCGCCTTCCGGGTCGAGGACGCCGCGGCTCCGGTCGGCGGCGCGGCCGGCGGGCCGGCCGCCGAGGAGGGCGCGACCCTGATCGGCGACTCGGCCGAGGAGGGGGGCCTGACCGCGACCGAGGTCCGCCGCCGCGCCGCCGCCGAGGCCGCCCGCCAGCGCCGCGAGGAGCTCGAGCGCAAACCGGCCCGCCGCCGCAGGCGGCTGAAGACGGCGGCCAAGGTCATCGCCCTGGTGGTGGTCGTCGGCGCGCTCGTCTTCGGCGCCTGGTACGGCGTCCGCCAGGTCTACTTCCTCGGCACCGACGACGCCGGCCGCGTCGCCCTCTACCGCGGCCTGCCCTACGAGCTGCCGCTCGGGATCAAGCTCTACAGCGAGCGCTACGCGAGCCCGATCCAGACCGACTCGCTGCAGGGCAAGCGCCACGACGCGGTCACCGGCCACGACCTGCGCTCGCGCGAGGACGCCGTCTCGTTGCTGGAAGAAATCGAACGCGGCCAGGGGGTCCCTTGAGGTCGGCCAGGAACCGGGAGCTCGTCGCCCTGGTTCCGGTCGCGCTGCTGCTGACCGCCGGCTTCGCCGCCGTCCTCACCCAGGAGGGCCCGAAGGTCGACAACCTCAGCCTGATCTACGGGGCGTACTTCCTCGCGATCTGTCTCGCCACCCACATCTTCCTCCGCATCCGCCTGCCCAACGCCGACCCCTACCTGTTCCCGCTGATGGCGCTGCTGACCGCCTTCGGCCTGGTGATGGTCTACCGGATCGACGAAAGCCTGGCCCGCGACCAGGCCAACTGGTTCGTCGTCGGCCTCGTCCTCTTCGCGCTGACGATCCAGCTGCTGCGCGACTACGACGTGCTCGAGCGCTACCGGTACACGATCGCCGCCGCCTCGATCCTGCTGCTGATGGCGCCGCGGCTGCCGGGGATCGGCCAGCAGGTCAACGGCGCCTACCT
>CAZHLT010000085.1:0-26170 GCA_964533285.1 uncultured Conexibacteraceae bacterium | reverse complement strand
GTTCGCCTCGAGCTCACCGCCGAGCTCGGTCTCGAGCTCGGTCCGCTTCACCGCCAGCCGGTAGGAGTCGGTCGCGACCATCGTCAGCTCCGAGCCGGAGCCGGTGACGAAGACGCCGGTGAGCACCGGCCGCATGTCGTCACGCGAGGCGGCGCGGGCGACGAGGTCGATGCTGGCGCCGAGGGCGGCGGCGGGCAGCTTCAGCCCCGCCTCCTCGCTCGCCGCCGGCAGGGTCGGGAAGTCCTCGGCCGGCAGGGTTCGAAGGTGGAAGGAGGAGGAGCCGCTGCGGATCTCGACGTCGCGCTCGGCCTCGCGCGACTCGATCTCGACGCTGTCGTCGCCAAGCGAGCGGACGACTTCGGCGAGCAGGCGGCCGGGCAGCAGCACGGTCCCCTCGTCGGCGACCTCGGCCGGCACCGTGGTCACCAGGCTGAGGTCGTTGTCGGTGGCGGCCAGAGTCACCTGGCCGTCGGCAGCGGTGAGCCGGATGCCGGAGAGGGCCTGGATGGTCGCCCGGGTCGACACCGCCCGCGAGACGATCGAGAGCTTGGTGACGAGTTCTTCCCGTTTGGTCGTGAGCTTCAAGTTTCAGATGCCTTCTCGAGTTGGATTAGGGCTTGTGGAAAAAGGTCGGGACGCGGTGGATTCGGCCTGGCGATGCGGATTGCAGCCTGTTCAACCCGCTGTGGACAGAGCCGGGATTCTTGCAGTGACGTCGGCCATCAGCGTTCGTCGGCCAGCGGGCTGTGGATTGCCGCGCGCAACTCCTCGACGCGGGCGGAGAGCTCGGGGTCCTCGGCGAGGCTGGCCTCGAGGCGGCGCAGGGAGTTGAGCACGGTCGAGTGGTCGCGGCCGCCGTAGAGGCGGCCGATCTGCGGCAGCGAGAGGTCGGTCAGCTCGCGGGTCAGGTAGATCGCGACCTGGCGGGCGCGCAGCGGGGCGGCGGCGCGGCTGGAGCCGACGAGCTCGGCGCGGGAGATGCCGAAGCGGGTCGCGACCTGCTGCTGGATCTCCTCGACCGAGGTGGCTTCGGCGGAGCGGGCGCGGGGCACGACCTCGGCGATCAGCTCGGAGCTGAGCGGCTTCGCCATCAGCGAGGCGTGAGCGATGACGCGGGTGAGGGCGCCGTGCAGCTGGCGGATGTTGGCGTCGATCCGGTGGGCGAGCTCGGAGAGGGCACCGGTGTCGGCGATCTCGACCCCGGCCTCCTGGACGAGGCGGCGGAGGACGGTGAGCCGCGTCGCCAGATTGGGCGGCTCGACGGCGACGGTCAGCCCCCACTCGAAGCGGTCGCGCAGGCGCGAGGCGAGGGTCGAGAGCTCGCTCGGGATGCGATCGGCGGAGAGCACGATCTGGCTGCCCGACTCATACAGGGCGTTGAAGGTGTGGAAGAACTCTTCCTCGGTGCTCGGCTTGCCCTCGAGGAACTGGACGTCGTCGATGAGGAGCACGTCGATGTCGCGGTAGCGGGCCTTGAAGGCGTCGCTGCCGGAGGAGCGCAGGGCGGCGACAAACTCGTTGGTGAAGGACTCGGCGGTGGTGTAGCGGACGCTGAGGGCGGGGGCGTTGGTGCGCAGGTAGTTGGCGATCGCGGCCAGCAGGTGCGTCTTGCCGAGCCCGGGCGGGCCGTGGAGGAAGAGCGGGTTGTAGGCCTCCGACGGCGCCTCGGCGACGGCCAGCGCGGCGGCGTGGGCGAGGCGGTTGCCGGGGCCGATGACGAAGCGGTCGAAGGTGTAGCTGGGGTTGAGCTCGACGCCATGGTCGCCGCTCTCGGCAGCCGCGAGCGGGGCGAAGCTGACTCGCTTCAACTCGCCGGCGCCGGTGCCGAGGGCTTCCGCGATCAGGCTCGAGTAGCGCCGCTCGACCCAGGCGGCTTTGCCCTCGGGGGCGCTCAGGTAGAGGGTTTCGCCGTCGCTGCCGACCGCTCGCAGCGGCTCCAGCCAGAGGCGGAAAGTGGACTCGGGAACAGAGGCCCGCAAGCGGTCCAGGGTCGCCTTCCAAAGAGCGTCGAGTTCGTGTCGGGGGGAGTCATCCGGCACCTGGCGGGCGACGATAGCGGCGCCCCTCAGGCGCCGATCGGGACGCCCCGCAAATCCCGCAGAAAAGATTTGGGCCGCGTCCGTATACTTCCGCCGGCATGAAGCGGACCTACCAGCCGAAGAAGCGGAAGCGGGCGAAAACCCACGGCTTCCGAGCACGGATGAGCACCCGTGGTGGCCGCGCGATCCTGAAGCGACGCCGGCGCAAAGGGCGGAAGCGCCTCACCCCGTAGATGACCGCCGGCGAGGCCTGATGGCGTCGAAACGGCGTCGGCTGTCGCGCAGCGGCGAGTTCGATCGCGTCTACCGTGAAGGCTCCTCCCAGGCCACTCGCTACCTGGTGCTCTACACCTTCCCGCGCCGCGACGAGGAGCGCGAGGAGGTCAGGCTCGGCGTCTCGGTCAGCCGCAAGGTCGGCGGCGCCGTCGACCGCAACAAGGTGAAGCGGGCGCTGCGCGAGGCCTTCTGGGGCCTCGTCGATCGGCTTCCGGCGGGGCATGACTTCGTGATCGTCGCCAAGGCGGAAATCGCCGACCTGATCGAACGCGAGGGCACCGAGGGCGTCAGCAAGAGCCTCGAGGAAGCGATCGCCGCCAGCGGGCCGAAGGGGCGTTCCACGTGAAACGGGTCGTCCTGGCGCCGATCCGCGGCTACCAGCGCTGGATCTCGCCCGCCCGCCCTCGCCGCTGCCGTTACGAGCCGACCTGCTCGGCCTACGCGGTCGAGGCGATCGAACGCTTCGGGGTCGTCCGCGGCCTGATCCTGGCCGGCTGGCGGCTGCTGCGCTGCAACCCGTTCAACCATGGTGGCTTCGATCCGGTGCGCGATCGGTTTAGTCTGCGCGGCGTCGGGCACATCCACCCGGCCGACTTCCATGGTGAGGCCCACCAGTGATCCTGCCTGACGCAAACATCCTCCAGCCGCTGATCGACGTCGCCAACGCGGTCCTCAAGTTCTTCCACGACAACGTCGGCCTCAGCTGGGGGATGTCGATCATCGCCCTGACCGTGACGGTGCGGGCGATCCTGATCCCGCTCACCTACAAACAGCTGAAAGGGATGCGAGCGCTGCAGGCGCTGCAGCCGCAGATCAAAGAGATCCAGGCGAAATACAAGAACGACAAACAGCGCATGCAGCAGGAAATGATGCGCTTCTACAAAGAGAACAAAGTCAACCCGCTTGCCTCCTGCATCCCGCTGATCGCGCAGCTGCCGGTCTTCATCACGCTCTTCTACACGCTGCGCCACGAGCTGCCGCCGGACATGGGCTGCCCCGCGGCCGGCCACTGCGCCGCCTACGGAGGGGAATTCCTCTTCATCCACGACCTGACGGCGAAGGCGACCGGCGCCGAACTGATCGCGCTGATCGTCCTCTACGTCGGCACCCAGCTGGCCTCGGGCTTTGTCATGTCGGTCACCGCCGACAAAAGCCAGCGGATGATGATGTTCCTGCTGCCGCTGGTCTTCGTCCCCTTCATCCTCAGCTTCCCGGCGGGGCTGATCCTCTACTGGATAACGACCAACTTCTGGACCATCGGGCAGTCGTTCGTGATCCAGCGGATCGTGCCGGCACCGGTTGCAGCGACGCCTGAGGGCGCCGTCGCCATAGCGGCTGCCAAACCGCCCCCACCGCCGCCGAAAAAACGCAAGAAGCGTCGGCGGTAGCACTCAGCCGCGCGGGCGGTTCTTGGCGACGCCCGGCCGGCGCGGCAAGTCTGCCGGGGTCGGGCCCGCCTTCCGAATGACGTGGAGGTGGCGGTGCTCGCTGCCGCTGTACCGCCCGCCCACGTCGATCACGGTCTCCGGCACCATCCCGAGCGATCCCGCCGCGCGCTCCAGCTGCCGCTCCTCGTCCTCGTCGCGGCGGCCCTTCCAGGCGACGAGGACGCCGCCGTTGCGCAGCAGGGGCGAGGCGAGCTCGGCCAGGGTCGAGAGGCGGCCGACGGCGCGGGCGGTGACGGCGTCGTAGGCCTCGCGGCCCGCGCCGGCGGCCCAGTCCTCGGAGCGGAGGTTGTGGACGGCGGCGTTGGCGATGCCGGCGGCCGCGATCGCCTGCCGCATGAACTCGCACTTGCGGCCGACGGACTCGATCAGGTCGACATGGGCGGCGGGGAGGGCAACGGCGAGCGCGAGCCCGGGGAAGCCGGCGCCGGCGCCGACGTCGGCGATGCGGCCGGCGTCGCGCAGCTCCGGGACCTCGAGGCCGGTGAGGCTGTCGGCGACGTGGACCCGCCAGGCGCGCTCGTCGACGACGGAGCTGACCGAGGCGCGCTCGGCGGCCAGCAGCTCGAGAACCTTGGTGAGGGCCTGGCGGGCGGCCGGGTCGAGGGCGGCGAGCGGATCGCCGCTCACGGCCCGCTCACTCGGAGACGAGCGGGGCGACGATCACGCAGCGGTGGGGCTCGTCGCCCTCGCTGTAGGTCTCGACCCCGGAGCGCCCTTTCAGCCGTTCGTGGACGACGCGGCGCTCCTGGGCGCTCATCGGGTCCATCTCGATGACCCGGTTGTTGGTCAGCGCCTGCTCGGCGGCGCGGTCGGCGCGGCTCTCGAGCGTCTCGCGGCGGCGCTCGCGGTAGCCGGCGGCGTCGAGGACGACCCGCTTGCGCGCGCGCATGCCGCGGAAGGCGGCCTGGTAGCAGAGCAGCGGCAGGGCGGCGATCGTTTGCCCGCGCTTGCCGATCAGGAGGCCGTAGTCCTCCTCGCCGACGACGGTCACGGCGATGCGGTCGTCGTCCTCCTCGACCTCGACCTCGCCGTCGAGATCGAGCTCGTCGAGCACGCCCTCGACCAGCTCGCGGGCGCGCTCGGCGGGGGCATCGGGCCAGTCGGTCGTCTCAGACACGGCCAGCAGGCTATCCCACCGTCGCCCACCGTGCTCAAGATTCGCTCGGAGCGTCGCTGGAGGGCGCCGACCATCTAGTCTGGGGCGCCGAGATGGGCAAGGTCTACGCGGTGGCGAACCAGAAGGGCGGGGTCGGCAAGACCACCACCGCGGTCAACCTCGCCGCCTGCTCGGCCGGGTCCGGGCAGCAGACGCTGCTGGTCGATCTCGACCCCCAATGCAACGCGACCGTCGCCCTCGGCGGCGGCCGCGAGATGCACCCCTCTTCCTACGACTGCCTGACCGGCGAGGTCTCGGTCGCCGAGGCGGCGCGCCCGGCCGGCCCCGACAACCTCTGGCTGGTGCCGGCGAGCCGCGACCTGGCCGGCGCCACAGTCGAGCTGCCGCGGATCGAGGGCTCCGAGACGCGCCTGCGCGAACGCCTCGGCCCGGTCCGCGAGCGCTTCGCGATGACCCTCCTCGACTGCCCGCCGGCGCTCGGCCCGGTCAGCGTCAACGCGCTGGTCGCAGCCGACCGCGTCATCGTCCCGGTCCAGGCCGAGTACCTGGCGCTGGAGGGCCTGGTTCAATTCCTTGAAACCCTCGGGCTGATCAGGCGTCAGCTCAACCCTCAACTCGAGGTTGCGGGTTTGCTCATAACCATGCACGACGAGCGCACCAGACTGGCCCAGGACGTCGAGGCCGAGCTGCGCGACCACTTCGCGGAAATGGTCTTCGAGACGGTGATCCCGCGCAGCGTCCGAGTCGCCGAGTCGCCGAGTTATGGTCTGCCCGTGATCGACCACGCTCCCAACTCGCACGGCGCCACCGCCTACCGCGCCCTGGCCAAGGAGCTGGCCAACCGTGGCTAGCGGCACCGCGAAAAAAGGCCGCGGCGGCAAACGGGGGCTCGGCCACGGCTTGGCCGCGATCCTGCCGGAAGCCGACGGCGGCGACGCGGGCGAGCTGCGCGAGCTGCCGGTCGGCCTGATCAAGCCCAATCCCGAGCAGCCGCGGACCAACTTCGACCCCGAGGCGCTGGCCGGTCTCGCCGCCTCGATCGAGGCGACCGGCGTCGTCTCGCCGCTGCTGGTCCGCCCCCTCGCCGACGGCAGCTACGAGCTGGTCGCCGGCGAGCGCCGCTGGCGGGCGGCGCAGCAGGCCGGGATCGAGAAGGTGCCGGCGGTGGTCCGCGAGCAGGCCCGGGCCGAGCGCCTGCAGGCGGCACTGATCGAGAACATGGTCCGCGAGGACCTCAACCCGGTCGAGGAGGCGCGCGCCTGCGCCGCCCTGGTCGAGGACCTCGGCCTGACCAAAGAGGAGCTGGCCCGCCGCGTCGGCCGCAGCCGCCCCGCCGTCTCCAACCTGATCCGCCTGCTCGAGCTGCCCGACGACACCCTGGAGCTGCTGGAGAGCGGCGAGCTCAGCGAGGGGCACGGCCGGGCCCTGCTCGGCGCCCAAGGCAACGACGTCCGTCGCCGCCTCGCCCGCGACGCCGTGCGCGCCGGCTGGTCGGTGCGCGAGACCGAGAACAGGGTTCGGCTGGCCAGCCAGCCAAAGATCAAGCGGACGCCGCCGGTTGACCCCGAAGAGGCGGCGGCGCTGGAAGCGGCCAGCGAGGACCTCGAGTCGGCGCTGGGCCACGAGGTCAAGGTCCGGCCCCGCAAGGACGGCTTCGCCGTCGAGCTCCACTTCAACGACGTCAGCGAGGCCCACGCCCTCGCCCGCACACTGCGCAAGCACCGCGGCTGACCGCCCCGCCCGCCGCCGCTATCATCGCCGTCCCCGGGCGATTAGCTCAGTTGGTTAGAGCGCGTCTCTGATAAGGACGAGGTCCCTGGTTCGAATCCAGGATCGCCCACTCTCAGCCGCTACCACCAAGGCGCGAGCGCAGCTTCCCGCCCAGTGTCCGCAGCCGTTCGAGTTCGTCGCGCTCCTTCGGCAGCTTGGAGACTTCAGGCCGCACCGGGGCGACGTACTTCCTCTCCTCGTCATCGGAAAGTGGCGCCGCCGAATTCAGCTGGTGCACTTCCAGCTGCGCGATCCGCGCGCCGGGTGAGAGGCATATCGGTGCGTCCCCCTCGTTCACCAACTCCAGCGTGAGGCAGCCGCGGAACCCGGGGTGGACGAAGACAGCAGTGGCAACGATCAGGCCGAGGCGGCCCCAGGAGGAGCGCCCGACGACCGAGGCCGACATGTCGTCAAGGAGCCCGAGGTACTCGAGGGTCGCGGCGAGAACGAAATGACGGGGATGAAGCCAGAGCTCCCCGCCGAACGGAACGATAAGTCGCTCTTGGTCCCCTTCCAGGTCCACCTGGTCCAGCTCGCGGGGGCTGAGCCCTGGCCGTCCCACCCGCTTCAACAGTAGGAACTCGGTGCCGAGCCGCAGATCAACCGCCCCCGGGCCGATCTGGTCGTCGGGGCTGAGAAGCGGGGTGATGTAGAGGCGCTGCTCCTCGAGCGCCCGCTTGATGTCCTCGCGTCCCATGGTGGTCACGCGCCCTCCTCCCAGCAGCGGCTCACGACGGCCAGCTCGATCGCTTTCCCGACCAGGTCCTGGAGAGGCCGGTCTGCCAGGGAGGCCACGACTCCTTCCGGGCGGTCGCCGTATGTCGCAAGCGCCCGCTGCCAACCGCCGAGGAGGATCGAGCGAGGCTGCAGGCGGGGGCTCTCGCCGACCGGGAGTATCAGGTCGTCCAGAAGAGCCTCCGCCGCGTCGGATTCCGCGACCGTCTTCACGGGCTCAAGGCGCCCATCCCCGACGACTCGCTCGACCACCCCTTGGATCAGTTTCCTATGTTCTAGTAACTGGTCGCGGAAGAAAGTAAAAGGAGGGTCCATTCTCCCTTCGGCGCTTGCCGAGACATCCTGCAGCCACCGCAAAAGGTCGGGAGTACGCTTCCGCAGATACTCTTCCCAGCCTCTAGCCGCGAGGTGTTCGAGCATCAGCCTGACCCGGACCGTGTTCGTTGGGTGCGTACAGGAGGGACTGTCGTAGCTAAGCGGCATCACGAAGCCGGCGAACGCCCAGAGGTAGGCCGGGCCGGTGAGTTCAATTGCGAGGTGGTCGCAGATAGTCTCCTCGAACCAGTTTCCTAACCACCCGCGCAGCATCTGCGCCGGCGTGGCACCGGTCGCCCCTGGGAACACTTCGGCTGCCGTTGTCTGCAACCCGACCTGAAACTCGTTCCGCGATTCGAGGGCAGCGAGGATTGTCTCGACCAAGCCGCGTTCCTGCGCTGCCGGATGACCGAGCTCGTGCGAGAAGATCGAATGGAGCAGGAGGCGGTTGTCGTCGCTCAGGGGGTAGCGGAGAATCACCGGGCGGCTGCGGGCCGTCGGCGTGAAACCCGAGACCATCTCGACGACCCTGCCGAACGGCCAACTTTGCGCCGAATACATGTACTCTGGGTCGGCGACGACGACAAGATCGATGTCGCTTCCGACTAGGATCTCTGCGCATTCCTCGGCGAGGTAGAGCGTCCCGGGATTGACTTGGGGGTCACGCGTCGCGACCAGCCAGGGAATTGCGGCGTGCGCTTGGCGGAGCGTCTGTAGCAGCGTTCGTAGCACGCGGTCGAAGGATTCCTCGGCGTGGTCAGGCGCCCCCTCCTCGGGTTTCTTTGTCAGCTGGTGTTCGGCCGCTCCCAGCAGATCGCGGATGTGGTGGTAAAGGGCCCTGCCGCGGTTACCGTCGTCAGGCTCCTTCAGCCGCTGGTCTGCCTCTAGGGCGGCGATCTCCTGTCGGACGCTAGCTAGGAGAAGCTCGACGTCACTGGTCCCACCGTCCACGATCCTGCTCCCCCGCTGTATCCCGACGCCGCATTTGCCTCCGCCAGTTGATGCTTGCCTATCGCCGCAAAGAACTCGATTGCCGGGGTGAGATCGGCCGAGTCACCCTTCCCGTCTGCGACTTCTCGCAGAATCTCGGCGACTTCTCGCAGAATCTCCCGCACGCGCTCCGGCGGTTCCTTAGCTGCGAGGCGCTCGGCGACGCCGAGCGCAGTATCGGTCGCCGCGATGCTCTTGACGGGAGCGACAGCGGCGAAGGGCGCTTCGCTTCGTCCCACCGCATCGTCGAGAACGTTGGCAGCTTCGGTGAGCAGGTTTCGGTCCCCTTCGCGCTCTCTGCCCGAGCGAGTGATCCGGTCGATGCCGAGGATCACATCCTCAGCCCAGAACCCCAGTGCGGTTGCCGAGCTGAGCTTCTCGAGTCTCTGTAAATCCCGCATTGCCATGCCTCCAAAGTTATCCCTGTGGGCGACCCAGCAGTCAAGGGCGCTCCGGCGGTCGAGTCTCCCCTGCTTCTAATTTTTTGGAACGATTTGGGAGGCAGCGTACAAATTGATTAGGACACCAAGTGGACTGGGACGAAGCGAACGAACACGCGCGAAAGGCCTTTGCAGAGCGCCTCAAGGCCTATATCGAGGCCAGTGGCATGAGCAAGAAGCGCTTGGCCGAAGCCGCTCATGTGGTGCCGCAGTCTGTAATCAATTGGACGCAGGCGGAGTGCGACCCCAACCTGCGCCAGTTGCGCGGGCTGTCGGCGGCGCTTGGGATCCCTATGGCGTCTTTGGTCGAAGACCAAGGCGAGTCGAGCGTGCCCGACCCTCGGGTGCCGCAACTGCTCGCTGAGTTGGCGGCACTCCAGCTCAGCCCGGCGGTTCGCAAGCTGGGCGATTCCGCTCCCAGCCTGCTGGATCTTCTCGCCGAGGCCGAGCGCCTCACCGGCGGCGACGACCGGCCGTAGCGGCGTCCCGACCGACCTATACTTGGTCGCCAACCCACGGTCCACGGTCGGGAGCGTTCCTTGCAGCAGATGCAGATCTATGGCGTCAGCTTCGACATGGTCGGCAAGCAGCCGATCGTGTTGCTGAAGACGGTCGACGGCAACCGGTTCTTGCCGATCTGGATCGGGCATCCGGAGGCGGCGGCGATCTTGATGAAGCTGCAAGGGGCCTCGACGCCGCGGCCGATGACGCATGACCTGCTCTCCGACGTGCTCGAGAACCTCGACGCGAAGTGCGAGCGGGTCGCCGTCACCGAGCTGCGCGACAACACCTTCTACGCCTCGATCACGGTCTCGGTCAATGGGGCCGAGGTCGAGATCGACTCGCGGCCCTCGGACGCGCTGGCGCTGGCGGTCCGCGTCTCGGCGCCGATCTTCGCGGCCGAGGAGGTGATCGAGGAGTCGGCGATCGAGTTCGAGCACGAGGTCGAGGACACCGAGGAGGTCGTCGACAAGTTCAAAGAGTTCCTCGACGAGGTGACCCCGGACGACTTCGCCTCGGGGGAAAGCTGAGCGCGGCTCAGGCGGCCGCCGGCTTCAGCGCCAGCTCGACGATCCGCTCGACCAGCTGCTCGAACGACATCCCCGCCGCCTCGGCGGCCTGGGGGAGGAGGCTGGTGTCGGTGAGGCCGGGGATCGCGTTGGCCTCCAGCACCCAGGGGCCCCGCTGGTCGAGCATCACGTCGATGCGGGCGAAGCCGGTGCAGCCGAGGACGCGGTAGGTCGCCAGCGCCGCCTCGCTGACCGCCTCGGCCTCTCCCTCGGCGAGCTCGGCCGGGCAGACGAAGCGGGTGCGGCCGATCGCGTAGCGGGCCTCGAAGTCGTAGCGGTCGCCCTCGGCCGGGATCGCCTCGACGATCGGCAGCGCCTCGTCGCCGACGACGCTGACCGCCAGCTCGCGGCCGTCGACGAAGCGCTCGAGCAGGATCCGGTCGTCGTAGCTGAAGGCCGCGACCAGCGCCTGCGGGACCTCGGCCGCCGAGGCAGCGAACTTGACCCCGAGCGAGGAGCCGCCGCGGCTGGGCTTGACGACGAGCGGGAAGCCGAGCGCGTCCTCGATCCGGTCGAGCGCGTCGGCGGCGCCGAGTTCGCGGAAGGCGGCCTGGCTGAAGGCGAACCAGTCCGGGGTCGGGATCCCGGCTTCGCGCATCGCGTGCTTGGCCAGCGACTTGTCCATGCAGCGGGCGCAGGCGGCGGCGCCGGGGCCGGTGAAGGGGATGCCGAGGATCTCCAGCAGCTCCTGTGCGGTGCCGTCCTCGCCGCCGACCCCGTGCATGGCGACGAAGGCGACGTCGGGCTTGTCGGCGAGCCGCTTGACGAGGTCGGCGCCGACGTCGATCGGGACCGCCTCATGGCCGAGCCGCTCGAGCGCGTCCTCGACCCGGGCGCCGGAGCGCAGCGAGACGCCGCGCTCGAGCGAGCGGCCGCCCTTGAGGACGGCGACCCTCACGCCGAGCCGTCCCCCGTGCGCCGGAAGGGGAGGACATTCTCCTCGGTCGCCGCCGGCTCGGGCCGCGGCACCGGGATCGTGTGTTCGCCGGTCAGCGCCTCGTAGAGCTCGACCTGCTCGGCGATCACCTTGCCGATCCGCCGCACGCCCTCGCGGATCTCGCCCTCGCCGACGCCGGAGAAGTTGAGCCGCATCGAGCTGCCGCCGCGGCCGTCGACGTAGGCGGCGGCGCCGGGGACGAAGGCGACGTCGGCCCGCAGCGCCTTGGCCAGCAGGTCGCCGGTGTCGATGTACTCGGGCAGCGAGGCCCAGATGAAGAGTCCGCCCTCGGGGCGGGTCCAGCTCGCCGCCGGCGGGAAGTGCTCTTCCAGCGCCGCGATCATCGTTTCACGGCGGGCGCGGTAGATCGCGACGAGCTCCTCGACGTAGCGGCCCCAGCGGCCTTCGGCGAAGTACTCGCGGACGAAGTACTGAGTCAGGGTCGAGGTGCAGAGGTCGCTGGCCTGCTTGCCGAGGACGATCTTCTCCATCACCGGCGGCGGCGCCACCGCCCAGCCGAGCCGGATCCCCGGCGAGAGGATCTTCGAGAAGGTGCCGACGTAGATGACGAAGTCGCCGCCGTCGAGCTGGTAGAGCGGCGGCAGCTGCTCGCTGCTGAAGCGCAGCAGGCCGTAGGGGTTGTCCTCGACGACCAGCAGCTCGTGGCGGCGGGCGAGGTCGACCAGCAGCTGGCGGCGCTCGAGCGACATCGTCACCCCGGCGGGGTTTTGGAATGTCGGCACCGTGTAGATCAGTTTCGGCTTGCGCCCTTCGCCGTCGAGGCGGGCGAGCAGCGGCGCCAGCTCCTCGACCTTCATCCCGTCGTCGTCGCACTCGATCTGGATCGTGTCGGCCTCGTAGCTGCAGAAGACCGGGACCGCGCCGGGGTAGGTCGGCGCCTCGCAGATGACGACGTCGCCGGGGTCGACCAGCGTCTTGCAGATCAGGTCGAGCGCCTGCTGGCCGCCGGTGGTGACGATCACGTCGTCGTGGTCGGGCAGCATCCCCTCGGCCCCCATCACCTGCAGGATGCAGTCCTTGGTCTCCTCGAAGCCTTCGGTCGGGCCGTACTGGAGCGCCTCCGCCGCCGACTCCTGGGCGATCCGCGTCATCTGCGCGGCGAAGCTCTGCGGCGGGAAGGTCGAGGTGTCGGGCAGGCCGCCGGCGAGCGAGATCACTTCCGGCCGCGCGGTGATCGCCATCAGGTCGCGCATCGCCGAGGAGCGCATCACCTTGGTCCGCTCCGCGAACAGCGCCGCGTAGCGGGCCAGGTCGCGGTTGCTGGTGTGGGCTCGGCGGCGGTGGGGGTGCTGAGGCGTCTCGCTCATCCAGCAAGTGTGCCGGAAAGACGCCCGGCCGCCCAGCCAGTTAGGTTTCTGGAAGTGGACATCCTGAAAGAGATCGGGATCGGGATCGCGATCGGCATGGTCGCCGGCACGACCGGCACCCACGGCTCGGCCCGCGGCCGGATGATGGTGCTGGCGGCGGTGATCGGCCTCGTCGTCGGCTTCCTGCTCGACGGGCTCCTCGCCGCGCTGGTGGCGATGGTCGCCGCCGCGCTCGCCTGCCTGGTGATCAGCGACCTCGTCGCCGGCGCCAGCCGCCGTCAGGGGGGGAGCGCCGGAGCGCTCGGGTTGATCATCGCCCTGGCGGCGCTGATCGTGGTGGCGATCTCGCTGCTGCTGCCGATCCTGGTGATCCTCGTCGCGATCGCTCTCGCCTGGCTCGGGATCTCGCGCCAGCGCCGCGCCCAGCGCAAGCACGCCGGCCTGCGCGTCCTCCGTTAGCCGGCCGGCGCCGGGGCGGCGGCCGGCTTCCTCCATCATTGGCGGTCGATGGCGGTCGCCGAGAAGAAGCTGGTCCTGACCTACGTCGACTCGCTGCGGACCGACATGCTCGAACGCGCGGTCGCGGCGGGCCGCGCGCCGACCTTCGCGGCGCTGCTGGAGCGCGGCACGCTCGTCCCCGACTGCGTCTCCAGCTTTCCCTCGGTGACGCCGGTCGCCTGCTCGGAGCTGGTCACCGGGGTCGGCGCCGACCGCCACTGGATCAGCGGCATGAACTGGTACCACCGGCTCGAGCGGCGCTACGTCGAGTACGGCTCCTCGCTCGACGCGACCCGCGCCTTCGGCGTCTTCCGCGCCCTCTACGACCTCGTCTACAACATGAACCTGGCCCACCTCAGCCCCGAGGTCGAGACCCTGTTCGAGCGGCTCGACGACGCCGGCGCCCGCACCGCCTGCACGCCGTTCCTGATCTACCGCGGGCGCCACCGCCACGAGGTCTCGCTCGACGGGCTGGTGCGGCGGGCGGTCGACGCGACCAGGCTCAAGTTCCACCACCACACCTGGGGACCGGGCGACCTCTTCTACGGCGACCTCTACGCCAGTCGCGAGGTGCCCTGCAAGTCAACCTCGATCCCGGGCAACCGCGACGAGTACGCGGCCTGCTGCGCGGCGCAGCTGGCCGAGCGCGAGCTGTTCGACTTCCTCCTGCTCTCGCTGCCCGACAACGACAACTACTCGCACCGGCACGGGCCCGAGGCCTCGGTCGAGTCGATCGCCAAGGCCGACGCCTGCTTCGCGAGCTTCGTCGAGGCGGCCGGCGGGCTTGAGCGCTTCCTCGCCGACCACGCGCTGATCCTCGTCTCCGATCATGCCCAGACCGAGGTCCACCGCGGCCTGCCGCTGGCCGAGCTGCTGGCCCAGCAGTGGTCGGTCCTGCAGCCCTCCGACGACCGGCCGGAGCTGGCGCAGCTGGCGGTCAGCCCGACCGGTCGGGCGGCGCACGTCTACCTGCTGGCGGGCGAGGCCGAGCGGGCCGAGCCGGCGGCGGTCGGCGAGCGGTTGGCGGAGATCGAGGGCATCGACTTGGTCTGCCGGCTGCAGGCGGCGAGCGGCGAGCCGCTGCGGCGCGAAGCGCCGGGGATGCCGCCGGCCGGCGACGAGTGGGCGGTGGTCGAGCGCCGCGGCGAGGCGGTTCGCTTCCGCCCGGGCGGCGAGATCGCCGACCTGCGCGACGGCCGCTGGCAGGTCGAGGGCGATCCCGGCGTGCTCGAGGCGACCGTCGAGGGCGAGGTGCTGCGCAGCGCGACCTACCCCGACCCGCTGGCGCGGGTCTGGTCGGCGCTGACGGCGCCGCACTCGGGCGACTTCGTGGTCTCGCTCGAGCTCGGCTTCGAGGCGGTCGACTGGGGCGGCGACTCGCACGTCGGCGGCGGCAGCCACGGCTCGCTGCACGCGGGCGACTCGCTGGGGCCGCTGCTGTTCGTCGGCTGCGGCCCGCGCTCTCG
Source organism: uncultured Conexibacteraceae bacterium (assembly GCA_964533285.1). Taxonomy (GTDB): domain Bacteria; phylum Actinomycetota; class Thermoleophilia; order Solirubrobacterales; family 70-9; genus VAYN01. The sequence continues at coordinate 11,741 of CAZHLT010000085.1, read as the reverse complement.
GGACGAGCGCCAGCAGTGGACTCTGAGGGACGTGGCGCCGGCGGTGCTCGAGCACTTCGGGGTTGCGGGGGAGAACGGCAATTGAGGATCGGTTGGGGAACGGGCAAGGGGTCCTGCGGGCGGTGCGGTCGCTCCGTTCTCGGACCCCTTGCCCGTCCACTCGCCGCCGCTCTGGCAATCGCCGTTCTCCTCGCGGGCGCGGCGGCGGCACCGCCGGGGGCCCGAGCCGCGACCGGTGGCGACGAAGCCAGCGCGGAAGCTGAGGCGAGGGTCGGGCGCGACCGAGCTCTCGCCGAAGCTTCGAGGGACGAGAACGTGATCAAGGAGCGGCGGCTCCACCCGGATCTGTCGCCGACCGTGAGCTGGGTCGACGGGCACTGGGAGGTGGCCTGGTTCGCCGACGGCAAGGAGCTGGCGCTGGTCCTGGTCGACCCCGACAGCGGCGAGCTGACCGAGTCCTGGACCGGATACCAGGTGGCCTGGAAGATGGCGCGGGGGTACGAGGGGGCGTTCGGCCACAAGCTCAACGCGCCCTACGTCTTCCTCCCTCTCTGCGCGATCTTCCTGATCGGGCTGGTCGACTGGCGGCGCTGGCGGCGGCTGGTCAACCTCGACCTGCTGGTCCTGCTCGGCTTCGGCGTCTCCCACTACTTCTTCAACCGGGGGGAGATCGGCGTCTCGGTGCCGCTCGTCTACCCGGTGCTGCTCTACCTGCTCGGGCGGGCGCTGTGGCTCGGGTTCCGCGGCGGCGGCGGCCTGCGCCCGCGCTGGCCGGCGGCCTGGCTGCTGGTCGCGGCGCTCTTCCTGATGGGCTTCCGGGTCGGGCTCAACGTCGCCGACTCGGGCGTCGTCGACATCGGCTACGCGAGCACGGTCGGCGCCGACCGCATCGCCCACGGCGAACCGATCTACGGCAACTTCCCCGACGACATCCCGCAGGGCGACACCTACGGCCCGGTCAACTACCTCGCCTACGTGCCCTTCGAGCGGATCTGGCCCTGGTCGGGGACCTGGGACGACGTCCCCGCCGCGCACGCGGTCGCGATCACCGTCGACATCGCCACCTTCGCCCTGCTGATCCTGCTCGGCCGGCGGATCCGCCCCGCCCCCGGCGGCCGCCGCCTCGCCGCGACCCTCGCCTTCGGCTGGGCCGCCTACCCCTACAGCGCCCTCGGCCTCGAGGCCAACTCCAACGACGGCCTCGTCGCCCTGCTCCTCGTCGCGATCCTCCTCTGGCTGGCGCGACCGGTGGTCCGCGGCGTCCTCGCCTCCCTCGCCACCTTCGCCAAGTTCGCCCCCGCGCTGCTGGCGCCGATGCTGCTGACCGTCGAGCGCCGCCGCCGGCCGGCGCTGCTGTTCGCCGCCGCCTTTGCCGCGGTCGGCGTCGCCGTCATGGCCTGGCCGCTGATCGACCCCGGCCCGAGCACCTTCTGGGACCGCACCTTCGGCTTCCAGGTCGACCGCGACTCACCGTTCAGCGTTTGGGGCCAGGTGCCCTCCCTGGAGTGGCTGCGCACCCTGCTGCTCGCCGCCACCGCCGGCCTCTCGCTCGCCCTCGCCTTCGTGCCGCGGCGCAAGTCGCTGCTCCAGGTCGCAGCGCTGGGGGCGGCGCTGATGCTCGCCCTGCAGCTCACGATGAAGCACTGGTTCTACCTCTACATCCCCTGGTTCTACCCGCTGCTGCTGGTCGCCCTGGCGGCGGGTTCAGTCAGGCCGCCGCAGGAGCCGGAATCAGAAGCGGAGCGATCGAGTCCGCCAGCCCTCGTGAGTTGACGTCGACGATGGCGCCCATCACCCAGACGTCCTCCTCGGCGGTCTCGAAGCGGGTCGGCATCTGGGTGATCAGCGCCGCCAGCGCCTGGTCGGCCCTGACCCCGAGGATGCCGGCGCGGGAGCCGGTCATGCCGACGTCGGAGATGTGGGCGGTGCCGCCCGGGAGGACGCGGGCGTCGGCGGTGGGGACGTGGGTGTGGGTGCCGAGGACGGCGGCGACGCGGCCGTCGAGGTGCCAGCCCATCGCCACCTTCTCGCTCGTCATCTCGGCGTGGAAGTCGACGATCACGGCGTCGGCCTCGAGCCGGTCGAGGATCTCGTCGACGGCGTCGAACGGCGAGCGGGCGACCCGCAGGCCGGCGGCGCCGCTGAGGTTGACGACGGCGACCCGCATCCCGGCGGCCTCGACGACGACGTGGCCGCGGCCGGGGTTGCGCTGCGGGTAGTTGGCGGGGCGGATCACGCGCGGCTCGCGGTCGAGGAACGGGTAGGCGTCGCGATGGCGGTAGACGTGGTTGCCGGTGGTGATCACGTCGGCGCCGGTGCCGAAGATGTCGTTGGCGGTGCGCTCGGTGATCCCGGCGCCGCCGGCCGAGTTCTCGCCGTTGACGACGATCAGATCGGGGGCGTGCGCCTCGCGCAGGGCGGGCATCGTGTCGCGCAGGCCACGCCGCCCAGGGCTGCCGACGACGTCGCCGATGAAGAGCACCCGCATCGCGGTCGAGCCTAGATGATCAATCGTCCAGCACTGCGCATGGCCCGCCGGGCGCATGTGCGAGATTGGGGCAGGTGGAGGACTCGATCGACGCGGGCGAGATCCTGGCGCGGGCCGCCGGCTACCCCTACGAGGCGCCGCTGCGCTCCTTCATCCAGCGCGGCGGCGAGACCCATGAGCTCGGCGCGACGGCGCTGGAGCTGGACGGCCGGCGGCCGCTGCTCTGCTACGGCGCCAACGCCTCGCCGGCGGTGCTGGCGCGCAAGCTGGCGCCGCTGCCGCAGGAGCCGCTGCCGCTGCTGCGGGCCGAGCTCGCCGGCTTCGACGTCGTCTACTCGGCGCACGTCTCGCCCTACGGCGCGGTGCCGGCGACGCTGCAGGCCAGCCCGGGGACGACGACGCCGGTCTTCGTCGCCTTCGCCAGCACCGAGCAGGAGGAGCTGCTGACCGCGACCGAGCCCAACTACGAGCTGCGCCGCCTGCACGACCCCGAGCTGCGGGTCGACGGCTTCGGCCGGATCGACGGCGTCGACGCCTACCTCAGCCGCCACGGCTGCCTCGCGCTCGACGGCTCGGCGGTGGCGCTGGCCGCGGTCGAGGCGGCCGGGCGGCAGCTGCCGGCGCTGGAGGAGATGGAGGTGCTGGAGCGGGTGCGCCAGATCCTCGCCCCGGAGCTGGAGCTGGAGGCGTTCGTCGCCACCGGGCTCGACCCCGGCCTCGCCGCCGCCCGGACCGCGGTCCTGCGCGGCGGCGCGATCCCGCTCGCGCACTAGCCGCGCCTGCCCCGCGCCCGCCGCTACTCCGCGGTTTGTTTTGGGCGGTAAGTTTCATCCGAGTCATGCCGCGCATGCGCAGTTCCGTTCGTCCCCCCGCGGCCTGCCGGGCGCTTCCGGCCTGAGACGGCGGCCGCGGGAGTCGGACGGATCGGCGGCTTCAGACCGAGCCGAAGCGGCGCAGGGCGAGGCGCGCGAGCAGGCCGTAGACGAGGGCGAGGATCGCCAGGTGCAGCAGCGGCCAGCCGATCGCCGGCCCGGCCGAGTCGAGCGCCGCGGTCATCGCCCGCAGCGCCGGCTTGAAGGGGAAGACCGCGGTGAGGATGCCGATCGCGTCGTAGACGCCGCTGCCGACGGCGCCGGAGGGAACGAGCGAGAGGAAGGCGACCGGCAGCGTCACCATGAAGGCGAGCAGGGAGACGGCGCGGACCTCGCGGGCCGCCGCCCCCAGCGCCGCCCCGGCCGCCCCCAGCCCGGCGCCGCCGAGCACGATCGCCACCAGCCAGAGCGGGAAGCGCTCCCAGGCGAGGGGGACGAAGAGGGCGAGGCCGGCGAGCAGCAGCAGGGTGACGACGAGGCCGACGGCGATCCCCAGCAGGACCTTCTCCGCCAGCAGCGCCGACGGCGAGACGAGGCCGCGGACGAGGCGCGGGAAGGCGTTCTCCTCGCGCTCGAGCGCCAGTGAGCCGGCGACCAGGAGGACGGCGACGAAGGCGAGGGTGAGGGTCGCGGCGACGGCGATCGCGAAGACTTCGAGCGGCGGCGAGGAGCCGCCGACGGCGACGCGCTTGATGACGATCGGTTGCGCCAGGCGGTCGATCAGCGGCCCGGCGATGTCGAGGTTGTCGCGGGCCGAGGTGGCGAACTCGGTCACCTGCCGCAGCGAGGCGCGCAGCCGCGGCGGCAGCGCCGGTTCCAGCGCCGCGAGGATGCGGGCGCTCGCGCGCAGGCCGAGGATCGGGAACTCCTGCCCCAGCACCTTCAGCGAGCCGCCGTCGATCAGCAGGCCGAGGTAGTGACCGCCTTCGCCGGCGATCCGCCGCGCGATCGCCAGGTTGGCCTGAGCCAGCAGGGTGTCGATCCGGTCCTTGACCAGCTCGGCCTTGACCGGGTCCTCTTCGTTGACGAGGACTTCGACTTCCGGCGTGCCGGGGCTGAGGCTGGAGAGCGAGTTGATCTTCTGGACCAGATCGGCGGGGAGGACGAGCGCCGCCAGCACGTCGCCGGAGCGGACCTTCGCCTCGGCTGCGTCGCGGTCGCCGACCGCGACGCACTCGACCCGCTTGCAGATGCGGCCGCGGACGTTGGCCGAGGGCAGCTGCTGGCCGCCGACCGTGATCCGCGAGTCGGGCGGCACTTCGTTGAGGAAGGCGACGCGGGGCTTGCCGGGGCCGCCGGAGATCGCGAAGCCGACGAGGACGGCGATCAGGATCGGCCAGGCGACGAGCAGCGCCGCCTGCAGCGGCGAGCGGCGCAGGATCTGCAGGTCCTTGAGCAGCAGCCAGCGCATCGGCGTCAGTGCCCCCGGTGCTGCAGGTAGGCAACGAAAGCGGTCTCGAAGTCGCTGTCGGCGGCCTCCGGCGCCTCGCGCCGGACCGCCTCGCGCAGCGCCGCGGCGGAGCCGTCGAAGAGCGACTCGCCGTCGGCGAGGACGAGCAGGCGGCCGCCGTAGCGCTCGGCCTCCTGGATGTCGTGGGTGGAGAAGATCACCGTCGTACCGCGCGCGGCGAGGGTGGAGACGAAGCGCCACAGCCGCGCCCGCTGGCGCGGGTCGAGGCCGACGCTGGGCTCGTCGAGCAGCAGCACCCGCGGCCGCGAGAGCAGACCGATCGCGATGTTGATCCGCTGCTGGTTGCCGCCCGAGAGCCGGGCGACGATCTCCTCGCGGCGCTCGCCGAGGCCGGTCAGCTCGAGCATCTCCGCGGCCGAGGCGTGGGGGTCGGCGTGCCCCTCCAGCCGCGCGAACAGCAGCAGGTTCTCGGCGACGGTCAGGCGCCGGTAGAGCGCCGCCTGCTGCGGCACCCAGCCGACCTCGCCGCCGGGCACGTCGAGCTCGCCCTCGTCGGGCTTGACGATCCCGGCGAGAATCGAGAGCAGCGTGGTCTTGCCGGCCCCGTTGGGCCCGATGATCGCGACCAGCTCGCCGGCTGCGGCGCTGAAGCTGACTCCGCGCAGCGCTTCGCGCTCGCCGTAGCGCTTGACCAGCCCCCGTGCCTCGAGCGCCACTGTGACGGCCCCGTCCATCGGCGCCACACGGTACTGCGAGCGGAGGAAACCTCTGACCTCATGACCTTTGTCACCCAGAGGGCTACAAAGGTCATGAGGTCGGTTCGCGAACGAAACCATGCATCTAGAATCGAGGCGATGCCTTTTCCCGCCACCCGCATGCGACGCATGCGACGCACCGAGACGCTGCGCGGCCTCACCCGCGAAACCGAGCTCTCGCCGGGCCACCTGATCCAGCCGCTCTTCGTCGTCGCCGGCGAGGGGGTGCGCGAGGAGGTGCCCTCGATGCCCGGGGTCGAGCGCTACTCGATCAACAACCTGGTCGAGGAGGCGGGCGAGGTCGCCGCCGCCGGCGTCGGCGCGGTGATGCTGTTCGGGATCCCCGCCGCCAAGGACGACTTCGGCAGCGGCGCCTACGACGGCGAGGGGATCGTGCAGATGGCGGTGCGGGCGCTGAAGGACGCCCACCCGGACCTGGTCGTGATGACCGACGTCTGCCTCTGCGAGTACACCTCGCACGGCCACTGCGGCGTCTTCCGCGAGGGCTCGCGAGAGGTCGACAACGACCTCTCGGTCGAGCTGCTGGCGAAAACCGCGATCTCGCACGCCGAGGCCGGCGCCGACGTGGTCGCGCCGAGCGACATGATGGACGGCCGGGTCGGCGCGATCCGCCACCAGCTCGACGAGGAGGGCCACAGCGGGGTGCCGATCATCGCCTACAGCGCCAAGTACGCCTCCGCCTTCTACGGACCGTTCCGCGACGCCGCCGAGTCGACGCCGGAATTCGGCGACCGCCGCGGCTACCAGATGGACCCGGCCAACGGGCTGGAAGCGGTGCGCGAGGCCGAGCTCGACATCGAGGAGGGCGCCGACATGGTGATGGTGAAGCCGGCGACGCCCTACCTGGACATCGTCCGCCGGGTCAAGGACGCGACCGGCGCCCCGGTCGCCGCCTACCACGTCTCCGGTGAGTACGCGACGCTGAAGGCGGCGGCGCAGAACGGCTGGATCGACGAGCGCACCGCGGTGGTGGAGACGCTGACCTCGATCCGCCGGGCCGGGGCCGACGCGATCCTCACCTACTACGCGAAGGAGGCCACGGCATGGCTGTGAAAGTGCCGCAGTCGAAGGCGCGCAGCCGCAAGGGCGGCTCGGCGATCCCGCTCGACGAGACCGACAAGCGGCTGATGAACCTGCTGCAGTCGAGCTTCCCACTCGACCCGGAGCCGTTCGCGCTGGTCGCGAGCGAGGCCGAGCTCGAGCTCGACGACGTGCTCGCCCGCACCCAGCGCCTGCTCGACGGGCGCATCATCCGCGAGATCACGCCGATCTTCGACACCCGGGCGCTGGGCTACGAGTCGATGCTGGTCGCTGCCAAGGTCGACGCCGAGCACCCGCAGCGGGCGGCGCAGATCGTCAACGCCCACCCCGGCGTCTCGCACAACTACCTGCGCACGCACGAGTTCAACCTCTGGTTCACGATCGCGACGCCGCCGGACTCCAAGCTCGGCCTACAGGGGACGCTGCGGGCGCTGATCGAGGAGACCGGGGCTGAGTCGATGCGCGAACTGCCGACCCTCACCCTGTTCAAGATCAACATGAACCTGGAGATGGAGAAGGGGACCGAGGCGCTTGCCGCCGCGGTCGAAGCGGCGCCGCCGCGCGAGCTCGAAGCGCAGCCCTACGACGCGGACGACATCGCCCTGATCAAGGCCCTGCAGGGGCCGATGGCGGCGGTCGAGCGACCCTACGACGAGGCCGCCGCCGAGCTCGGGGTGTCGACCGAGGAGCTGCTGGAGCGCCTGCGGGGGATGGTCGATCGGCGGATCCTGCGCCGGGTGGCGGCGATCCTCTACCACCGCCGCGCCGGCTTCTCGGCCAACGGGATGGGCGTCTGGCGGGTGCCGGAGGACGAAGTGCTCGAGGTCGGCGCCCGCATGGCCTCCTTCCGCGGCATCTCCCACTGCTACCAGCGGCCGACCTACCCGGACTGGCCCTACAGCGTCTTCACGATGGCCCACGGCCGCTCGAAGGAGGAGTGCGACGCGATCCTCGACTCGATCGCCAAGGAGTGCGGGATGGGCCCGGAGGACCGCGCCACCCTCTACTCCTCGACCGAGTACAAGAAGATCCGCCTGCACTACTTCACCGACGATTACGCGGAATGGGAGGCGGCTCATTCCTAGCTCGGCGGGCCTCTACGGCGAGGCCCTGAAGTACCTCCCCGGCGGCGTCAACTCGCCGGTGCGGGCGATGCGCCAGATCGGGCGCGACCCGATCTTCATCGAACGCGGCGAGGGCTGCTGGATGGTCGACGTCGAGGGCAACCGCTACCTCGACTGGGTCGGCTCCTGGGGGCCGCTGATCCTCGGCCACGCCGAGCCGTCGGTGATCTCGGCGGTGATCGAGGCGGCCAAGCGCGGTACCAGCTTTGGCGCCGCGACCGGCGGCGAGGTGGCGCTGGCCGAGGAGATCGCGGCGCGCATGCCGTCGGTGGAGATGGTGCGGATGACCAGCTCCGGGACCGAGGCGGCGATGGGCGCGGTGCGGCTGGCGCGGGCGATCAGCGGCCGTGAGGTCGTGGTCAAGTTCGCCGGCGCCTACCACGGCCACTCCGACGGCCTGCTGGCCGACGCCGGCTCGGGTCTGGCGACGCTTGGCGTCCCCGGCAGCCCGGGGGTGACCGCGGCGCAGGCGGCGGGGACGATCGTCGTCCCCTGGAACGACCGCGAGGCGGTCGTGCGGGCGCTCTCCGAGCACGAGGTGGCGGCGCTGCTGGCCGAGCCGATTGCCGCCAACATGGGCGTCGTCCCGCCGGACGAGGGTTTCCTCGAGTTCCTGCGCGAGGCGACCCGCGCCGCCGGGGCGCTGCTCGTCTTCGACGAGGTGATCACCGGCTTTCGCGTCGCCCGCGGCGGCGCCCAGGAGCTCTACGGCGTCGAACCCGACCTGACCGTGATGGGCAAGGTGGTCGGCGGCGGCCTGCCGGCGGCGGCCTTCGGCGGCCCGCGCGCGGCGATGGAGCGGATCGCCCCGGCTGGCGACGTCTACCAGGCCGGCACCCTCTCCGGCAACCCGCTGGCGGTTGCCGCCGGACTGGCCACTCTGGCGGCGCTCGACGAGGGCGCCTACGCGCGGCTCGGCGAGCTGACCGACCGCCTCGCCGCCGGCTTCGCCGAGCTGGCCGCCGGGCGGCCGCTGCAGGTGGCGGCGGCGCCCGGGCTCGTCACCCTCTTCTTCAGTCCCGAGCCGGTGCGCGACTTCGCCGCCGCCAGCGCCTGCGACACCGCCGCCCACGGCCGCTTCTGCCGGGCGATGCTGGACCGCGGCGTCTACCCGCCACCGGCCCAGTTCGAGGCCTGGTTCGTCTCGCTCGCCCACGACGAGGCGACGGTCGACCGCACGCTCGAAGCCGCCGCCGAGTCCCTCGCCAAGGCGCTCCCATGAGTGCCCCCGCCTCCGCCGAGGAGGCGCTGCGGGCGCTGGCGGCGCAGCTGCGCGAGGAGGAGACGCCGATCTCGCCGCAGGTGGTCGAGCCGGCAGCCTCGCCGCGACTGGGCCTGATCGCCGCCGACGGCCCGCGGGCGGCGATGGCGCCGGCCGAGTACGCGCTGGTGGTCGAGGCGGTGCGCGAGGGCTACCTGCTCCATTACGGCGAGCCGCGGCTGCTGGCCCGGCACGACCCCGACCTCGGCCTGCTCGCCGGCGACTACCTCTACGCGCTCGGGCTCGACCGCCTGGCGGCGCTCGGCGACACCGCCGCGGTGGCGATCCTGGCCGAGCTGATCGGCGCCTGCGCCAGGCTTCACGCCGAGGGCCGCGAGGCCGAGGTGGAGCCGCTGTGGACCGCTGCCGCCTACGCCGTCGCCGGGCGCTGAACGCGTCCCAGGCCGAAGGCAATAGACTGCGCGGCCGAACGCGATTCCGACCGTGGCACCAGATAACGCGGACAAGTTGAGCGGGGCCGAAGAGACCCCGAAAGAGCGGGTGAAGCCCGACCCTCCCGGCTACTTCGAGGGCGAGTCGATGACCCGTCGCAAGGCCTTCACCGTCGCCGCCCAGGGCCTGGGCGGAATCGCAGGTGCCGCGATCATCCTGCCCGCGATCGGCTTTGCCGTGGCGCCGATCTTCCACCGCGGCAAGGAGCGCTGGGAGGCCGTCGGCCCGGTCAGCGACTTCGTCGAGAACACCTACCGCCAGGTCGTCTTCACCGAAACCGAGGGGATCGGCGACGCCGGCAAGACCGTCGCCTACGTGCGCAAGAGCTCGGCCGACCTGGAAGAAGAAGCGGGCAAGTTCGTCGCCGTCTCCAACCGCTGCGCCCACCTCGGCTGCCCGGTCCGCTTCGTCGAGGCCGCCGGCAACTTCATCTGCCCCTGCCACGGCGGCGTCTACGACTTCCAGGGCAAGCGGATCGGCGGCCCGCCGGTGCGCCCGCTCGACCAGTTCCAGACCCGGGTCCGCAACGGCCAGGTCGAGGTCGGTCCCCGCTTCAGCGTCACCAACCAGATGGAACCGGTGCGCGCCCGCGACCCCGGGGAGTTCACCGGCGGGATCTGGGAATACCTCTACCCGCCGCGGCCCTCTACCTTTCCAGCGCCCTGATGCCGAAACTTCGCGCCCCGAAAATCCCCGACTTCGTCGTCCCGCCGCCGCTGCGCAAACCGCCCAAGCCCGGGCAGAGCGGCACGCCGAAAGGCGCGGCTCCGGCCGACCTGAAGTCGAGCCCGCCGCCGCGCAAGACGCACGGCGAGCGCTTCGAATCGCAGGCCAAGGAAGCGCCGGTCGACGTCGTCGCCTGGGTCGACCAGCGCACCGGGGCCAGCGGCATCCTCACCGGGATGCTGTTCCGCAAGGTGCCGAAGGGGACCAACTGGTTCTACACGCTCGGCTCGGCGACCCTCTTCGCCTTCATCGTCCAGGCCGTCACCGGCGTCTTCCTGGCGATGTTCTACACGCCGTCGGTGACCCAGGCCTACGCCTCGATCTCCCACATCAACAACGACGTCCCGCTGGGCCAGTTCGTGCACGGGATGCACAAGTGGGGATCGAGCGTGATGGTGATCCTGATCTTCGTCCACATGGGCCGGACCTTCTTCTTCGGCGCCTACAAGTACCCGCGCGAGCTCAACTGGGTGATCGGCGTCGTGCTGCTGATCCTGACGATGACGATGGCCTTCACCGGCTACCTGCTGCCGTTCGACCAGCGCTCCTACTGGGCCTCGATCGTCGGCATCAACATCAACGGCACCGGCCCGATCGTCGGCCCCTATCTGAGCGACTTCCTGCGCGCCGGGCCGGAGCTCGGAGCAACCACCCTCTCGCGCTTCTACGCGATCCACATGCTGTTGGTGCCGGGCGCGATCATTGCCCTGATCGGCGCCCACATGTACCTCGTCGTCAAGCTCGGCACGACGGCGCCGCCCTGGGTCAAAGCCGGGAAGCCGAAGGTCGCCGAGCCGGTCGCCCAGCTCGATGCCGGCGTCGGCGGCAACGGCGCCGGGCCCGCGAGCAACGGGGAGCGGCGCGCGTGAAGCCGGCCGACAAGCAGGCGTACCTCGAGGAATACGAGCTCCTGAAGAAGAAGGGGACGCCGTTCTTCCCCTACGCGGTGCTGAAGGACTCGGCGATGGCGCTGATCGTGGTCGGCGTGATCATCGCGATGTCGCTGATCCTCGGCGCCGAGCAGGGGCCGAAGGCGGACCCGACCTCGACCACCTACGTGCCCCGCCCCGAGTGGTACTTCTTCTTCCTCTTCGAGGTCCTGCGCGTGATCAAACCGCCGGAGCTGGTCCCGATCGCGACGATCGGGATCCCGACGATCTGCATGGTCCTGCTGCTGCTGCTGCCGTTCTACGACCGCGGCCCCGAGCGGCGGCCCGAGCGGCGGCCGATCGCGACCACGGCCGGCATTCTGACGATCCTGGCGATGGGCTACCTGACTTACGCCGGCGCCGTCGCCGGGCCGCCGACCGAGATCGACATGAAAGTGGCGCCGCAATACGAGGCCGGCAAGGAGGTCGTCGCCGGCGCCGGTTGCCTCGCCTGCCACAAGATCGGCGAGAACGGCAACAACGGCCCCGGTCCGGAACTGACCCACATCGCGGCGCGGATCCCGCGGGCGGCGATCATCCGCTCGGTCGAAATCGGCCCCGGCATCATGCCCTCCTTCCGCGACCTGCCGCCGAAGAAGATCGAAGAGCTGGCGGATTTCCTCTCCTCACTCGACTGAGGCCTGAATGGAAATTCCTGCG
>CAZHLT010000084.1:0-10608 GCA_964533285.1 uncultured Conexibacteraceae bacterium | reverse complement strand
CGGCGCGCGGGCGGCTCCCGCGGCGGCCGCCGCGGGTTGTTCGAGGCCGTTGGCCAGAACTCGATTCCCCCGCGATGGCCGGGGATATAACGGCGCCCATGCTCCTCGGCGTAGACGTGGGTGGGACCTTCACCGACGCGGCCCTGTACGACGGCCGCGAGCTGCGCACGGCCAAGGTCCCGACGACCCCCGACGACCAGTCGCTGGGCGTGCTGGCGGCGACCGCAGCGGTGCTCGCCGAGGCCGGGGCGCGGGCCGAGGAGGTCAAGTCCTTCGCCCACGGGATGACGGTCGGGACCAACGCGCTGCTCGAGGAACGCGGCGCCAAGACGGCCTTCGTCGCGACCGCCGGGTTCGGCGACCTGCTCGAGATCGGGCGCCAGCATCGCCCGCACCTCTACCGCCTCTGCATGCCCAAGCCGCGGTCGCTGGTGCCGGAGGAGCTGCGCTTCGAGGCCGCCGAGCGGGTCGCGCCGGTCGGGGTGCTCGAGCCGCTCGACGAGGAGGAGCCGCGGCGCCTCGCCGACGCCCTGCGCGCGGCGGGGGCCGAGTCGGTGGCGATCTGCCTGCTGTTCTCCTACCTCGATCCGAGTCACGAGCGGCAGCTGGCCGCGCGCCTGCGGGAGCTGCTGCCGGAGGTCCACGTCTCCGCCTCCCACGAGGTGCTGCCGCAGTTCCGCGAGTACGAGCGGGCCTCGACCACGGTGATCGACGCCTACCTCTCGCCCGGGATCGCCAGCTACCTCGGACGGCTGAGCACGGCGGCGGTCGGCCGCGGCCTGCCCGAGCCGGTGATCGTCAAGTCCTCGGGGGGCGTGGCGCCCGTCGCCGAGGCCGCCCGCGCCGGCGCCCAGACCGTGCTCTCGGGCCCGGCCGGCGGCGCCGTCGGGGTCGGGATGCTGGCCGCGCTCTACGGCGAGGGCGACGTGATCGGGCTCGACATGGGCGGCACCTCGTGCGACGTCTGCGTGGTCGAAGCCGGGCGCGTCCGACAGACGGACTCGCGCGAGATCGACGGTCGGGTGATCCAGCTGCCGATGGTCGACGTGCACACGGTCGGCGCCGGCGGCGGCTCGATCGCCTGGCGCGACGACGGCGGCGCCCTGCGGGTCGGCCCGCGCTCGGCCGGCGCTCAGCCCGGCCCCGCCTGCTACCGCCGCGGCGGCGCCGAGCCGACGGTGACCGACGCCAACCTCCTCGCCGGCTACCTCGGCGCCTCCTCGCAGCTGGCCGGCGGCGTCGAGCTGGACGCGGCTGCCGCCGAACGGGCGATCGCCGGGTTGGCCCGCGAGCTCGAGCTCGACCCGGTGGCGACCGCCGACGGGATCATCCGGGTCGCCAACCAGGAGATGGTGCGGGCGCTGCGGGTGGTGACCGTCGAGCGCGGGATCGACCCGCGGCGCTTCGCGCTGCTGCCGTTCGGCGGCGCTGGGCCGATGCACGCCGCGGCGCTGGCCGAGGAGCTGGGGCTGGAGTGCATCCTCTGCCCGCGCGCGAGCGGCGTCCTCTCGGCCCTGGGGCTGCTCGCCTCCGACCGCCGCCGCGACACAGCGCGGACGGTGATGCTCGACTGCGCCGGCCTGAGCGCGGCGACGCTGGCGGCGACGGTCGCCGAGCTGCGGCAGGCGATCGGGGACGGGTTCGAGGCGGCCGCGGCCGAGGTGACCTTCGAGCTGCGCTACCGCGGCCAGGCCTTCGAGCTGGCCGTGCGCGGGTCGGAGACGCCCGATCCCGATGAGCTGGTCGAGGCCTTCGAGGCGGAGCACGAGCGCCGCTACGGCTACCGCGAACCGGCGGGCGGGGTCGAGCTCGTCAACGTGCGCCTGGCGCTGGTCGAGGCCGGGCCGCGACCGCGGCCCGAGGCGGCCCGCGCCGGCGCCGTCGAGCGCGGCACGCGCCCGGCGCTGTTCGGCGGCCGCTGGATCGAGGCCGAGGTGATCCGCGGCGAGCCCGGCGAGGGCGAGCGCGCCGCCGGCCCCTGCATCTTCGAGCTGCCCGAGACGACCCTGGTGCTGCCGGCGGGCTGGCACGCCGAGGTCGACCCCCACGGCACCATCGTCGCGCGGTTCGAAAGTCCGGATATAACGGACAAAGGAACCACGGGATGACGGGTTGCGGTCGCACTCCCAACCCGTGGTTCGAAAGTCCGCCCATCACGGACAAAGGAACCGCGGGATGAGGGGGCTGGACCCGGTCACGGTTCAGGTGCTGATCGGCGGCCTGCGGGCGGCCTGCGAGGAGATGGGCGCGGTGCTGGTGCGGGCCGCCTACTCGGCCAACATCAAGGAGCGCCGGGACTGCTCGACCGCGCTGTTCGACGCGAACGGCGAGCTGGTGATGCAGGCCGAGCACATCCCCGTCCACCTCGGCTCGATGCCCGACGCCGTCGCCGCCGTGCTCAGCGAGGCGCACCGGCCCGGCGACGTCTGGATCCTCAACGACCCCTTCCGCGGCGGCACCCACCTGCCGGACATCACCCTGGTCTCGCCGATCTTCGACCCCGGCGCCGAGCGGCTGATCGGGTTCGCCGCCAGCCGCGCCCACCACGCCGACGTCGGCGGGCCGACGCCGGGCGGGATGCCCGCCGACTCGACCCGGCTGGCGGACGAGGGCTTCGTCATCCCGCCGACCCGGGCCGATGACGAGACCCTGCGCGAGCTCGCCCGCAGCATGCGGCGCCCCGAGGAGCGCCTCGCCGACCTGAGGGCGCAGCGGGCGGCCAACCTGCTCGGCGAGCGCCGCGTGCACGAGCTCGTCGAGCGGCTCGGCGCCGACCGCTTCGAGGCCGGGCTGGCCGGGGTCCTCGCCTACGCCGAGCGCCGCGCCCGCGCCCGCATCGCCGCCATCCCCGACGGCACCTACACGGCCACGGACGTGCTCGAAGCCGGCCCCAACGGCTCGGTGGACGTCCAGCTGCGGGTCGCCGCCACGGTCACGGGAGACCGCCTCAGGCTCGACTTCGACGGCACCGCGGCCCAGCTCGAGGGCAACCTCAACTGCCCGCTGCCGGTCACCAAGTCGGCCGCCTACTTCGCCGTCCGCGCCCTGACCGACCCCGACGCGCCGCCCTCGGCGGGCAGCTCCCGCCCGATCGAGGTGGTGGCGCCGCCGGGCAGCCTGCTCAACGCGAAGCCGCCGGCCGCGGTCGCGGCGGGCAACGTCGAGTACTCGAGCCGGGTCTACGACCTGGTGATGACGGCGCTCGCCGCCGCCGTCCCCGGCCCCGCGCAGGGCCAGGGGACGATGAACAACCTGACCGTCGCCGGGGTGGGGTGGAGCTACTACGAGACGATCGGCGGCGGCCAGGGCGCTTGCCCGCGGGCCGACGGGCCGAGCGCGATCCACGTCGCGATGTCGAACACCCTGAACACGCCGGTCGAGGCGCTCGAGACCGAGTACCCGCTGCGCGTCCGCGAGCGCGCGGTCCGCCGCGCCAGCGGCGGCGCCGGGCGCCACCGCGGCGGCGACGGGATCGTCAGGGAGATCGAAGCCCTGGCGCCGGCCCGCTTCACCTTGATCACGGAGCGCCGCCGCCACGCTCCGCGCGGCAGCAACGGCGGCGCCGACGGCAGCCGCGGACGCAACCTGCTCAACGGCAGCGAGCTCCCTTCGAAGGCGGCCGGCGTCCTGTCCCCCGGGGACAGGCTGCGGATCGAGACGCCGGGCGGCGGTGGGTACGGCGCCGGCGGCAGTACAGCTCAAACACTCACACAGGAGGAGAGAGAGACCACATGACCAGACTCAGCCGACCATTGACCCGGTTGCTCGCCCTTGCCCTGCTTGCCGTCGCCGCGATCGCGCTCGCCGGCTGCGGCGGGGGCGGCGGCAGCACCACCGGCGGCACCGGTGCCACCACCACGGCCGACGCCGGTGAGATCAGCGACGGCGGCGTCCTGCGCTTCGGCCTCGAAGCGACGCCGAACTCGCTCGACCCCTCGCAGATCATCGAACGCTCGGCGATCATCGTCAGCCAGCAGTTCGCCGAACCGCTGTTCGAAATCGCCGCCGACGGCGAACCGGTCCCGAACATCGCCGCCGGCTACAAGACCTCGGCCGACGGCAAGACGATGACGATCGACCTGAAAAAGGGCGTCACCTTCTCCAGCGGCGACCCGGTTACCTCCAAGGACGTCGCCTTCAGCATCGACCAGGCGCGGGAAAGCCCGTTCAACGGCAGCCTCTACGCCGCGATCGCGAAGGTCACCGCGCCCGCGCCGGACACCGTGGTGCTGAAGCTGAAGACGGCGTCGCCGGCCCTGCTCGCGGCTCTGGCCAACTACAGCGCCGCGATCGTCCCCGCCGACTACGCCGGCATGTCGGCGAAGGAGTTCGGACAGACGCCGATCGGGACCGGCCCCTACGCGGTCTCCTCCGGCGAACGCGGTCGCGACATCGTCCTGGTCGCCAACGCCAACTTCTGGAAGCCCGAAAAGCCCCACTTCGAAGAAATCGTCTTCACCGTCGCCACCGACGAAAACAGCCGCCTGCAGCAGGTCCGCGGCGGCGACCTCGACATGACCCTGGCGACCCCGATCGGCGCCAAAACCGGGCTGCCGCCCAACTCCGGCGTGCGGATCGAAGAAACCCCGCAGCGCGTCGTCAACTACTTCCTGCTGAACCAGGACGACCCGCGCTTCGAAGACCCGCGGGTGCGCGAAGCGATCAACCTGGCGATCGACCGCGACGGGATCATCGAGACCGCGACCGACGGCCGGGGGGAACAGGGCGCCTCGTTCCTGCCGCCGATGGTGTCCTTCTGGAACGACACCAAACCGCCGGCCCAGGACGTCGCTAAGGCCAAGCAGCTGATCGCCGAAGCGACCAAGGGCGGCTCGATCCCGCCGTTCACGATCCGCTTCTACGACTTCGACGCCTACTCGAAACTGGCGACGCAGGTGATCCAGCAGAACCTCGAGGAGATCGGCCTGACGGTGAAGCTGCAGCCGCTCGACGAATCGGCGCTGAACGAACTCCTGGAAACCGGTGACTACGAAGCGGTGGTCGGCATCTACTACACGCTGAACGTCGACCCCGCCGGGTTCACCAGCTTCTACCTCGCCTTCTTCGCTCCCGGCTCCGGCCAAAACGTCGACGCGCTCAACGAGGTCGCCGAAGAAGCGGCCGCCGAGGTGAACCAGGCAAAGCGCGAACAGCTCTACATCCAGCTGCAGCAGATGATGATCGAAGAAGAAGGGCTGCTCGTCCTCAACTATCAGCCGGAAACCTACCCGGTGACCGAAAGGGTGACCGGGGTGGAATTCGACGGAGCCGGCAGCATGCTGCTGCGCAACGCCGGCTTCACCGAATAGGCCCGAGGACCCGACCCTGACCCCGACCCGACCCCGCCCGCCCGGGAATCAAATCGGCCAATGTTCGCCCGCGAACCTTGGCCGATGCGACAACCGGGCGCGGCGCGGGCGGGCTTAGGCTCGCCGAGTGAAAGTCGCCGTCGTCGGAGGGGGTGTGATCGGGCTCTGCCTGGCCGAGGCGTTGAGCCGGCGCGAGGCCGAGGTCGTCCTGGTCGAGGCGGCCGAGTGCGGCGGCGCGGCCTCCGCCGGCAACGGCGGCTGGGTGACCCCCGGCCTCGCCAGCCCGATCCCCGCCCCGGGGACGATGGGCCAGGCGCTGCGCTGGATGCTGAACCCGCGCAGCCCGCTGCTGGTGCGGCCGGCGCTGCGGCCGAGCTTCGCCCGCTGGACCTTCGACTTCTGGCGCAGCACCAGCCCGCGCCGGTACAGCGCCGGGATGGCGGCGATGATGGCGCTCTCGCGCCGCATCCTCGACGACTACGACGCCCTCGCCGGGCGCTGCAGCTTCGAGATGCACAGCGAGGGGCTGCTCTTCGTCGGTCGCCGCCAGCGCACCCTGCGCGACCAGGCCCGCCTCTTCGAGGAGTGCCGGGCGCTCGGCTACGAGGGCGAGGTCGAGGTGATGAGCGCGGCCGAGGTCCGCGCCCGGGAGCCGGCCCTGGAGGGCGAGCTCGCCGGCGGTGTCTTCGCCCGCGCCGAACGCCACGTCCGGCCGGAGACCGTCAGCGCCGGCGTTCTCGCCGAGATCCGCCGGCGCGGAGTCGAGGTCCGTGAGCGGACCCAGGTGACCGCGGTGGTTCCCGGGCCCGGCGGCTGGTCTCTCCTCTCCGCCGCCGGCCCGGTCACCGCGGATCGTGTCATTCTCGCCGCCGGCGTCGCCACCCGCGCGCTGCTGGCGCCGCTCGGCGTGCGGCTGCCGCTCGAGGGGGCGAAGGGCTACAGCCTCACCGTCGAGCGCTCGCCGCGGCGGGTGCGCGAGTCGATCTACATGCTCGAGGACCGGGTCGGGGTGACGCCCTTCGAGCGCGGCATGCGGCTGGGCGGGACGCTGGAGCTGGGCGCCCGCGGCCTCGCCCTCAGCAGGGGGCGCCTGGCAGCGATGGAACGGGCGGCGCGGCGCACGCTGGGCGAGTGGACGGCGCCGATCGAGTGGCGCCGCTGGGCCGGCTTCCGCTCGCTGCTGCCCGACGGCCTGCCGGCGCTCGGCCCGGTCCCCGGCCTCGCCGGCCTGCACGTCGCGACCGGCCACGGGATGGTCGGCGTCACCCTCGCCCCGACCACCGCCGAGGTGGTCGCCCCCGCCGTCCTCGACGGTGCCCCGCCGCTGGCCCTGACGCCGTTCTCGATCGCCCGCTTCGACAACCGCGGCCACGTCGCCGCCACCCCACCCGAGCCCGAAAGGAGCCCCGATGTCGTCCCTCCCCATCTCCCAGACCCGCAGCGCCGGTGAGCTGGTCTTCACCTCCGGCCAGATCGGCTTCGACGCCGACGGCACCGTGCCGGCCGAGTTCGGACGCCAGGTCGAACTGGCGATCGAGTCGCTGCGGACGCAGCTGGAGGCGGCGGGCGCCTCGCTGGCGAGCGTGCTGAAGGTGACCAACTTCGTCGTCGACCGCGCCGACGTGCCGGAGATGAACGAGATCTACGCCCGCTACTTCGAGGCGCCGTTCCCGGCCCGCTCGACGATCGTCACCGACCTCGTCGCCGAGGAGTTCCTGTTCGAGATCGAGGCCGTCGCCCACCGGGTCGAGGCCTGAGGCCCGGCCGCCGTACGAAAAGAAGGAGGATCCGCCCGTGAGCACCCCGACCGACCTGCCCTTCGGCGTCCCGCTGCCCGAGCGCCCCCCGCGCGAGGCGCTCGACGAGCTGCTCGCCGTCGACCTCGCGGCCCCGCGCGAGTTCGAGGTCGGGATCCCGATGCGCGACGGCATCGAGCTCGCCGCCGACGTCTACCTGCCGGCCGCCAGCGAGCTGCCGGCCCCGGCGGTCGTGGTCGGCACGCCCTACGACAAGTCCGGCCCGTTCAAGGACGGGCCGTGCTACCGCGACGCCGGCTACGTCGCCGTCGTCTACGACACCCGCGGCCGCGGCAAGTCCGAGGGCGTCTTCCACCCCAACTCCGAGTCCGACGGTCGCGACGGCTACGACGTCGTCGAGTGGGTCGCGGCGCAGGAGTGGTGCACGGGCAAGGTCGGGGCGGCGGGGACCAGCTACCTGGGCTGGGTCGTGTTCGCGACGATGGCCGAGCGCCCGCCGCACCTGGCCGCGGGGATCCCGACCTCGGCCGCCGGCCGCTGGCAGGAGGAACTGCCCTACACCTACGGCTGCTTCTGGCTCTACACCGCCTACTGGTTCGCCTACGTGCGGCGCCGCATCCTCGACCACAGCCGCACCGTCAGCGAGCTGATCGACGTGCTCCCGATCGAGGCGCTGGGCGAGGTGATCGACCCGGTCGGCCCCGGCTGGGAGGAGACGCTGACCCACGACACGCTCGACGAGCTCTGGCGCGCGCGCCGCTGGGACGGCGAATACGACTTCGACGTCCCGGTCCTCCACGTCACCGGCTGGCACGACCGCGAGGACATCTGGGGGACCTTCCACCACTACGAAAACATGCTCGAGAGCTCGCCGGCGAAGGACCGCCAGTGGCTGCTGGTCGGGCCCTGGAGCCACAGCTCCAGCCGCAGCCCGTCCGACTCCTACGCCGGCGTGCCGACGCCGGGCGCCGGGATCGACATGGACGCGGTCCACGTCCGCTTCTTCGACCGCTTCCTCAAAGGCGAGGACAACGGCGTCGACGCCGAGCCGCGGGTGCGGATGTACGACCCGGGGGCGCGGCGCTGGGAGGTGCGCGAGTCCTGGCAGGGGGGCACCCGCGAGCAGGAGCTGTTCCTCGCCGCCGGCGGTGCCCTGGAGGCGGCGGCCGGGGCGGCGGGGGAGGACTCCTACCGCTACGACCCGATGCGGCCGAACGGGATCCCCTTCGACGTCGACGCGCCGCTCTGGGAGCCGCCGCTCGACCTCGGCGAGCTGGAGGCGCAGGACGGCGTCCTGACCTGGACCAGCGCTCCGCTGGAGCAGCCGCTCACCGTGCGCGGCTGGGGCGAGGTGGTGCTGTTCGCGGCCAGCGACCGCGAGGACACCGAGTGGCACTTGAAGCTGGCCGACGTCGAGCCCGACGGCCGCTCGCTCTTTGTCGCCTGGGGCTGCCTGCGCGCCTCTTACGGCGAGGACGCCACGGCGCCGGCGCCGCTGACCCCGGGCGAGGTCCGCGAGTACGCGGTCGAGCTGACGCCCGCCTTCCACACCTTCCAGCCCGGGCACCGCATCCGCGTCGTCCTCGCCGGCTCCGAGTTCCCCTGGTTCGCCCGCAACCTCAACCGCTTCGAGCCGATCGCCAAGCAGGCCGAGCCGCTGGTCGCCACCAACACGGTCCACCACGGCGCCGCCCGCCCCTCGCGGCTGCGCCTGCGGGTCGAGAGCTGAGCCGTTGTAGAAAAGGCTGCGAGCCTCTCGCGGACGTTATTCGAACGGACAAAAACCACACGAGGTCCGCTCCTAGGATCGCTTCGAAAGCGTCACCCGCCCTCACTTGCAGGTGAGGGTGACGGTTCGCAAACAGGACGGAGGAGCGATCATGGGAATACGCGGTTCGGTTTGGCGCAGGGCACCGATGGTGCTGCTCGCGCTGGCGACGGTGTTGCTGGCGGGTTGTGGCGGCGGCGGCGGAGGCGGCGGCGCCGAGACCGGCGGCGAAGCCGCCAACGATGCGCGGGCGACGGACGGCGGCACCCTGCAGTTCGCGCTGGAATCCGAGCCGACCACCCTCAACCCGCCGCAGGCGATCGAAGGGTCGGCCCTGATCGTGATCCTCGAGGTGTCCGAAGGGCTCTACGAATTCGACGAAGAAGGGAACATCGACCCGAACCTCGCCGAATCGTCGGAGACCTCGGCCGACGGCCGCACCTGGACCTTCACCCTGCAGAAGGGAGTGAAGTTCTCCAACGGCCAGCCGCTGACCTCGAAGGACGTGGTGTTCAGCCTCGAACAGGCGCGCAACAGCTCCTATTTCGCCGGCTTCTACGAAAACATCGCCAGCGTCGTCGCCAAGGGCGATCACACCGTCGTGATCAAGACGAAGACCGCGGCACCGGTGCTGCCCGCGCAGCTCGCGTCGTACACCGCGGACATCGTCCCCGCGGACTTCGCCGGCATGTCGGAGAAGGAATTCGGCCAGAAGCCGATCGGCACCGGTCCCTTCGTCGTCTCCTCGTGGCAGCGCGGCCAGGCGCTCAAGCTGGTCAAGAACCCTGACTACTGGAAACAGAGCAAGCCACACTTCGACGAAATCGTGTTCACCACGGTCACCGACGAAACCAGCCGCCTGGCCCAGGTGCGCGGCGGTGAACTGGACATGGCCAAAGCGACGCCGCTGGCGGTCAAGACCGGGATCCCCGCCGGCTCCGGGGTGCGGGTCGAAGAAACGGCGCAGACGATCGTCGACTACCTGCTGCTCAACCAGCACGACCCCTCCTTCGAAGACCCGCGGATGCGGGAAGCGATCAACCTCGCCGTCGATCGCGAAGGCCTGATCAAGACCGCGACCGACGGCAAGGGGCAGGCCGGTGCTTCCTACCTGCCGCCGGCCACGATCTACTCGGAGGAACTCGAACCGCCCGCGCGCGACGTCGCCAAGGCGAAGAAGCTCGCCGCCGAAGCGATCGCCGACGGGGCCGATTCGTCGTTCACGATGCCGTACTACAACTTCGATTCCTACTCGGCGATCGCCGCCCAGGTCGTTCAGCAGAACCTGGAGGAAATCGGGTTGAAGGTGAAGCTGCAGCCACTCGACGAAGCGGCGCTCAACGAAATGCTCGAAGCGGGCGAATACGAAGCGGTGCTCGGCATCTATTACCCCGCGAACGCCGACCCCTCGGAAATCACCGAGTTCTACCTGGCCTTCTACGCGCCCCACAACGGGGCCGACCTGAAGGCCCAGGAAGAGGTTGCCGAGCAGGCGCTGACCGAGCTCGACTCCGAAAAGCGCGGCGAGCTCTACGCCGAGCTGCAGGAAATGGTCGCCGACGAAGAAAGCATGCTGGTCCTCAACTACCAGCCGCTGGTGTACCCGGTGCAGGAAACGATCACCGGCGTGCGCTTCGATCCGGTCGGCAACGTTCTCCTGCGCGAAGCCGGGTTCACGGAATAGAGCGATGCACAGCTCGAGCGAGCTGAGGAGCGAGGATTTCGAGATCCGGGTCGAGGGCGACGAAGTCGCCCACCACCAGCTCCGCCCCCG
>CAZHLT010000083.1:0-3907 GCA_964533285.1 uncultured Conexibacteraceae bacterium | reverse complement strand
GCCCTATAGGGGCGCGAACCGTCCAGCCGCGCGCCGATAGCCTAGGCGACTCATGACCACGTTCCGCTTCACCACCGCCGGCGAGTCGCACGGGCCCGGGCTCGTCGCGATCGTCGTGGGCATGCCGGCCGGGCTCGAGCTCGACCGCGAGGCGCTCGACCGCGACATGGCGCGGCGCCAGCTCGGCCACGGCCGCGGCGGGCGGATGAAGATCGAGACCGACACGGTCGAGGTCCGCTCCGGCGTCCGCCACGGGCGCACGCTCGGCAGCCCGATCGCCCTGCTCGTCGCCAACCGCGACTACGCCAACTGGGAGGAGCGGATGAACCCGTGGCCGGTCGCCGGCTTCGAGCCCGACGAGGTGCACCTGCCGCGGCCCGGCCACGCCGACCTCGTCGGCGCCCAGAAATACGGCCACTCGGACATCCGCAACGTGCTCGAGCGGGCCAGCGCCCGCGAGACCGCGGCCCGGGTCGCCGCCGGCACGATCGCCCGCGCCTTCCTCGCCGCGCTCGGCGTCGAGGTCCACAGCCACGTCCTCCAGATCGCCTCGATCAGGGCCCCCGAGCGAGAGGGCCTGACCCCGGCCGACTTCGCTGCCGTCGACGAGGACCCGGTCCGCGTCCTCGACCCGGAGACGAGCAAGGCGATGGTCGCCGAGATCAACCGCCTGCGCAAGGCGAACGAGAGCCTCGGTGGCAGCTTCGAGGTCGTCGCCTTCGGCCTCGTCCCCGGGCTCGGCTCGCACATCTCCTGGGAAGACCGGCTCGACGGCCGCCTCGCCGGCGCCGTCGCCTCGATCCAGTCGGTCAAGGGGGTCGCGATCGGCGAAGCCTGGGAGGTCGCCGGCCGCCCCGGCTCCGAGGCCCACGACGAGATCTTCTGGAGCGAGGAGCGCGGCTACTACCGCGAGACCAACCACGCCGGCGGCCTCGAGGGCGGGATGACCAACGGCCTGCCGCTGCGCGTGCGGGCGGCGATCAAGCCGATCTCGACCCTGACCAAGCCGCTGCGCTCGGTCGACACCGAGACCAAGCAGCCGGCGCAGGCGCTGCGCGAGCGCACCGACTCGACCGTCGTCCCGGCCGCCGCCGTCGTCGCCGAGGCGATGGTCTGCCTGACCCTGGCCCGCGCCTACCGCGAGAAGTTCGGCGGCGACCACATCGACGACGTCAAGGCCGCCCTCGCCGCCTACAGGCAGCGCATCGACTGGCGGGGGTGAGGCGGTGAGCCGCCCGGCGATCGTCTTCATCGGCTTCATGGGGGCCGGCAAGAGCACCGCGCTCGCCGCCGCCCGCGCCGCCGGCCTGAAGACGACCGAGATCGACGAGCTGATGGAAGCGGCGCTCGGCAAGCCGATCGACGAGGCCTTCCGCGAGGACGGCGAGGAGGCCTTCCGTGCTCGCGAGGCCGAGGTCGTCGGCGAGCTGCTGGAGCTGGCCGACGGCGGCGCGATCGCGCTCGGCGGCGGCAGCATCCTGCTCGACCGGGTGCGGGTGGCGCTCGACCGCCACGTCGTCGTCTGGCTGCAGGTCGACCCGGCCGAGTCCTGGCGCCGGATCGCCCACAGCAAGCGGCCGCTGGCGACCAGCGAGGAGGACGTCCGCGAGCTGCTGGCGACGCGGCTGCCGCTCTACGAAGAGCTGGCCGACGCGGTGGTGCCGATGGGCGACCGGGCGATCGCGGAGCGGGCGCTGCCGGCGATCCTGGCGCTGACCGAGCTGCCGGCGGGGACCAAGCTGCACTGGGCGGCGAGCGCCTCCGGCGAGTACCCGATCTACGTCGGCCGCGACCTGCTGGGGCCGGCCTTTGCCGCGGATTCGCCGGTCTACCGCGCCTGGGGCCGGGAGGGCCGCCGCTTCTGCGTCTCCGACGAGGCGGTCGCCGCGCTCTACGCCGCCAGGCTGGGACCGCTGGCCGCGACGGTGACCGTGCCGCCGGGCGAGGGCGCGAAGACGATGGCCGAGGCCGAGCGGGTCCTGCGCGAGCTGGCCCGCGCCGGGACGACCCGCGGCGACCACGTCCTCGCCCTCGGCGGCGGCGTCGTCGGCGACCTCGCCGGCTTCTGCGCCCACGTCTACCAGCGCGGCGTCCCGGTCGTGCAGGTGCCGACGACGCTCGTCTCCCAGGTCGACTCCGCCTACGGCGGCAAGACCGGCGTCGACCTGCCCGAGGGCAAGAACTACGCCGGCGCCTACCACCTGCCGGCGCTGGTCGTCGCCGACACCGGCACCCTGGAGACGCTGCCGCTGCCGGAGCTGCGCGCCGGCTTCGTCGAGGTGCTGAAGACGGGGCTGCTGGCCGGCGGCGCGCTGTGGGAGCGGGTGCGGTTGATCGAAGGGCTGGACCCGGTCGAGCTGGCCGACGTCGTCGTCGCCTGCGCCGGCTACAAGTGCGCGGTCGTCGCCGCCGACGAGCGCGACGGCGGCTGGCGCAACGTCCTCAACCTCGGCCACACGGTCGGCCACGCGATCGAGGCGGCAACTGCCTACGAGCGCTACCGCCACGGCGAGGCGGTCGGGATCGGGCTGCTGGCCGCGCTGCGGCTCTCCGAGGCGCCGGCGCTGCGCGAGGAGGTCGAGGCGATCCTCCTCCGCCACGGCCTGCCGACCCGGGTCGAGGGCGGCGACGAGGCGCTGCTGGAGGCGATCCTCGACGCCCTGCAGCGCGACAAGAAGCGGACCGCGGCCGGTGTCGGCTTCGTCCTCCTCGCCGAGCCGGGCGAGCCCCGGATCGGCCAGCTGGTCGAGCCGGATAGGGTGCGTGCCGCCGTGCAGGAGCTCTTCGCATGACCACCACCCGCAACCGCGTCGCGATCCTCCACGGGGTCAACTTCGACATCCTCGAGCGCCGCGACGCCTCGTTCTACGGCGGCAAGCCGCTGACCGCGCTGGAGGCGGAGATCGCGACCTGGGCGCGTCAGCTCGGGCTCGAACCGATCTTCTTCCAGACCAACCACGAGGGCGAGTTCGTCGAATACCTGCACCGGCTGCCGGACCTGGCCGACTCGGCGCTGATCAACGCCGGCGCCTGGACCCACTACAGCCGGGCGATCGCCGACGCGCTCGATGTCGCCCGCCTGCCGGCGGTCGAGGTCCACCTCTCCGACGTCGAGTCGCGCGAGGATTGGCGCAAGGTCTCGGTCTTCGACGGCCTGGTGCTGGCGAAGATCTCCGGCAAGGGGGTCGATGGCTACCGCGAGGCGCTGGCGCTGCTGGCGCGGGAGCTCGGGGTCGAGGGCTGATGCGGGGTCGCGGCGAGCGCCTTGAGGCGGCGCTGGCCGAGCGCGAGCTCGACCGGATGCTGGTCACCGACCTGACCAACGTCCGCTACCTGACCGGCTTCACCGGGACCAACGGCGCCTGCGTCTGCGGGCCCGGCGTCCGCGTCTTCCTCACCGACTTCCGCTACACCGAGCGCGCCGCCGCCGAGGTCGAGGGCTGGGAGCCGGAGACGGTCGAGGGCGACTGGCTGGGGGCGCTCGCCGCCCACCTGGAGGGCCGCTTCGGCTTCGAGGACGATCACATGGCGGTTCGCACGCTGGCGAAACTGCAGGAGAAACTGGCCGAGGGGGTCGAGGCGGTCCCGGCCGGCGGCACGGTCGAGGCGCTGCGCCGGGTCAAGGACGAGGACGAGCTGAAGGCGATCGAAGCGGCCTCGAAGATCGCCGACGAGGTCTGGACCTGGAGCGTCGAGCGCGGCCTCGCCGGCCGCAGCGAGCGCGAGGTCGCCCGCGCCGCCGAAGCGCGGATCCGCGAGCTCGGCGGCGACCCCTCGTTCCCGGCGATCGTCGCCGCCGGCCCCAACGGCGCCCTGCCGCACGCCGAGCCCGGCGAGCGCCCGATCGGCGAGGGTGAGCTGTTCGTCTTCGACATGGGGGCCCAGCTCGACGGCTCCTGCTCCGCCG
>CAZHLT010000082.1:0-1610 GCA_964533285.1 uncultured Conexibacteraceae bacterium | reverse complement strand
TGCTGACCGTGCTCGGCGGCGACGGCCGCCTGGTGGCGCTGGCGATCGTCGCCGCGATCACCGTTTACGGGGAGATGCGGTCGATTTCGGCGACGATCGATTCGGTTCCGCCCCTGCGCTGGCTAGACTCGCTCGGCAGAGCATGAGTCCAGTCAGCAAAGGCGACACGAGGTTCATCTTCGTCACCGGCGGAGTGGTCTCGGCTCTCGGCAAGGGGATCTCGGCGGCCTCGATCGGACGGCTGCTCGTCTCCCGCGGGTTCCGGGTCCAGCTGCAGAAGTTCGACCCGTACATCAACGTCGACCCGGGGACGATGAGCCCGTTCCAGCACGGCGAGGTGTTCGTCACCGAGGACGGGGCGGAGACCGATCTCGACCTCGGCCACTACGAGCGCTTCACCGACTCCAACACCTCGCGCGCCTCCAACGTCACCGCCGGCGCTGTCTACAACTCGGTGATCCGGCGCGAGCGGCGCGGCGACTACCTCGGCGCCACGGTCCAGGTGATCCCCCACATCACCAACGAGATCAAGCAGAAAATCCTGATCGTCGCCGAGTCGCAGTCGGTCGACTTCGTGATCACCGAGATCGGCGGCACCGTCGGCGACATCGAGTCGCTGCCGTTCCTCGAGTCGATCCGCCAGCTGTACACGGACCTGGGCCCGAAACGGGCGATGTTCATCCACCTGACCCTGGTCCCCTACGTCGGCCACGCCGGCGAGCTGAAGACGAAGCCGACCCAGCACTCGGTCAACGAGCTGCGGCGGATCGGGATCCAGCCGCACGCCCTGATCTGCCGCTCCGAAGGGCGGCTGGACCGCGAGATCCGCGGCAAGATCGCGCTCTTCGCCAGCCTCCCGGTCGACAACGTCGTCTCCGCCCACGACGTCGACAACATCTACAAGGTGCCGCTCACCTTCCGCGCCGAAGGCGTCGACGACATCGTCCTCGACCAGTTCGGGATGGAGGCGCCGGCGCCGGACCTGGCCGAGTGGGAGGCGATGGTGCGCCGCGCCGACGCCGCCAGCGGCGAGGTGAAGATCGCGATCGTCGGCAAGTACGTGCAGCTCGCCGACGCCTACAAGTCGGTGATCGAGGCGATCGAGCACGGCGGCATCCACCACGGCGTGGAAACGAAGATCGAGCTGGTCGACTCCGAGAACCTCGACCCCGAGGCGCTCGAGGGCTGCGACGGGATCCTGATCCCCGGCGGCTTCGGCGAGCGCGGGATCGAGGGCAAGATCGCGGCCGCGCGGATCGCCCGCGAACGCTCGATCCCCTACCTGGGGATCTGCCTCGGGATGCAGATCGCGGTGGTCGAGTTCGCCCGCCACGTGGTCGGCATGGACGGTGCCAACTCGGCCGAGTTCGATCCGGAGACGCCGTACCCCGTCGTCGACCTGCTGCCGGAGCAGAAGGAGGTCTCCGACATGGGCGGGACGATGCGGCTCGGCGCCGATCCGGTGAAGTTGCACGAGGGCACCCGGGCGCGCGAGATCTTCGGCGAGGCCGTCATCTACAAGCGCCACCGCCACCGTTACGAGGTCAACAACCAGCTGCGGCGCCGGCTCGAAGACGAGGGCCTGGTCTGCGGCGGCACCTCGCCCGACG
>CAZHLT010000081.1:0-3066 GCA_964533285.1 uncultured Conexibacteraceae bacterium | reverse complement strand
AGGCCGGCGTCGGCCAGGGCGAGGGCGCGGAAGAAGGCGGCAGCCGGGGGGCGCAGGCGGGGCCCGAGCCAGGCCAGCGAGGCGCTCCAGGCGGCGGCGACCCGGCGGTGGCCGGCGCGCAGCCATGGCTGCGCCCGCTCGAGCTCGCGGTTGGCCAGGCGGTCGACCCGCCAGGACCAGCGGACGGCCGCCCGCGAGGCGGTCTCGGCGGCTTTGCCGATGCGGCGCCGAACCGCTGCTATCATCGCCCGTCGCTTAGGCACCGCAGTTCGCTTCGCCGGGCCCGCTGGGGCCTTTTTTATGCGCGATTCAGGCTTCGAGCGCCGAACCGACCGCTTCCGCTTGGAACCGAACTTCATCCGAGACAACCACCCCCGCTAGAGAACATGGCACGCAGCTTTCCACTCGAGAAGACCCGCAACATCGGGATCATGGCGCACATCGACGCCGGCAAGACGACGACGACCGAGCGCATCCTCTACTACACCGGCCGCACCCACAAAATGGGCGAGGTCCACGAGGGCGCCGCGGTGATGGACTGGATGGAGCAGGAGCAGGAGCGCGGGATCACGATCACCTCCGCCGCCACCGCCTGCGAGTGGAAGGGCCACCGGATCAACATCATCGACACGCCCGGCCACGTCGACTTCACGGTCGAGGTCGAGCGCAGCCTCCGCGTCCTCGACGGCGCGATCGCCGTCTTCGACGCCGTCCCCGGCGTCGAGCCGCAGTCGGAGACCGTCTGGCGCCAGGCCGACAAGTACGGGGTGCCGCGCTTCGCCTACATCAACAAGATGGACCGCACCGGCGCCGACTTCTTCAACTCGGTCGAGACGATGAAGGACCGGCTCGGCGCCAACCCGCTGCCGATCCAGCTGCCGATCGGCGCCGAGGAGAACTTCCAGGGCGTTGTAGATCTCGTGAAGATGAAGGGCCTGATCTGGACCGACGAGCTCGGCGCCGCCTACGACGAAGTCGAGATCCCCGCCGACCTCGTCGACCAGGCCGAGGAATACCGCAACGCGCTGATCGAAGCCTGCGCCGACCACGACGAAGAGCTGATGGAAGCCTTCCTCGGCGAGGAAGAGATCCCCGACGAGAAGCTGATCGCCTCGCTGCACGCGGCCTGCCTCTCGACCGACGTGACCCCGGTCCTCTGCGGCACCTCGTTCAAGAACAAGGGCGTGCAGCCGCTGCTCGACTCGATCGTCTCGCTGCTGCCCTCGCCGTTGGAGGTGCCGCCGGTGACCGGCGTGATCCCGGCCGGCAAGGGCCAGCCCGAGGACATCGAGGGCGAGCGTCCCGCCGACGACAGCGCCCCCTTCTCGGCGCTTGCCTTCAAGGTCATGTCCGACCCCTACGTCGGCAAGCTCACCTACTTTCGCGTCTACTCGGGCAAGCTCGAGAAAGGCGGCCGGGTGCTGAACGTGAAAACCGGCAGGACCGAGCGGATCGGCCGCCTGCTGATGATGCACGCCAACAGCCGCGAGGAGATCGACGAGTGCTACGCGGGCGACATCTGCGCCGGCGTCGGCCTCAAAGAAACCGGCACCGGCGACACCCTCGCCGCGCCCGACGCGCCGATCGCCCTGGAGAGCATCGAGTTCCCGGAGACGGTGATCGCGGTCGCGATCGAGCCGAAGACCAAAGCCGACCAGGAGAAGATGGGCAACGCCCTGCAGCGGCTTGGTGAGGAGGATCCGACCTTCCGCATCGAAACCGACGAGGAAACCGGACAGACCCTGATCCACGGGATGGGCGAGCTCCACCTCGAGGTGATCGTCGACCGCATGCTGCGCGAGTTCAACGTCGAGGCCAACGTCGGCAAGCCGCAGGTCGCCTACCGCGAGACGATCCGCAAGCGGGTCGAGAACGTCGAGGCGCGCTTCGTCCGTCAGACCGGCGGCCGCGGCCAGTTCGGCCACGTCGTCATCAACCTCGAGCCGGCCCCCGGCGAGGGCTTCGAGTTCGAGAACAAAATCAAGGGCGGCGTCATCCCGGCCGAATTCATCGGTCCCGCCGAGCAGGGCATGGAGGAGGCGCTGGAAAACGGCGTCAAGGCCGGCTACCCGATGGTCGACGTCAAAGTCGAACTGGTCGACGGCTCCTACCACGACGTCGACTCCTCGGAGATGGCCTTCAAAATCGCCGGCTCGATGGCGATCCAGGAGGGCGCCCGCAAGGCCAACCCGGTCCTGCTGGAGCCGGTGATGTCGGTCGAGGTCGTCACCCCCGAGGAGTTCCTCGGCGACGTGATCGGCGACCTCTCGCGGCGCCGCGGCAAGGTCCAGGGCCAGGAGCAGCGCGGCAACGCGCTCGCCGTCAAAGCCTTCGTCCCGCTCGGCGAGATGTTCGGCTACGCGACCGACCTGCGCTCCTCGACCCAGGGCCGGGCCACCTACACGATGCAGTTCGAGCGCTACGAGGAAGTGCCCGGAAACATCGCCGAGGAGATCGTCGAGAGCCGGTCCGGCGGCGGCGGAGGTTCAGACTCGTAGACCCAACCGCGACCGACGGGCGCATCTGGCTATATTTCCCAGGTTCGCCCGCAGGCAGCGGAAAACGCGCTGCCGGGCAACCGCCCACAGACTCAATCACTTAGACCAGACAGAACACAACTTCGAAAGGCGAAACGGAGAGAATGTCCAAGGAGAAATTCGAGCGCGATAAGCCGCACGTGAACGTCGGAACGATCGGTCACATCGACCACGGGAAGACGACGCTGACGGCCGCGATCACCAAAACGCTCTCCACCGTGGGCGGTGCCGAAGCGCATAGCTTCGAGGAAATCGACAACGCTCCCGAGGAGAAGGAACGCGGCATCACGATCGCGACCTCGCACGTCGAGTACGAGACCGACAACCGGCACTACGCCCACGTCGACTGCCCGGGCCACGCCGACTACGTCAAGAACATGATCACCGGCGCCGCGCAGATGGACGGCGCGATCCTGGTCGTCTCCGCCGCCGACGGCGTCATGCCGCAGACCCGCGAGCACATCCTGCTCGCCCGTCAGGTCAACGTCCCGCACGTGGTCGTCTTCCTCAACAAGATCGACCAGGTCGA
>CAZHLT010000080.1:0-12764 GCA_964533285.1 uncultured Conexibacteraceae bacterium | reverse complement strand
GTTCCAGGCGAGCAGCTGGCCGCGGACGAGCGCCCGCGGCGGCGGGTCGGTGGCGAGGAAGGCGCCGACGAAGAACTGGCTGGCGCCGAGCACCAGCTGCGAGACGCCGCCGACGAAGGCCAGGTGCAGCGCCAGCCAGCGCCCCCAGGGCCAGGGCGAGACGGTCTCGTAGACGCCGGCGACCGCGGCGGCGAGGAGGAACCCGATCCCGCAGACGAAGAAGGCGCCGACGACGTCGGTGGGCCGCAGGTCACCCGCTCGCGGCTGCGGCCGCGGCCGGCATCGCTTGCCACCGGCCGGGGCCGGGGCCGGGCTGCCGTGCGGCGCTCTGACGGGCTGCGTCATCCAAGCCCCAAGTTTTGCACATATGAGCTGTGCAAACTCTCGCCGAGGCGCCGCTCAGCGGGGCTCCGACCGCGTCTCCCCCGCCAGCCTCGAGGCGGACGCGAACCGACGGCGATAGAGGATGTAGGGCCGGCCGAGGTACTGCAGGGGGATGCTCCAGGCGTGGACGAGGCGGCTGAACGGGAACAGCGCCCAGAAGGCCCAGGCGACGATCGCGTGCAGCTGGTAGATCAGCGGCGCCCCCTCGATCGCGTCCACGTCGGGGTTCAGGTAAAAGATCGAGCGCCACCACTCGCCGATCGACTCGCGGTAGTTGTAGGGGTCGCTGCCGGCGGCGAGGTTGTAGCCGAAGGTCATCCAGCAGCCCATCACGATCAGGACGGTCAGCAGCCCGTAGGTGAGCATGTCGATCCGGGTCGTCGTCTGACGCACCCGGGCGCTGGTCGCACGCCGGTAGAGCAGGCCGACGAACCCGACCAGCGTCACCGCGCCGGCGATCCCGCCGGCGACCGCCGAGAACCAGCGGTAGGTGCTCTCCGAGATCCCCAGCGCTTCGGTCAGCGATTCCGGGATGCAGAGCCCGACGACGTGGCCGCCGATCGCGGCCAGAGCGCCGTAGTGGAAGGCCGGGCTCGCCCAGCCGAGCACGCGGCGGTCGAGCAGCTGCGTCGAGCGGCTGGTCCAGGCGAACTGGTCGCGACGGTAGCGCCACCAGTGGCCGACGACGAAGCTGGTGATCGCCACGTAGGGCAGGATCACCCAGAGGAGGACGTCGCCGGCGCTCACCGGCGAGCCTCCACGCTCGGCATCACCTCGGGCGGGGCGAACGGCTCGAGGCCGACCAGCTCCTGCGGTGGCCCGCCGGCGGCGAGCTGCCCGGCCAGCGCCCGCTCGGCCGCCGAGGGCTCGCCGACCGTGGCGCAGACGGCGTCGAGCAGGTGCGCGTAGGGGCTGCCGAGATCGCGCAGGCTGAGTCGCACCAGCTCCAGCGCCGCGCGGTGCTCGCGGAGGACGATCTCCCCCCGGCCGCCGGGAGCGGCGGCGGCGAACTCGAGCATCACCGGCAGGTAGTCGGGCAGCTCGGTCCCCTCCAGCGGCAGCCCGGCGGCCCGGTAGAGCTGCTTCAGCCGCACCAGGGAGCTCCCCCGCTCGCGCTTGTCGCCCTCCGAGTAGAAGGTCAGGTAGAGGCCGGAGCGCTTGTTCAGGTCGATCGCTTCGACGTAGTGCTCGGCGCGCGCCGCCGGCTCCGTCGACTCCCACCACTCGAAGAAGCGCTCGAGCGCGGTCCGGCCGCGGCCTCGGGGCAGCTCGGCGAGCGCCGCCCGCAGGTCCGGCTCGGCGGCGAGGAGCTCCCCGTCGGGGTACTGCAGGAGCAGCGAGCAGAGCCGGTAGGTGAGGGCGGCGCCCTGCCGCCTGCCGCGACGCGCGATCACCCCGCCCCCTGCCGCCGGCGGCCGCCGGCCATCTTGACGATGTCGAGGTCGACGCGGCCCTGTTCGGTCAGCATGAAGCCCTCCGGCTCCGGGGCGGATTCCGACGCGGTCATGCCGCAGTTGCCGGGCCCGTCCTCGAAGTCGAGGCCGCAGCTGCCCTGCTGCTGCATCAGCCGGTCGGCGAGCTCGGTGTGGGCCGGCGGGATCACGTAGCGGTCCTCGTACTTGGCGATCGCCAGCAGCCGGTACATGTCCTCGACCTCGGTGACGCTCATCCCCACCTGCGCCGGCATCGTCTCGTCGTGCTCGCCGAGGACCTCGCGCTTGCGCATGTGGCCGCGCATCGCCGCCAGCCGGCGGAGGACGCCGCGGATGCGCTCGGCGTCGCCGGCGGCAAGCAGGTTGGCGAGGTAGTCGACCGGGATCCGCATCGCCTCGATCGCCGGGAACACCTGGTCGGGATCGGCCTCGTAGCCGTCCTCTTCCAGCGCGCTGACGATCGGCGAAAGCGGCGGCACGTACCAGACCATCGGCAGCGTCCGGTACTCGGGATGGAGCGGCAGCGCGACCTCGTAGCGGTGGGCGAGCGCGTAGACCGGCGACCGCCTCGCCGCCTCGATCCAGTCGTCGGGGATCCCGTCGCGCGCCGCCTGCTCGCGCACCGCGGGGTCCTCGGGGTCGAGGAAGACCCGCCGCTGGGCGTCGAGCAGCTCGTGCTCGTCGGGGACCGAGGCGGCCTCCTTGACGCGGTCGACGTCGTAGAGGACGAGGCCGATGTAGCGGATGCGTCCCACGCAGGTCTCCGAGCAGATCGTCGGCAGGCCCGTCTCGATCCGCGGGTAGCAGAGGGTGCACTTCTCCGCCTTGCCGGTGCGGTGGTTGAAGTAGACCTTCTTGTAGGGGCAGCCGGAGACGCAGAAGCGCCAGCCGCGGCACTTGGCCTGGTCGACGAGGACGATCCCGTCCTCCTCGCGCTTGTACATCGCCCCCGAGGGGCAGGAGGCGACGCAGGACGGGTTGAGGCAGTGCTCGCAGATCCGCGGCAGGTAGAACATGAACGCCTGCTCGTAGGTCGCCTTGACCTGCTCCTGGATGCCCTCGGTGAGCGGGTCCTGGTGGATTCGCTCCGGCGCGCCCGCCAGGTTGTCGTCCCAGTTCGGCCCCCAGCGGATCTCCTCGAGCGCCTGCCCGGTCAGCTGCGAGCGGGCGCGGGCGACCGGGTCGTGCTCGG
Source organism: uncultured Conexibacteraceae bacterium (assembly GCA_964533285.1). Taxonomy (GTDB): domain Bacteria; phylum Actinomycetota; class Thermoleophilia; order Solirubrobacterales; family 70-9; genus VAYN01. The sequence continues at coordinate 9,755 of CAZHLT010000080.1, read as the reverse complement.
AGAGCGGCGCGTCGATCAGCGTCTGGTAGTCGTAGGTCCAGGGCTCGTAGTAGTCGTCGATCTCGGGCAGGTCGGGGTTGGAGAAGATCGAGAGCAGCTTCTTCACCCTCCCCCCCGCCTTCAGCCGCAGCCTCCCCTTGCGGTCCAGCTCCCAGCCGCCCTTCCACTGCTCCTGGTCCTCCCAGCGTTTCGGGTAGCCGAGCCCGGGCTTGGTCTCGACGTCGTTGAACCACATGTACTCGGCGCCGGGCCGGTTGGTCCAGACCTGCTTGCAGGTGACCGAGCAGGTGTGGCAGCCGATGCACTTGTCGAGGTTCATCACCATCGCGACCTGCGCCCGGATCTTCATTCGAACACCACCTCGGACTCGCGCTTGCGCAGGACGGTGACCTCGTCGCGCTGGGAGCCGGTCGGCCCGTAGTAGTTGAAGCCGAAGGAGAGCTGCGCGTAGCCGCCGATGAAGTGGGTCGGCTTCATCACGATCCGGGTCAGCGAGTTGTCGGTGCCGCCGCGCTTGCCTTCCAGCTCGGTCAGCGGCACGTTCAGGTGCCGGTCCTTGGCGTGGTACATCAGGCAGGTGCCCTCGGGGATGCGGTGGGAGACGGCCGCCCGGCAGGCGACGACGCCGTTGCGGTTGTAGGCCTCGACCCAGTCGTTGTCGCGGATCTCCAGCGCCTCGGCGTCCTCGCGGCTGACCCAGAGCATGCCGCCGCCGCGGAACAGGGTCAGCATGTGCAGGTTGTCCTGGTACTCGGAGTGGATCGACCACTTCGAGTGCGGGGTCAGGTAGCGCAGGGTCAGCTCGCGCCGCTCCCCGCCGCCGCCCTCGCGCTGGTCGCCGAAGATCGCCCGGTGGTGGAGCGGCGGCCGGTAGACCGGCAGCCCCTCGCCGAGCTCGAGCATCCAGGCGTGGTCGAGGTAGAGGTGCATCCGTCCCGAGAGCGTGTGCCAGGGCTTCTCGCGCTCGACGTTCATCGTGAACGGCGCGTAGCGGCGCCCGTGCGCCTCGATCCCCGACCACTCCGGCGAGGTGATCACGGTGCGGGGCTGCACCCGCGCGTCGGCAAGCTCGATCCGGTCGCCGCCGCGGCTGGCGGCGAGGTCGGCGAGCTCGACCCCGGTGGTGTGCTCCAGCGAGCGGAAGCCCTCGACGGCGAGGCGGCCGTTGGTCGTGCCGGAGAGGGCGAGGATCGCCTCGCAGGCGTGCTCGACCCGCTCCAGGCGGGGCCGGCCGTCGGCGACGCCGCCGCGGACGGTGCCGTTGCGGGCAGCCAGCTCGGCGACCTCCTCGTCGGCGACCCAGCTGACGCCCTTGAGGCTCGTGCCCAGCTCCTCGACCAGCGGGCCCAGCGCCCGCCAGCGCTCGGCGACCCGGGCGTAGTCGCGCTCGACCACGATCAGCTTCGGCATCGTCCGCCCCGGCACCGGCTCGCACTCGCCCGCCCGCCAGTCGCGCACCTCGCCGAGCGGCTGGGCGATCTCGTCGGCGCTGTCGTGGCCGAGCGGCGCCGCGATCAGGTCGCGGCGGCTGCCGAGGTGCTTGGCGGCCAGCTCCGAGAAGCGCTCGGCGACGCGGGCGAAGGCGTCCCAATCGGTCTTCGCCTCCCAGGGCGGCGGCACCGCTTGGTTGAAGGTGTGGACGAACGGGTGCAGATCGGTGCTCGAGAGGTCGACCTTCTCGTACCAGGTGGCGGCCGGCAGGACGACGTCGGAGAAGAGCGCGTTGCTGGTCATCCGGAAGTCGATCGTCGTCAGCAGGTCGAGCTTGCCTTCGGGCGCCTGCTCGTGCCAGGCCACCTCGCCGGGGCGCAGCTCCGGCGGCGACTCCTCGGCTCGCACCGCGTTCTCCGGCGTGCCCAGCAGGTGCTTGAGGAAGTACTCGTGCCCCTTGCCGGAGGAGCCGAGCAGGTTGGCCCGCCAGACGGTCATCACCTTGGGCTGGTTGGCGGGCGCGTCGGGGTCCTCGCAGGCGAAGCGCAGCCGTCCCTCGCGCAGCTCGCGCACGACGTAGTCGGCGGGGTCGATCCCGGCCCGCTCGGCCTCGTCGACCAGGTCGAGGCTGGAGCGGTCGAAGCTCGGGAACGAGGGGAGCCAGCCGAGGCGGGCGCCGAGCGCGTTGACGTCGGCGACGTGCTTGCCGGCGAGCAGGCCGCGGCCGAGCGGCGAGGCGAGGTCCTCGGGGCGCTGGCGCTCGTAGCGCCACTGGTCGGTTGCCAGGTAGAAGAACGGCGTCGCCGACTGCTGGCGCGGCGGCCGCACCCAGTCGAGGGCGAAGGCGAGGGTCTGCCATCCGGCCAGCGGGCGGACCTTCTCCTGGCCGACGTAGTGGGCCCAGCCGCCGCCGTTGACCCCCTCGCAGCCGCAGAGCTGGACCAGGGCGAGGAAGGTGCGGTAGACCTGGTCGGAGTGGAACCAGTGGTTGGTCCCGGCGCCCATCGCGATCATCGAGCGGCCGCGGGTCAGCTCGGCGTTGCGGGCGAACTCGCGGGCGACCCGCGCCACCAGCTTCGCATCGACGCCGGTGATCGGCTCCTGCCAGGCCGGCGTCGCCGGCTGCGGGTCGTCGTAGTCGCGCGGCCACTCTCCCGGCAGCCCCTCGCGGGCGACCCCGTAGTGGGCGAGGGTGAGGTCGAGCACGGTGGTGACGAGCTGCCCGCCGACCCGGATCGCCGGCACCCCGCGCCGCACCGAGCCGCCGCCCTCGCCCTCGCCGACGTCGAAGCGGGGCAGGTCGACGGCGACCCGCTCGCCGCCGCGGTCGATCAGGCTCAGCACCGGCTCGACGCCGTCGAGCTTCAGGTTCCACTCGCCGGGCTCGCCGTAGCGGTGGCCGACCGATCCCTTGGGAACGACCGGCTCGCCGCTGCGCCCGTCGAGCAGCACCGGCTTCCACTCGGCGTTCTCCTCCTCCCCCCCGGCCCCGTCGAGATCGCTGGCCCGCAGCAGCCGGTCGGGCACGTGGGCGCCGTCGCGCTCGCGCAGGGTGACCAGCAGCGGCAGGTCGGTGAACCGGCGCGCGTAGTCGCGGAAGTAGGGGACCTCGCGCTCGACGTAGAACTCCTTCAGGATCACGTGGCCCATCGCCATTGCCATCGCCCCGTCGCTGCCCGGGGCGGCGGCCAGCCAGTGGTCGGCGAACTTGGTGTGCTCGGCGTAGTCCGGCGAGACCACGACCACCTTCTGCCCGCGGTAGCGCGCCTCGGTCATGAAGTGGGCGTCGGGGGTCCGCGTGGTCGGCAGGTTGGTTCCCCAGATCAGCAGGTAGCCGGCATTCCACCAGTCGCCCGACTCGGGCACGTCGGTCTGGTCGCCGAAGGACTGCGGCGAGGAGGGCGGCAGGTCCGCGTACCAGTCGTAGAAGGAGAGGATGACGCCGCCGATCAGCGAGTAGAAGCGGCTGCCGGCCGCGTAGGAGGCCATCGACATCGCCGGGATCGGCGAGAAGCCGACGACCCGGTCCGGCCCGTGGGCGGCGATCGTGTGGACGTGGGCGGCCGCGATCAGCTCGGTCGCCTCATCCCAGCTGGCGCGGACGAACCCGCCTTTGCCGCGCTGGCGCTTGTAGCGGCGCGCTCGCTCGGGGTCGGCGACGATCTCGGCCCAGGCGTCGACCGGGTCGCCGAGCCGCTCGCGCGCCTCGCGGAACATCTCCAGCAGGCTGCCGCGGACGTAGGGGTACTTGACCCGCAGCGGCGAGTACGTGTACCAGGAGAAGGAGGCTCCGCGGGGACAGCCGCGCGGCTCGTAGTCCGGCATCTCGGCCCCGGTCGACGGGTAGTCGACGGCCTGCGACTCCCAGGTGATCAGGCCGTCCTTGACGTAGACGTTCCAGGAGCAGGAGCCCGTGCAGTTGACGCCGTGGGTCGAGCGGACGACCTTGTCGTGGGCCCAGCGACCGCGATAGGAGCGCTCCCAGTCGCGGTCCTTGGCCACGAGCTGACTCCAGCGCTCCTCCGACACGGGGCCGCGCCGGAGGAAGCGGTAAGCCTCGAGCAGCGGGTTCGCACGATCCGACAAGGCGCCACCATTGGTATCACAGCCCGGCGGCGGCCGGGCAATTTTCACAGCCTCGCTGGACAATCCGCCCCGCCCCCGCCGCGGCGGCGCCGTCGAACCCATCCGCCGTCGTGGAAGATTCACCGGGCGGGGGGCCGGGCAATCTTCCACTACGAGCCGCCGAGGCTCCTCCGGGGAGCGATCCGCATCGGCCTGACGGCACCGGATAGTCATGAGAGTGGTTAATGTCGGAAGCGCGAGGAGCTGGCGCTGACCTTCCACTCCAAGCCCGTGTTCGTCCGCGACCTCCCCTACGCGTTCGGCTCTCTCGACCGCTTCAGCGGCCTCTTCCCGCTCGCCGGCGACGAGGACCGCTGGACGCTCGAGTGCCGCGCCTACCGGGAGCCGACGCCAGCCCAGGTCGAGGACTGGCGGGCCCGCGCCGGCTGGGTGGTCGAGGCGCTTCCCCGGCCCTGAGCCGGCGGCGGCGCTGCATTCGCACACTTGCGGTAGGCAAAGGTCGCGGGCACGATGGCGGGCGGGTACGATGCGGCCATGGGGGCGGTCGCCTCGCGCCCGCTCTCCTCGCCCGAGCCCGACGGAAGGAGAGATCGTGAAGAACTGGGACCTGGGGGCGCTGGACCTGCAGCCGCGGCTGCCGGAGATCCTCTCCTCCAACGACGCCGCCCGCGCCATCGTCCTCGATCTGGCGGCCGGCGAGAGCCTGGCCGAGCACGAGGTCCACGAGCGCGCCTGGCTGGTCGTGCTCAGCGGTGAGATCGAGGTGGGGACGGGGGTCGGGGCAAGCGCCGCCGGCGGCGGCGGCCTGCTGGTCGAGTTCGAGCCGGGCGAGCGCCATCACGTCACCGCCGTGAGCGACGCCCGCCTGCTGCTCCTGCTGACCCCGTGGCCGGGCAAGGGCCACCCCGGCGCGCTGGAGATCCGCGAGAAGCTCTACGCCCGCCGCCACGCCGCCAAGCGCGCGGGGTGAGCCCGGCGCCGGGCCGGGGCGCACCCGGCCCTCGCCCCCGTCGCCCCGCCCGCGGCGTCAGCCGGTCCGTCGCAGCTCGGCGAGCGTCCGCGCCAGCCGCCGCAGCAGCCCGGCGAAGGCCGCCGCCCAGGCGAGGAGGCCGAGGCCGAGGAAGACCTTCGGGATCGTGTCGAGGCACTCGAGCCCGAGCGCTTCCGCCATCCGGTAAGTGGCGACCGCGTACATGCCCAGCGGGAAGACGGCGCCCCAGTAGAGGGGGTCGTATTCCAGCGGCAGGCGGCGGTAGCCGTAGCGCCAGACCGCGAGGATCGCGATGATCGGGATCCACCAGGTGCCGGTCGCCCAGTAGAAGACGGTGAAGCCCTCGATGAAGGGGCGCAGCGAGTGCAGGAACGGGGCGTCGGCGCTGACCGTGCTGTTGGCGGCCAGCAGCGACCCGGCGAGGACCGAGATCGCCATCGCCCCCATGTTGATCCAGTAGGGCGGGGCCAGATCGCTCGGCTCGAAGCGGAAGAACGTGTAGCGGTAGAAGATCAGCGAGATGATCCAGATGTAGAGCATCCCGCCCCAGAGCCACATCGAGAGGGCGACGAAGTTGGCGTGCAGGCGCAGCGGCTGCCCCCAGTGGGCGGCGAGCAGCGCGGTGAGGACGGCGATCGACTGGGTGGCGACGACCGCCAGCAGCCAGGTGCCGCTGATCCCCTGCGCCAGCGAGGGCTTCTCGCGCTTGATCGTCAGGGCGGTGAACACGGTGTAGGTGAGCAGCACCCAGAGCACCGCGGCGAGGCCGAGCAGGACGGTCGCGAGCGCGAACTCGCGGGCGATCACGACCACCTGGGCGCCGAGCACGCCGGTCGCCGCGACCACGGTGAGGAACCCGAGACCGCGCTGGTGGTCGGTGAGGTCCTCGAGCACGCGCCGCGGGTAGCGCAGCAGCCGCAGGACGAACAGCAGCCAGAGCACCAGGTAGGCGACGGCCGCGATCGCGAAGAGGCCGACGGCGAGGGCGCCGAGGTCGAGCAGATGGCAGCCGATCGAGATGATGCCCGTGGCCATCACGAGCGCGAAGTACGAGGGGGAGAGATCCTCTAACCGGGCCACGGCAGCTCCGGGCCGACCCTACATCCGGCCAGCGCCGGCCGGCATCCGTATTCCCCACGCACCCGGGCGGCCGGCGCCCGCGGCGGCCGGCGCGCTACTGCGATTCCATGCGCTCGGCGAACGCGGCGAGCTCGGCGATCGGCCGGCCGGTCCTCCCGGCCAGCCAGCTGGCGACCGGCGCCGCCTGCCGCGCCGAGGCGTGGGCGGCGGCGGCCGCCAGGCGCAGCACCTCGGCGAACTCCTCCTTGCTCGGCGGCTCCTCGCCGATCTCCTCCGCATAGAGCCTGACCCATTCCTCTGCGCTCATCGAACCGTCTCCTTTCGCTTGCTGGGAAGTCCGTGCACCTCAGCCTCCGATCGCGCTCATCGTCCGCGCCGGCTGGCGGAAGCCGGGCTCGTTGACGCGGTGTTTCAGCTCCTTGCGCCAGACCGCCGCGCGGATGATCTCGGCCAGCTCGCGGTCGGCGGCGCCCTCGCGCAGCGGCCCCCTCAGGTCGGTCTCGTGCAGTGAGAAGAGGCAGGTCCGCAGCTTCCCGTCCGCGGTCAGGCGCACCCGGTTGCAGTCGGCGCAGAACGGCTCGGAGACCGGGCTGACGAAGCCGATCTCGCCGCGGCCGTCGGCGAAGCGAAAGACCCGGGCCGTCGCCGCCGGCTCGCGCGGCAGCTCCCGCAGCGGGTGGATCGCCTCGATCAGACGGCGCAGCTCGGCGCCCGCCAGGACGGCGTCCGGCGTCCAGCTCCGGTCGGCGTCGAGCGGCATGAACTCGATGAAGCGGACCTGGAAGTCGGTCGACCGGGCGAGCGCGCAGAAGCGCGCCACCTCGTCCTCGGTGAAGCCGCGGATCGCGACCGCGTTGACCTTCACCGGGCCGACCCCGGGCTGGGCGGCGATCGCCTCCAGCCCGCGCAGGACCTGGGGCAGGGCGTCGCGCCGGGTGAGCTGGAAGAAGCGGTCGCGCTGCAGCGAGTCGATCGAGACGTTGACGCGGCCGATCCCCGCCGCGACCAGGGCCGTGGCCTGACGCTCCAGCAGATAGCCGTTGGTGGTCAGCGAGAGGTCGCGGATCCCCTCGATCGCCGCCAGCATCCCGACCAGTTTGGGAAAGTCGCGGCGGACCAGGGGCTCGCCGCCGGTGAGGCGGACGTCGGCGACGCCGAGGCCGACGAAGATCCGCACCAGTCGCGCGATCTCCTCGAAGCGGAGGATCTCCTCGCGCTCGAGCCAGGGCACCCCCTCGACCGGCATGCAGTACTGGCAGCGGAAGTTGCAGCGGTCGGTGACCGAGACGCGCAGGTCCTCGATCCGCCGGCCGTGGCCGTCGTGGAGCGGCTCCTCAGGCACTATCGCCCACCACCGGGCCGCGCGCCCTCGCCAGGGGCAGGACGAGGCTGACGCAGAGGACGGCGAAGGCGACGAGGAAGACGAAGCCGAGGACGAACTCGCCGGTCAGGTCCTTGACCACCCCCATCACCAGCGGCGGGAAGAAGCCGCCGAGGCCGCCGGCGGCGCCGACGATCCCGGTCGCCGCCCCGGTCGCCTCGGGGAACTCCGCCGGGACCATCTTGAAGACGGCGCCGTTGCCGAGGCCGAGGAAGCCGGCGAGCGTCAGGCAGAAGGCGGTGACCGGGACGATCGCCGGGTCGGCGGCCTGCCAGGCGAGGCCGGCGGCGTCGAGGCCGACGCCGACGAAGGCGACGGCGAGGACCCGGCTCGGCCCGATCCGGTCGGAGAGCCAGCCGCCCAACGGCCGGCACACGGTCGCGACGATCGTGAAGCCGCCGGCCCGCAGCCCGGCGTCGGTCAGCGAGTAGTCGAACCAGTCCTTGAGCAGCTTCGGCAGGAAGATCGCCATCGCGACGAAGCCGCCGAAGGTGACGAAGTAGAAGAAGGCGAGGCGCCAGAGGCGCCAGCCGGCGCGCAGCACCTCGCCGTAGCGGACGGGCACCCGCTCGCCGGGCGCCTCGCGCGAGAGCAGCATCCAGATCACGGCGTAGGCGGCGATCACGACGGCGAAGACGACGCCGGCGAAGGCCTGGCTGGTCGCGTCCCGCAGCGCCGGGATCGAGAAGGCGGCGATCGCGGTGCCGATGTTGCCGACCCCGTAGACGCCGATCGCGAAGCCCTGGCGCCCGTGCTCGAACCACTCGGCGACGAACGGGACCCCGACCGCGAAGGAGGCGCCGGCGGCGCCGAGCAGGAAGCCGGCGCCGAGCAGGGCGGGGTAGCTGGAGGCGAAGCCGACCAGCAGCGCGGCGCCGGCCGAGTAGGCGAGCATCACCCCGAACAGGACGCGGCCGCCGAGCCGGTCGGTGAGCAGCCCGAGCGGGATCCGCAGCAGCGAGCCGAGCACCACCGGGATCGAGACCATCACCGCGGTCTCGGTGTTGGAGAGCCCGAGTTCGTCCTGCAGCTTGGGACCGAGCGGCGCCAGCATCCCCCAGGCCGAGAAGCAGAAGGCGAAGGCCAGGGTTGCGAGCGCGAGGTTGCGATTGGCTTCTCGCGACACCGTCCCCAACCCTACCTGCGTACCGTTGCCGCATGCACGCCACCGCGATCGACCCGGCCAGGCTGCGCCAGCTGATCGAGGTCGGCCGCGCGCTGGTCGCGCGGCTCGATCTCGAGGGAGTGCTGGAAATGGTCCTCGACGCGGCGCGCGACCTGACCGGTGCCCGCTACGCGGCGATCGGCGTCCTCGACGAAGGCAAGCGCGAGTTCGACCGCTTCCTCACCCTCGGCATCGACGACGAGACCCGGGCGCGGATCGGCGACCTCCCCCGCGGCCACGGCGTGCTCGGCGAGCTGATCGGCAAGCCCGAGCCGCTGCGCCTGGCGGAGATCAGCGCCCACCCGCGGTCCTGCGGGTTCCCCCCCGGCCACCCGCCGATGCACACCCTGCTCGGGGTCCCGATCCGGATCCGCGGCGTGGTCTGGGGCGACCTCTTCGCGACCGAGAAGGCGGGCGGCGCCGAGTTCGACGCCGCCGACGAGGCGGCGGCCGCGACCCTCGCCGACTGGGCCGCGATCGCGATCGAGAACGCCCGCCTCTACGAAGGCCTGGCGCGCCGCCGCAACGAGGTCGAACGCCAGCGCGACCAGGCCGAGCGCTCGGCACAGGTGCTGGCGGTGATGACCGACATCGCCCGCTCGGTCGGCGGCGAGACGGAGATCGACCGCATCCTCGAGCTGATCGTCGAACGCGGCCGCACCCTGGTCCAGGCGCGGGCGCTGCTGATCATGCTCGCCGAGGGCGAGGAGCTGGTGATGGCGGCGACGGCCGGCGACCTCGACGCCGACCTCGATGGCACACGGATCCCGATCGAGGGCACCCTGCCCGGCGAGGTGCTGCGCGGCGGCCGCGCCGAGCGGGTCGGCGACGGCGGCGGCGCCGCGGAGCTGGCCGGCCTCGGCGTCTCGGCCGAGGCGGCGATCCTGGTGCCGCTCACCTTTCGCGGCGTCCCCGCGGGCGTCCTCGTCGCCCTCGACCGGCTCGAGGACGGCCCCGGGTTCGGCGGCGAGGACGAACGCCTGCTGCGCTCCTTCGCCGCCAGCGCCGCGACCGCGGTGGCGACCGCGAAGTCGGTCGAGGCCGACCGCCTCCGCCACAGCCTCGAGGCAGCCGAGCAGGAGCGCAAGCGCTGGGCGCGCGAACTGCACGACGAGACGCTG
>CAZHLT010000079.1:0-1240 GCA_964533285.1 uncultured Conexibacteraceae bacterium | reverse complement strand
CCTACAAAGAGGGCGGCGGCGGCGACCCGCAGCGGGAGAAGATGACCTGGCTGCGGCAGCTGGTCGAGGCCGAGGGCGAACAGGACCCGGCCGAGTTCCTCGAATCGCTGAAGGTCGACCTGTTCGAAGAAGAGGTCTTCGTCTTCACCCCGAAGGGCGAAGTGAAGAACCTCTCCGCCGGCTCGACGCCGCTCGACTTCGCCTACGCCGTCCACACCGACGTCGGCCACAGCTGCGTCGGCGCCAAGGTCAACGGCAACATCGTGCCGCTGCACTACCAGCTGCGCTCGGGCGACATCGTCGAGGTCCTGCGGGCGAAACAGAAACGGGCGCCCTCGCGCGACTGGCTGAAACTGGTGCGGACCAGCCGCGCCCGCAACAAGATCCGCGCCTGGTTCAAAGAGGAGCGCCGCGAGGACGCCGAGCGCGACGGCCGCGAGGGGCTCGAGGAGGCGCTGCGCAAGCGCGGCCTGCCGATGCAGAAAGTCGCCGGCTCGGCGCTGCTCGCCGACGTGATCCGCGAGATGGGCTTCCAGAAGGCGACCGAGTTCTACATCGCGCTCGGCCAGGGCAAGATCTCGACCAAGACCGCCGCCAACAAGGTGATGCAGCGGCTGAAGGCCGGCGAGGCGGTCGAGGAGCAGCCCAGCGGCCTGGTCGGCCCGCGCGAGGACCGCGCCCGCCGCACGAAAAGCGCCGCCAACTACGGGATCACGGTCAAGGGCGTCGACAACGTCGCCGTGCGCCTCGCCAAGTGCTGCCGGCCGGTGCCCGGCGACAAGATCGCCGGCTACGTCTCGCTCGGCCGCGGGATCACGATCCACCGCGAGGACTGCAACAACGTCAAGGCGCTGAAAAAGTCGCCGGACCGCTTCGTCGAGGTCGGCTGGGAGGGCGAAAACGAGGCCTCCTACAGGGTCGAGGTGCAGATCGACGCCTACGACCGCACCCGCCTGCTCGAGGACCTCTCGCGGACCTTCTCGGAGGCCGGGATCAACATCATCGGCGCGACCTGCACGACGAACCCGCCGATGGTGAAAAACCGGTTCGTGATCGAGGTGGGCGACACCGAGCAGCTCAAGCACTGTGTTTCGCGGCTGCGGAACGTCGAGTCGGTGTTTGACGCGTATCGGATTACTCCGGCTGCCTGAGGGGGCGGCGGGTCCGGGGGTCCGGTGGTCCGCGCCGGACACATCTCGCCTATGGCTCGATGTTGAGTGTCCGGCCCGGGCCACCGGAC
>CAZHLT010000078.1:0-8792 GCA_964533285.1 uncultured Conexibacteraceae bacterium | reverse complement strand
CGTTCAGGGCCGCGTCGGTGAAGGTCCCACCCACGTCTACGCCGATGAGCATGGGCGCCGTTATATCCCCGGCCTTCGCGGGGGAATCGTGTTCTGGCCAACGGCCTCGAACATAACGCGGCGGCCGCCGCGGGAGCCGCCCGCGCGCCGCCGGGTGCCGGGTCAGGTCCGGCGGGAGGCCGGCTTCGCGGCCGCGGTCCCGAGGTCCGCGACGGGACCGGACAGCCACGGCCGGTACATCTTCCGCGGCCGCCCCGGGCCGTCGCCGAGCTCGTCGACGGTGCACTGCCCGAGGGCGACGAGGTGCTCGAGGTAGCGGCGGGCGGTGACCCGCGCCATCCCGGTCGCCGCGGCGACGTCCTGGGCGCTCATCGCCTCGCCGCGGGCGGTCAGGGCCGCCTTCACCTCGCGGATGCGCTCGTGGCTGAGGGCCGGCCCGGCGGATTCGGGCCTGCCCGCGGACGCCGCCATCGCCCGATCCACCGAGGCCTGACTGAGGCGACCCTCCCTTACCGACTCCATCCGTGTCTCGAAGGCCGCCAGCGCCTCGCTCAGGCGAGCCGGCCAGAACGGCTTGACGAGGTAGTCGACGACGCCGAGCTGCAGCGCCGAGCGCACGACCGGGCCCTCGGCGTGGGCGGTGATCACGATCACTTCAATCGGCTCGCGCGCCTGCCGCAGGGCGCGCAGCAGGGCGAGCCCGTTCTCCCCCGGCAACCCGAGGTCGAGCAGGGCCAGGTGCGGCCGCAGGGTCGGCACGAGGGCCAGCGCCTCGGCGCTGGAGCCGGCGACGCCGACGACCGAGAAGCCCGGCTGGCGCGAGACGTGGCGGCAGTGGATGCTCGCGACCCGCCGGTCGTCCTCGACCACGAGCACGCGCCAGTCCGCCATCTCAGCCCGCCCTCCCGAGCGAGAGGCGGGCGGGGACGAGCGGCGCGACCTCGGCGCCGCGATCGGGGATCGTCGCCAGGAAGGCGACGCCGTCATCGAGGCGCTCGACCTCGACCTGCCCGCAGGCGGCGTGGAGCGCGTCGCGCACCAGGCTCAGGCCGACGCCCGGATGGTCCTGCTTGGTCGAGTAGCCGGAGGCGAACAGCCCGTCGGCGTCAACCACGCCCCGGCCCCAGTCCCGGACTCGGATCGCGACCGAGTCGCGCCGGCGCCAGATCCGCACCTCCACCCGCCGGCGCTCGCCCGACATCGCCGCGGCGGCGTCCATCGCGTTGTCGAGCAGGTTGCCGACGATCGTCAGCGCCTGGGCGTCGGTCAGCGGCAGCCGGCCGAGGTCGCAGCTGACGTCGAGGCGGAGGTCGATGCAGCGCTGGCGGGCGAGGATCATCTCCACCCAGAGCAGCCCCGAGAGGGCGTTCCCCGACGGCTGGCGGGCGAGCAGCTCGGAGTCGGAGTGGTGGATTTCGGTCAGGTCCTCGACGAACCGCAGCGCCTCCTCGACGTCGCCCAGGACCAGCAGCCCGGCGATCGCGTGGATGCGGTTCGCGTGCTCGTGCGCCTGCTCGCGCAGCCGCACGACGAAGCGCTCCAGGGCCGCGACCTGGCGCTGGCGCTCGGCGATCAGGCGGGCGGTGTCGACGGCCGTCGCCGCGTGCCCGGCGAAGAAGGTCAGCAGCTCCTGCTCCTCCTCGCTCCACTCGTGCGGCACTCGGCGGTAGAGCGTCAGCGCCCCCAGCGCCTTGCCGCGCACCATCAGCGGCGCGGTCGCCAGCGCCCGGTAGCCGCCGCCCCGGGCGAGGTCGGCGTACTCGGGGAAGCGGGGGTCGGTGAGCGCGTCGGCGGTGACCACCGGGGCGCCGGTCGTGATCGCCAGCCCCGACGGCCCGCGGCCGGGACGCACCGGCGCCGGGTGGGTGTCGATCTGCCGGCGGTAGTCGCGGCCCAGGCCGTGGTTGCCGATCACCCGCATCCGGTCGCCGGCGAGCTCGAGGATGCTGGCCGCGCAGGCGCCGGTCAGCGCCGTCGCCTCGGCGGCGATCTCGTCGAGGACCTCGTCCAGCGGCGCGTCGCGGCTCGCCGCCCGGCTCACCGCGAGCATCGAGCGGATCCGCGGGTCCTCGTCGCTGCGTTTTGTTCCTGAGAGTTGACCGGAACGGTCCATCGCTGAGGCCCCCGGGACTACGGTCCGAGCGCTTCGCTGCCGGGCAGCAAAGTCAGTGGCTTATGTTAATACCATTAATTCACACCCCGGACCGCCCCGCCGGCGAGCGCGGATGACCCGCCGCCCCCCGGAGGAGCTGGCCGAGTTCCGCCGCGCGGTCCGCGACGGCGAGTGGACGGGGCCGACGTCCGGCATCGCGCCGGGCTACGTGCAGGCCAACCTGGTCGCCGTCCCGGAGCGGGACGCCGAGCAGTTCGCGCTCTTCTGCCGCCGCAACCCACGGGCCTGCCCGGTGATCGAGGTGCTCGATCCCGGCTCCCCCGTGCCCCGGCGCTCGGCCCCCGAGGTCGACGTGCGGCGCGACCTGCCCCGCTACCGTGTCTACCGCCGTGGCGAGCTCGTCTCGGAACCGTCGACCGTGACCTCGGACTGGCGCGAGGACCTGGTGACCTTCCTGATCGGCTGCAGCTTCACCGTCGAGCCGATCCTGATCGCCGCCGGGATCGGCCTCCGCCACCAGGAGGCGCGCTCCAACGTGGCGATGTTCCGCACCAGCACGCGGTGCGCTCCCGCCGGCCAGTTCGCCGGGCCGCTGGTCGTCAGCATGCGGCCGGTCAGGGCCGAGAACGTCGAGCGGGCGGCCGCGCTCACCTCCGGCTTCCCGCTCTCCCACGGCGCGCCGGTCCACGTCGGCGACCCGAGCGAGATCGGGATCGACGATGTGATGCGCCCCGACTACGGCAGCGCCGTCGCGATCGAGCCAGGCGAGGTGCCCGTCTTCTGGGCCTGCGGGGTGACCGGACTGGCCGCCGGGGTCGCCGCCGGGGTCGAGACGATGGTCACCCACGCTCCCGGCTGCATGCTCGTCACCTCGCTTCGACTGGACGTCACGCCGGCAGCAACACCACCAAGGAGGTAGAGAAGTGTCCGTGCAACTGACGGGGTACGTGGACTCGCTGAGCGTCGCCCCCGGCGAGAGCCTGCGCTTCATGGTCAGCACCGAGGCCCCGAGCTACTCGGCGACCCTGGTCCGCCTCTTCCACGGCGACCGCAACGAGGCCGGCCCGGGCTTCAAGCAGGAGCTGGTGGAGTCGACCATGGACGCGACCTACGAGGGCCGCCAGCAGCCGATCCACACCGGCTCGTTCGGTCGCGTCGACGGCCTCCCCTCGACGCCGCGGTTCGCGCTGACGCTGTGGCTGTTCCCGACCACCCCGGTCTGGAACGCGCCGCAGTGCCTGATCGGCCGTCGCGGCCCGGCGGGCGAGGGGTTCGGCCTCTACCTGGCCGGCGGGCGCCTGGCGCTGACCGTGCAGCGGCAGGGCGAGGAGGAGACGGTGACGGCGCCGAGCCCGCTCGCCGAGCGGCGCTGGCACTTCGTCCACGCCGGCTTCGACGCCGACGGCGAGGCGACGCTGGAGTACGTGTCCCACGGCCGGCCGGCTGCCTCGGCGCGGGTGGTCGAGGCGCTGGCGCGGGAGCCGGGGCTGGAGCTGCCCGAGACGAGGGTCCTCGCCGCCGCCGGCTTCGACGAGGGCGCCGGCGCCCGCCACCCCTACAACGGCAAGATCGCCTCGCCGCGGCTCTACCGCCGCGCGCTCAGCGCCGGCGAGGTGGAGGCGATCGCGGCCGGCGCGGCGCCGGAGGAGGTCGCCAAAGAGGTCCTCGTCGGAGCCTGGAACCTCGGCTCCGAGCCGGCGGCCGAACGCTTCGCCGACACCTCCGGGCGCGGCAACCACGGGGTCTTCTTCAACCGGCCGATGACAGCCGTGACCGACCACCGCTGGGACGGCAGCGAGTTCGACTGGACCCATTGCCCCGAGCAGTACGAGGCGGCGCACTTCCACACCGACGACCTCGCCGACGCGAGGTGGGAGGCGGACTTCGAGTGGTGCGTGCCGGCGGGCATGCCCAGCGGCGTCTACGCGGCCTGGCTGCGGGCCGGCGAGCTCGAGGACTACGTCCCCTTCACCGTGCGCCCGCCGCACCACCGGGCGACGGCCGAGATCGGCCTGCTGCTGCCGACCTTCACCTACCTCGCGTACGGCAACGAGCGGCTGCTGGAAACCTCCGAGCCGCTGCGCGAGGGCGCCGTCTTCGACGCGCTCAAAGCCGACCCCCGCGACGCCGAGTGGCGCCAGCACCCCGAGTTCGGCCTCTCGCTCTACGACACCCACGCCGACGGCTCGGGCTGCTGCTACGCGACGGCGCTGCGGCCGATCCTCAACATGCGGCCCGACTACCGGCTCTGGGCGACCGGCGCGCCGCGCTTTCTCGGCGGCGACCTCTACATGACGGACTGGCTGCGCGAGAAGGGCTTCGCGGCAGACGTCTTCACCGACCACGACCTCCACTTCGATGGCGAGGCGCTGCTGCGCCGCTACCGGGTCGTGATCACCGGCGGCCACCCCGAGTACTGGAGCGGCCAGATGCTCGACGCGATGCAGGCCTACCTGGACGGCGGCGGCCGGGTCATGTACCTCGGCGGCAACGGCTTCTACTGGGTGGCCAGCCTCGATCGGACCAATCCGGCGATCATCGAGGTGCGCCGCGGCAACGCCGCCACCCGTGTCTGGGAGTCGCTGCCCGGCGAGGCGTACCACAGCACGACCGGCGAGCTCGGCGGCATCTGGCGCCACCGCGGCAAACTGCCCAACGAGCTGGTGGGGATGGGCTACGCCAGCCTCGGCTACTCCTACCCCTCCCCCGGCTACGCCCGCAACCCGGCGGCGAGCGGCCCGATCGTCGAGATGGTCTTCGAGGGCGTCGACGAGGACCCGTTCGGCGAGTACGGCCTCGTCCTGGGCGGCGCCGCGGGCGACGAGATCGACCGGGGCGACCCGCGCCGCGGCAGCCCCGACCACACGATCCTGCTCGCCTCCTCGACCGGCTACGGCGACGACTACATGCTCACCCACGAGGAGGTGATGATCACCACCGCCGGCCTCGGCGGCAGCGAGAACCCGGGCGTGCGCTCCGACGTCGCCTTCATGGAGACAGCGAACGGCGGCGCCGTGTTCTCCGCTGGCGCGATCAGCTGGCGGGGAAGCCTCTCGCACAGCGGCTACGACAACGGTGTCTCGCGGATCACCGAGAACGTCCTCCGCGCCTTCCTGACGACCGAGGAGTGGCCCTCGTCCTGAGCAGGCGCGGCGGCGACTCGGAGGGATCGAACCCATCCGCCCCCGCTGTCGAGTTCCTCTCGCATAGCGAGAGTAAGTCGACAGGGGCGCTAGGAGGTCGCCACCTCCATCTCCAGCTCCGGCAGGTCGGTCGCCGCGGCCAGCAGGCGCTTGGTGAACTCCTGGCGGGGGGCGTGCAGGACCTCGGCCACCTCGCCCTCCTCGATGATCTCGCCGTCTGACATCACCGCGACGCGGTCACAGAGCTGGCGGACCACGGCCAGGTCGTGGGAGATGAAGAGCATCGTCAGCCCGAGCTCGGTCTGCAGGCGCTTGAGCAGCAGCAGGATCGAGGCCTGGATCGAGACGTCAAGGGCGCTGACCGGCTCATCGGCGACCAGCAGGGTCGGCTCGACGGCAAGGGCGCGGGCGATGCCGATCCGCTGGCGCTGGCCGCCGGAGAAGGCGCGGGGCCTTTGCCCGAGGGCGCGCTCTGGCATCCCGACCATCTCCAGCAGCTCGGTGGCGCGCTCGGTGGCGCTCTGCTTGTCGGGGCGGATGTCGTTGACCCTGAGCAGCTCGACCAGGGCGGCGCCGACGCTCATCCGCGGGTTGAGCGAGGAGTAGGGGTCCTGGAAGACCATCTGGACCTGGCGGCGCTTGGCTCCCTTGAAGGAGAGCGGCTCGCCCTGGAAGGTGAGCTGGCCGGAGGTCGGCTGCTGCAACCCGACCACGCAGCGGGCGGCGGTCGACTTGCCCGCACCGGACTCGCCGACGATCGCGTAGGCCTCGCCGGGCATCACCTGGAAGCTGATGCCCTTCAGCGCTTCGAAGGGGGCCTTGCGCTGCAGGAAGATGTCGCGGCCGCCGCCGAAGCAGACGCGCAGCTCGGTGGCCTGCAGGATCGGCTCGGTGGGGGTCGCCTCAGGCACCGGCTACCTCCTTTGCCATCGCCCCGAGCAGCTCCTGGCGGCGGCAGGCCGACATCCGCTCGGGGCCGATCGCGACCAGCTCGACCGGCTCGGCGCACTCGGCCAGCGCATACTCGCAGCGAGGGGCGAAGGGGCAGCCGGCGATCTGCTCATCGGGGGCCGGCGGGGAGCCGGGGATCGCTCTGAGCTGCTCGATCGTCGTCTCGCGGGTGGGGACGGCCTGCAGCAGGGCGAGGGTGTAGGGGTGGCGGGGGCGGCGCAGGACCTCGGCGGCGGGGCCTTCCTCGACCATCCGCCCCGAGTACATGACGACGATCCGGTCGCAGATGCGGGCGGCGACGCCGAGGTCGTGGGTGACGAAGACGATCGCGATCTCGAGGTCGCGGGCCAAACCGACGAGGAGGTCGAGGACCCGCATCGTGACGGTGGCGTCAAGCGCGGTGGTCGGCTCGTCGCAGAGCAGGATCTGCGGCTCGCCGGCGAGGGCGATCGCGATCATCACCCGCTGGCGCATGCCGCCGGAGAGCTCGTGGGGGTAGAGGCGGTAGCGGCCGGCGGGGTCGGTGAAGCCCATCCGCTCGAGCAGCTCGATCGCCTTGGCCTTGGACTCCTTCTTGGAGAGCTCGGAGTGGGCCCTTGCCGCCTCGGCGATCTGCTCGCCGATCCGCATCGTCGGGTTAAGCGCCGACATCGGCTCCTGGAAGATCATCCCCACCGCCTCGCCGTGCAGGCGGCGGAGCTCCGGCCCCTTGGCGTGGGGGACGTCGATGCCGGCGACGCGGACCTCGCCGGAGCGGTAGCAGATCGCGGGGGGCAGCAGGCCGGCGATCGCCCGCAGGGTGAGGCTCTTGCCCGAGCCCGACTCGCCGACCACGCCGAGCAGCTCGCCGCGGCCGACGTGCAGGGTGGCGCCGGTGACCGGCTCAAAGGCCCCCTCCCCCGCGCCGACCGAGAGCTTCAGCTCGCGGACCGAGAGCAGGGCATCCGCGGGGCGGCCCGGGCGGCGGCGGCGATCCGCTGCTCCTGGGTGCGGGTCTCCCCCGCGGCGGGGTCGATGCCGGTGGGCTGCTCTGCCATCAGCGGGCGTCCAGCTTCTGGGCGAGGCCGTCGGCGATCAGCGAGAGGCCGAGGCCGGTGAGGATGATCGCCAGGCCGGGGATCACCGCCAGCCACCACTGGGTGTTGAAGTAGGGCTGGGCTTCGGCGATCATCGTCCCCCAGTCGGGGGCGGGCGGCGGCACGCCGAGGCCGAGGAAGCCGAGGGTGGTGATGAAGAGGATGATCAGCACCGCGTCACTCATCGCGTAGACGACCGACTGGGCGATGATGTTGGGCAGGACGTGGCGGGCGAGGATGCGGTAGGTGGGGATGCCGCCGACCCGGGCCGCCATCACGTACTCCATCGCCCGTTCCCTTCGCGAGGAGGTGCGGGCGAGGCGGGCGTAGACGACCCAGTCGATCGCCGTGACCGCGATCACGATCGTGGCGATGCCGGGGCCGAGGACGAAGACCAGGGCGATGAGCAGGACGAGGATCGGGAAGGCGATGATCACGTCGATGATCCCGACCACGACCGAGTCGAACCAGCCGCCGCGGTAGCCGGCCCAGATGCCGACGAAGGTGCCGATCAGGAAGGGGCAGACGAGGGCGCCGAGGGCGACGAAGATGTCGGTGCGGGCGCCGTGCAAAAGGCGCGAGAGGACGTCGCGGCCGAGCTGGTCGGTGCCGAGCGGGTGCCCGGCGGTGCCCGGGGCGGCGAGGGTGTTGTCGATTTCCTGCTTGACCGGGTCGTGGGGGGAGAGGACGCCGGCGAGGATCGCCACCAACATGAGGAGGCCGACGATGATCAGGCCGCTGATCAGCGAGGCGTTGGCGCCGATCCGGCCCCGCACCGCCTGCCCGAAGGCGGCGCCCCGCAGCGGGTAGCGCTGCTCGACCCCGACCTCGGAGGTGGGGGCGGGGATCGGGGCGCCCTCGCCGATCGGCTGGGGGCCGGGGACCAGGGGGTCGGGGGCGGCGCTCATCGCCTAGGCCGCCTCCACCCGGGGGTCGAGCAGGGCCTGGACGAGGTCGCCGAGGATGTTGACCAAGACGACGAGGAAGGCGAGGATCAGGGTCACCGCCTGCACGACGGGGAAGTCGCGGGCCGAGATCGCCGAGAGCATCAGGTCGCCGACCCCGCCGAGGCTGAAGACGCGTTCGATCACCAGGGTGCCGCCGACGAGGAAGCTGATGTTGACGGCGAGGACGGTGACCGAGGGGGCGAGGGCGTTCCTGAGGACGTGGCGCAACCTGATGCGGCGCTCGCTGAGCCCCTTGGCCCGGGCGGTGGTCACGTACTCGGACTCGGCGACCTTGAGGATCTCGGCCCGCAGGGAGCGGACGACGAGGGGGACGATCGCGGCGGCGATCGTCAGCGAGGGGAGGAGGAGGGATTCGAGGTGGCCGGCGATCCCCTCGCCAAAGCCGGCGGCGGGCAGCAGCTGGGCTTCGACCGCCAGGTACTCGATCAGGACCAGGCCGAGCCAGAAGCCGGGGATGCCGAGGCCGGCGACCGAGACGATGCGGACCGACTTGTCGCGCAGGGCGCCGGGCTTTGAGGCCGCCCAGAGCGCCAGGGGGACG
>CAZHLT010000077.1:0-7331 GCA_964533285.1 uncultured Conexibacteraceae bacterium | reverse complement strand
TCCACAGCGGCCAGGACTGCATCACCGAGGTCTCGATGGCGAAGCTGATGACCCAGCGCGCCGCCCTCGAGATCGCCGACCAGTCCCTCCAGATCCACGGCGGCTACGGCTACATGCGCGAGTACGGCATCGAGCGCGCCGTCCGCGACGCCCGCCTCGGCCCGATCGGCGGCGGCACCGATGAGATCATGAAGGAGATCATCGGCAAGACGATGGGGCTGTAGAGGTTTGTCTCGCCATGGAGGACAAAGCTCAACAACACGGGTAGCCTGAGCACATGGACGAACCGATCCCCGGCGTCTTTCACTGGCGCGCGAAACACCCGAGGATCGGGATCGAGGTCGACAGCCACTACGTCGCCGGCTCGCGGACGGCGATCGACCCGTTGCTGCCGGCCGAGGGGATCGAGTGGTTCGAGGAGCGGGGCGTCGATCGCGTCGTCCTCTCCAACCGCCACCACCTGCGCCAGGCGGCGGAGCTGGTCGAGCGGTTCGGCTGCCCGATCCTCTGCCACGAGGCGGGCCTGCGCGAGTTCGAGGACGGGCCGCAGGTGCGGGGCTTCGCCTTCGGCGAGCGGCTTGCCGACGACGTGGTCGCGCTGGCGATGGGGACGATCTGCCCGGAGGACACGGTGCTGCTGATCGAGAGCGACGGCGGCGCGCTGCTGTTCGCCGACAGCGTCATCCACTACGGCGGCGAGGTCGGCTTCGTCCCCGACGACCTGATCGGCGAGGACCCCGAGGGGGTCAAGCGGGCGACCCGCGAGCGCTGCACGGCGTTGCTCGACCGGGACTTCGAGGCGCTGCTGTTCGCTCACGGCGAGCCGCTCCGCGACGGCGCCCGCGAGGCGCTGCGCGCCTTCGCCGCGGGCTGACCCCCGGAGCGGCGTCGGTCAGCGGCTGGACCGAGGCGTCCGGTCAGCCGGGCCCAGCTCCCGCTCGAAGCGGTCGAGCAGGTCGAAGAGGCCGACGCACTCCCAGGCCCGATTGCGGCGTCCGACCGACGCCTGCCGCAGGACGTCGGCGGCCTCGAGGCGCGTCACCGCGAGGCGGGCTCGCTCCTTGCTGCCGCCGAGCAGCTCAGCAGCGGTCCGCACGCTGACGATCGGGTGCGCGGGGAGCAGCTCGATGAGGCGCTGCGCACCGGACCCGCGCCGCGGGGACCCCGCTTGCACTGCCCAGCGCCCCTGCAGCTCGACCACCCGCGCGGCGAATTCGCGCGCTCCCGCCGCGGCGCGGCGAACCGCGTCGCTGAAGACCCGATACCAGTCGCCCTCGTCTCCAGCTCGCCAGCTCGTCAGGCCCGCCACGTACCGGTCGGCCTCGGCCGCCAGAGCCAGGCTGACAGGAGGCAGATACGCGCGCGCCACCCGGCGCCGGCGCAGGACGATCAGAGCCAGGGCCCGCCCGACACGGCCGTTGCCGTCGATGAACGGGTGGATCGTCTCGAACTGCACCTGGGCGATCGCGGCCTGAATCGCGCCGGGGAGGTCGGTGCGATTGCAGAAGGCGCAGAGGTCGTCGACCAGGTCGCTGACGAGCTCGGGCGGCGGCGGCACGAATTCCGCCCGCCGAGGGCTCGATGCGGCGCCGCCGATCCAGTTCTGCTCCTCGCGCACGACCCCGCCCAGGTGCTCGTCCCGCGTGCCCTCGAAGAGGATGCGGTGGACCTCGAGCAGGTGGTCGCGGCGCAGGTCGTCGACCTGGTCGGCGAGATCGATCGCCCGCTCGAGCGCCTGAATGTTGGCGAGCACGGCCTCCGCGGTGAGGTCGTGTTGGCTCGGCGTGAAGGCGGCCCTTGCCAGGCGGCGGTGGGAAAGGACCAGGCCCTCGATCCGCGAGGAGGCCACCGACTCGGCTCGCAGGAGCTGGCGCGCGAGGTTCTCCAGGTTCTCGATCTCCGGCGGCTCCTCATCGAGGTCCCGACAGGCCTGTTCGGCGGCGGCAGCTGCCGCCGCGAGATCCGCCCCGAGCATGAAGTCCTGCTCGGCGATCTCGGCCGGCACGTACGCCTCGTAGGTGAAGGCGGCGCGGGCGCTGCGGCCCCCCATCGCGCCCGGCCGTGGTTCCCAGGCCCTCTCGACCAAGTGTCCACGCCGCTCTGGAATCCCGGTGATGTGCGCCAGATCCATACTTGTACACCTAAGTTTGGATACAAGCCTAGCAGTCCAAACGCTGCGTGCGCAACTTCAACGATCTAACTTTGGGTATGCCGTAAATAGTCCAACGTTGCGGAGCGCCACGATCAGGCGCGGCACGACGGCAACGAGAGCGCGAGCCGGCTCAGTGTCGGGGGCCGGTGTTGCATTGGTGGGACTTGCCGCGGCCGGGGCCGCCGTTGCAGTAGTCCCAGCCGGCGCCGCCGTAGAGCTGGTCGGGGTTGGCGCCGCCGTAAAGGTGGTCGTTGCCGCCTTCGCCGTGGCAGCCGTCCTGGCCCGGGCCCATCTTGCAGATGTCGTTGCCGGGGCCGCCCCAGCAGCCGTCGCTGCCGGCGCCGGTTTCGCAGTAGTCGTTGCCGGCGTCGCCGACGCAATCGCTGTTGCGCTCGCCGGTGATGCAGACGTCGTCGCCACCGCCGCCGATGCAGCGGTTGCGGCGGGCGCCCTGCGAGTAGCAGGTGTCGCGCTCGGCGTTGCCGGTCATCTTGTCCGAGCCGTCGCCGAGATAGGCGGTGACCGGCAGCGGCAGCGGATCGGCGATCTCGACGAAGTCGCCGGAGCTGCCCATCTGCAGTTCGATCGAGCTCGCCCCCTTCAGCGAGCAGATCGAGACCATGCGGTTGCGCTTGACGCGGCAGCCCTTGGGATGCGCCCGCGCCTGGTGGCCCTCGACCAGCAGGTGGCCGTTCTCCACGCTCAGCCTCAGATGGCTGCCGGAGTCGGCGCCGTAGATCACGATCTGGCCAGCGGGCGTCGCCGCGCTGGGGGCCAGCAACAGGGCCAGGAGCGCGAGCGGAATGACGAGCAGACGGCAGCCAATGGAGATCGGCATGTGAGCCCATGCTAATGATCCCTTCACACGGACATGCTCTACCTGCTCCGACACGGCGACGCGGAGGCGGTGAACGGGGGCGATGACGCGGCCCGCCGGCTGACCGCCAAGGGCGAGCGCCAGGCCCGCGCCGCCGGGCGGGCGCTGGCCGCGCTGGGCGCCGGGATCGACGCCTGCCTGACCAGCCCGAAGCTGCGCGCCGCCGAGACCGCCCGCCTCGCCTGCGAGGCGCTCGGGCTCGAGCCGGAGACCGCCGCCGACCTGCGCGGCGGCCGCTTCGACGCGCTGGCGCTGGCCGCCGGCCGCGGCGACGTCCTCCTCGTCGGCCACGAGCCCGACTTCTCTGACGAGGTCGCCCGCCTCACCGGCGCTCACGCGCGGATGCGCAAGGGCGGCCTCGCCGTCGTCGACGGCTCGACCCTGGTGGCGCTGCTGCGACCGCGCGACCTGGCTGCGATCGCCGGCGGTGCCTAGGCGCTGGCCCCGATTGACCACCTGGCCATGGCTCCAGCCATCCCGGCCGGCCTGGGACTGGGAAGGCCCCGCTTCCCAAGCCGGGCGCATGAACGCCAGCGGTGGACTCCATACCTTTTTCTTACGAACCTGCGTCTTCGCTCGAAATAGTTTGTGCCTTCATCTGCCACCGACAGGGGATGCGGCGGTGAGCGAGGAGGATGACGATGGCGGACCGGGGCGACCTGGAGCACGGCGACGCAGCGGACCGGGGGCGGCGCTCGCGGACAAGGGGGCGCAACGCCTGGCGCGCCGAAGCCCAGGCGCGTATCGACGAACTGCGAGGACGCCTCGCCGTAGCGATGTCCGCCGATGCCGACCCGTCCCCGGCAAGGATGCGAGAGGAGGTCGCCGCAACCGTGCTGCGGGAGCTGGAGAGGGCTGCCGCCGCCACGCGCTGCGACGACGGAATCCCCGCATGGTGGACCGGCTCGGCGGTGACCGATGCCTGGGAAGCGGTTCACAACGCAGAACTCGCGCTGCTCAGGATCGAGGACGGCGAAGCGATCCGGATGACGCTGCCGCGGCTTCTCGCCTGGATCAGCCGGACGATGGCCAGCGGGGAGCGGCGAGAAGCGCACGAAGCGGCCCTCCACGCCGCAGAATAGGAGCCGGTCCGCAACAGGGCCGCGGTGCGGGCGGCGCTGGCCGACGTGATCGCAGCGAACAGCAGCCGCTATGCGGCAGTACGGGCGTTTCGCAACAACCTGATCCTGGTCACCGGCCTGCTGGTCGCGATGCTGACGACGCTCGCCGTCTGGCACGCGTCCAACCCCGCCTTTCTCTCGCTCTGCGCAAAGGAAGACGGCAGCGGGCCGACCAACTGCCTCGGCGGCGGATCCTCGGGCCCCGACGGCTCCGACGTCGCGCTGGTGATCCTGATGGGGGCGCTGGGCGGCCTGCTGGCGATCGCGATCTCGTTTTCGGAAGCGGACGCGACTGCCGCCCGGTATGACCCACGAACCTGGCAGGCCTTCCTCAAGCCGGTCACCGGCGCCGCCACGGCCCTGGTCGCCGTGCTCTTCCTCCAATCTGGATTCCTGCTCAAGCCGGCCAGCGAAACGCAGGCGGTCTTCCTCGCCTACGCGGTCCTGTTCGGCTTCTCCCAGCAACTGCTGACGCGGTTCGTCGACAAGCGGGCCGACAAGCTGATCTCGGTCGACGACTCGTAGGGGCGAACGCTAACCGAGCTCGGCCGCGATCCCGCGCGCCCAGGCGCGGATCTCGTCCCAGTCGCGGCGGTCGCGGAACTGCGGCGGGATGTTCTTCACCATCGCCCTCTCGGCGAGCCCGTGCGGCTCGTCCGGGACGCTGCCGCCGAAGACGACGTGCCCCCTGCCGCCCAGCTCTTCGACCTTCGCGATCGTCCGCGGCGGCTCCGCCCAGTCGGGGTTGTCGTTGGCCGGGTCGCCGACCGGTCCCGAGCTGAAGACCCAGAACGGCAGCCCCTCCAGCTTGTGGCGGTGCCGTTTGAGCAGATGCCTCGCGTCGCCGCGCCAGCGTTTCGTGTAGACGGCGCTGCCGAGGACGACGGCGTCGTAGCCGCCGAGGTCCTTCACCTCGCCGCTGTCGACGCAGTCGACGTCGAGCCCCGCCCCGCGCAGCTCCTCGGCGACCGCCGCCGCGATCTCGGCGGTCGAGCCGCGCTTGGAGGCATAGGCGACGAGGACCTTCATCGCCGACCACTCTCCCGATCGCGCCCCCGACCGCCATCGGGGGAAGCCCACATCAGGTCAGCAGCTCGACCGCGCCGCGGACGATCAGCAGGACGCCGACCACCATCACCACGACCCGCAGGGCGCTGGCGCCGTTGCGTCCCAGCCACTCGCGGACGCGGACGACGGCGCGCTGGGTCCAGTCCGGCGCCACCGCGAACCCGATCAGCGGCAGCTCCAGCAGCAGCTGCTGGATCAGGCAGAAGACGATCACCAGCAGCGCGGTCGGCGCCACCGCCCAGTCGAGCTTCGCCATCCGGTCGAGCGCGGCCAGGTAGGAGACGCCTGGGAAGCTGAGCAGCGCGCCGACCGCGAAGGTGATCCGGGCCGAGCCGCGCCCCAACATCCGTTCCGGCCAGGACTGCTTCTTCTCGCCGCCGCCCTTCGCCTGCTTGCGCTCGCGCCGCCGCTCGCGCGCCCGCTCGGCGCGGCCGCTGCGCAGGACGAGGCCGACGACGACGAGGATGAAGCCGAGCGCCAGGTCCTCGATCGGGCTCAGCGTCTGCCGCGTGGTTTCGACGCTGCTCGAGCCGTGCAGGGTGAAGACGACCACCATCCCCACCGTGATGCTGGTCAGGTAGGCGCCGAGCAGGTAGCCGAACATCAGCGTCTTCGTCTTCGGCAGCAGCATCATCACCGTCACCGCGGCCAGCAGCGTCGGGTTGAACATCGCCGCCAGCGCCAGGCCGAAGATGCTCCCGAGGTCGCCCACGGCGGGCATTCTGACTGGGATACTCGGACGCGTGAAGCAACGGGTCAGCCTCGTCACCCTCGGCGTCGCCGACCTCGCCCGCGCCCGGCGCTTCTACGAAGCGGTCGGCTGGCGCAGCGGCGCCGCCCCCGGCGAGGACGTCGTCTTCTTCCAGGCCGGCGACATGGTCCTCGCGCTCTGGGACCGCGCCCGCCTCGCCGAGGACAGCGGCGTCGCCGACTCGCCCGGCTGGGGCGGCGTGACGCTGGCGCTCAACCTCGGCTCGCCGGCCGAGGTCGACGCCGCGATCGCGGAGGCGCACGCCGCCGGCGCCGAGATCGCGCGCGAGCCGGCGGCGACCTTCTGGGGCGGCTACAGCGGCGTCTTCGTCGACCCCGAGGGTCACCCCTGGGAGGTCGCGCACAACCCGCACTGGCAGCTCGACGCCGACGGCGGCGTCCACCTCGCCTGAGCGGTGGCGGCCGCCACCGCGCCCCTCCCGACCGCGGCGCCGTGTCGCGGTCGCCGTTCGGCTGACTGGCCAGTCGACCAGTCGGCGCGATTCGCTGTAGCCTCCGCGGCCGCGACTGCACGAAACGAAGGAGAGGTAATCGGATGGGACTGCTTGAGGGCAAAAGGGCGATCGTCACCGGGTCGGCGCGCGGGATCGGCCGCGCCACCGCCGAACTGTTCGTCGGCGAGGGCGCCAAGGTGCTGATCAACGACCTCGACGGCGACGTCGCCGAGGAGGCTGCGCAGGAGATCGACGGCGAGACCGCGGTCTTCGCCGGCGACCTGACCAAGACCGGCGCCTGCGATGAGCTCGTCGCCGCCGGCCTCGCGGCCTTCGGCGGCGTCGACATCGTCGTCAACAACGCCGGCTACACCTGGGACGGCGTCGTGCACCGGATGAGCGACGAGCAGTTCCAGGCGATGATCGAAATCCACACCGCGGTGCCCTTCCGCGTCGCCCGCGCCCTCGCCCCGCACTGGCGCGAGGCGGCCAAGGCCGAGCGCGGCGAAGAGCGGGAGGTCTTCCGCAAGATCATCAACGTCTCCTCGACCTCGGGCACGATGGGCAACCCCGGCCAGGCCAACTACTCCGCGGCCAAGATGGCGGTCGTCGGCCTGACCAAAACCCTGGCCAAGGAGTGGGGCCAGTTCAAGATCAACGTCAACGCCGTCGCCTTCGGCTTCGTCGACACGCGGCTGACCGCGGCCAAGGAGGAGGGCGGGGAGATGACCGCCCCGAGCGGCGAGAAGATCGAGCTCGGCATCCCCGAGCAGATGCGGGCGATGGCCCAGGCGGTGATCCCGCTGGGCCGCGCCGCGCAGCCCTCCGAGGCCGCCGGCCCGGTCCTCTTCCTCGCCAGCCCGCTGGCCAACTACGTACACGGCCAGGTGCTCAACGTGACCGGCGGC
>CAZHLT010000076.1:0-10778 GCA_964533285.1 uncultured Conexibacteraceae bacterium | reverse complement strand
GTCGCCGGTGACCGATTGGCGCAGCGTCTGCCGCTCCGGCGGCACCCCGGAGAGCTCGCGGGTGTTGGTCGTGGCGCCGATCGCGATGCGGACGTCGACGTGGTCGGCGACCCACTCGGCGAAGGGCGAGATCCATTCCAGCTGGGCGTCGGAGGCGTGCTTGAAGTAGGCCGCGATCTGGCCGTCGAGGGCGATGTTGAGGACCGGGTTGCCGCCCGCCTTCAGCACCTCCTCGTAGACCGCCAGCAGCAGCGGCGCGGCAGCGCTCTCGCCGTCGATCGAGACGACGTCGCCCTCCTTCACCTCGGTCGAGTATCCGACCAGGATCTTCGCCAGGGACTTGGTCCGCGGGTCGCCACCGGTCATCGCCTCGCCTCCTCCTCCGTCTTCGCCGCCCGCTCGCGGGCGCTGGTGATCATCGCCATGAAGATCGCGTGGAAGCGCGGGTCCTCGGTCAGCTCGGGGTGGAAGGCGGCAGCGAGGACCGAGCCCTCGCGGACCGCCACCGGGTGCCCCTCGTAGCTGGACAGCACCTCGACCTCCTCGCCCCAGGTCTCGACCCAGGGGGCGCGGATGAAGACCGCGCGCAGCGGCTCGTCGCCGATCCCCGTCACCTCGAGGTCGGCCTCGAAGCTCTGCAGCTGGCGGCCGAAGGCGTTGCGCCGCGCGGTCGCGTCGAGGAAGCCGAGGTGGTTGGCGTCGCAGACGATCAGGCCGGCGCAGGTGCCGAGGATCGGCCGCCCCGCCTCGTGGTGGGCGCGCAGCGCCGGCTCCAGGCCGGCGGCGGCGATCCCCTTCTCGATCGTCGTGCTCTCGCCGCCGGGGATGACGAGCCCGTCGAGTCCCGCGAGCTGGTCGGGCGTGCGTACCTCGGTTGCCTCCGCGCCGAGCCGGCGCAGGGTGCGGACGTGGGCGGCAAAGCCCCCCTGGAGCGCTAGGACTCCGACCTTCAGGTCAGCCCCCGCGGTGCTGCAGCAGGGCGTCTTCGGCTTCCAGCGGCGCGATCTCCAGGCCCGGCATCGCCTCGCCGAGGCCGATCGAGGCGGCGGCGACCCGCTCGGGGTCGTCGAAGTGGGTCGTCGCCTCGACGATCGCCTTCGCCCGGCGCGCCGGGTCGGAGCTCTTGAAGATGCCCGAGCCGACGAAGTTGCCCTCGGCGCCGAGCTGCATCATCAGCGCCGCGTCAGCCGGGGTCGCGATGCCGCCGGCGCAGAACAGCGGCACCGGCAGGCGGCCGGCGGCGGCAACCTCCTGGACGACTTCAAGCGGGGCGGGAAGCGCTTTCGCGGCGGCCGCGAGCTCCTCGGGGCGAAGCAGCGAGAGCTGCTTGATCCCGGTGGTGATCTCGCGCATGTGACGGACCGCCTCGACCACGTTGCCGGTCCCGGCCTCGCCCTTGGAGCGGATCATCGCCGCCCCCTCGCCGATCCGCCGCAGCGCCTCGCCGAGGTTGGTGGCGCCGCAGACGAAGGGGACCTCGAAGGCGAGCTTGTCGATGTGGTTGCGCTCGTCGGCGGGGGTCAGGACCTCGGACTCGTCGATGTAATCGACTTCCAGCGCCTGCAGGACCTGGGCCTCGGCGAAGTGGCCGATCCGGGCCTTGGCCATCACCGGGATGCTGACCGCCACCTGGATGCCCTTGATCATCGCCGGGTCCGACATGCGGGCGACACCGCCGTCGCGGCGGATGTCGGCGGGGACGCGCTCCAGCGCCATCACCGCGCAGGCGCCGGCCTCCTCGGCGATCCTCGCCTCCTCGGGCGTGACCACGTCCATGATCACGCCGCCCTTCAGCATCTCCGCCAGGCCGGTCTTGACTCGGAAGGTCGCGCGTTCGGTCATCGCGCCCATATTACGGATGCGACCCGCCGGCTCGCCGCCGGGCCTACTTCAGTTTGTAGGCGCGAATGCGGTCGCGGTGCGCGGCTTCATCCCGCGCGTACAAACCGTGGGCCAAAGCTTGTACGAGTGCCATGAGCGCCGTGTTCGAGCGGGTGAACGACGGGCTGTTGGAGGAGAAGTAGAGCGTCATCTCGGCGTGCTCGCCGACCTCCGACATCGTCGCGTCGGAGATCGCCAGGGTGCGGGCGCCGCGGTGCAGAGCCAGTTTCATCGCCCGCAGCAGCAGCGGGTGGGCGCGGCCGGCGGAGAGGGTGATGACCAGGGTCTCGTCGTCGATCCGGCCGAGGCGCTGCAGCGACTCACCGCCGGTCGAGGCGACGATCTCGGCGCGGATGTCGAGCAGGCTGAGGGTGTGGCGCAGGTAGCTGGCGAAAAACGCCATCTGGTCGACGCCGACGATCACGATCCGCTGCGCCGTCGCCAGCGCCGAGACCGACTGGTCGATCTGCTCGGTGGTCAACTTGCGCGCGGTTTCCTCGAGGTTCGAGTAGTCGGCGCCGAGCGAGGCCTCGAGCTCGGAGTGGTCGACGGAGAACAGCGGTCCCCCGCCCGGCTGGCCGGCGGTCGCGATCGTCGTCCGGTACTCCTCGATCGCGGCCTGCTGCAGCTCCGGGTAGCCCTCGAAGCCGAGGGCCTGGGAGAAGCGCACCACCGTCGAGGACGAGGTGCTCGCTCTCCTGGCCAGCTCCTCGGCGGTGAGGAAAGCTGCCTCGTCGAGGTGGTCGACGATGTAGCGGGCGACGTCTTTCTGGGAGCGCGAGAACTCGTCGAAGCGCTCCTGGATGTAGTCGGAAAGGCTCTTCAGCTGGGGGGACTTCGTTGCAGTCTTGGTCACGGCGGTCAAATTCGCCGACCCTGCCGCTTTCCCTTCTGAAAAACTCGCGCGATGACGCTCGAACAGACGCTGCGCCTCACTAACCGCTTCATGGTCGGCTTCGACCTCCTCCTCGGCAGCGCCGCGATCGCCGCGCCGGCGGCGACCCTGCGGGTGCTGGGACACGACGAGCCCTCGCCCGACGCCAAGCACTTGTTCCGGCGCTGCGGGCCGATCTGGCTCACCTTCGCCGCCGCCCACGCCGTCGCCGCCCACCGCGGCCGCCCCGCCGACTGGCAGTCGCTGGCCTGGCTGCGGGGGACGGAGATCGCGACCGATGCGCTGTGGGCGAGCTCGCCGGCGGTCAGCCGGCCCGGCGCCAAGGCCGGGCTGCGGCTCGCCGGCCTCGCCAACGTCGCGATGGCCGCCGGCTTCGCTTGGATGTCGAGGCGCTGACATGGGTCAGTTCGAGGGCCAGCCCAGCATGCGCTGGTCGTTGCGGGGGCTGAACGAGGAAGGCGACGAGGCCTGGCTGATCCGCGGCATCGCCCGCAAGCTCTACCGCTGTCCGGGCTGCCACGGCGAGATCGAGGTCGGCGACGAGCACACGATCGTCCAGTTCGTGCGCCGGCTCGGCGGCACCGACCACCACCACTGGCACCGTCGCTGCGCCGAAGAAATCCTCATCCCCGAGCTGGCCAGCCTCAAGCGCGTCCCCGCCGCCGAGTCGAGCCAGTCGCGGCTCGAGGCCCGGGGGCGGGTCAGGTCGGGCCGCAGGCGCCGCTGAATGCACTTCTCGCAGCGACTGATCGACACCTACCGGAGGATCTGGCGCGCCTACGCCAGGTGGTTCCCGAACCTGCTCGTGCTCGGCCTCGCGATCTTCGTGCCGCTCGGGGCCCTCGATGCCGCCGCGCTGCAGGTCGACGTCGACGCGCTCGACCTGACCAGCGGGATCAAGATCGCCGCCCTGCTCCTCGCCGTCGGCGCGGTGACCACGACCGGGCTGCTCGGCGAGGTGTTCTTCAGCGGCGCCGTCGCCGCTTCGCTCACCCACCGCGAGGAGGGCGGGCCGCCCTCGCTCGGCCAGATCGCCAGGCGCCTCAACTACGGCCGGCTGATCGCCGTCGACATCCTCTACGTGCTGATCATCTCGCTCGGCCTCCTCCTGTTCATCGTGCCCGGCGTCCTCGCCTTCGTCTGGTTCGGGCTCGCCGGGCCGATCGTCGAGCTCGAGGACCGCAAGGTGCGGCACGCGCTCGCTCGCAGCATGCGCCTGGTGCGCGGCAACTTCTGGCTCGTCTTCTGGGTCTTCGTCCCGGTCGAGATCGTCGGCGACGCGATCGGGGAGGGCGTCGAGTCACTCGTCCACTCACTGCTCGGCGACACGTTCCTCGCCACCTGGCTGGCGGAGGCGGGCTCGAACATCGTCCTCTCCCCCTTCTTCGCGATCGCCGCCGTCCTCCTCACGGTCGATCTGATCCACCGCAACGACGGCGGCGGCCCGCCCCTAAACTCGGAGCCGGGTCCCGCATGATCACCGCTTCGATCTTCTCGGACTTCTGGGGCAACCTGGTCGAGCACGAAGAGCAGGGTCTCTTCCTGGTGCTCGTCGGCTTCATCCTCTCCTTCGGCTTCATCCGCATGAGCACGCGGCTGATGCGCAGCCCGCGGGTGCCGTGGTGGCCCGGCAGCGTGGTCAGCGACGGCGGCGTCCACATCCACCACCTGGTCTTCGGGATCGTGACGATGATGGCCGCCGGCACGCTCGGCTTCCTCTCCTTCGGCCGCAGCCCCCACACCGAGATCTGCGCCTTGTTCTTCGGCATCGGCGCCGGGCTGACGATCGACGAGTTCGCCCTCTGGGTCCACCTCGATGACGTCTACTGGTCCGAGGAGGGGCGCAGCTCGATCGACGCCACCGTGATCGCCGCCGCCGGGATGCTGCTGGTGCTGCTCGGCTTCAGCCCGCTGACGATCGAGACCGGGTCGGCGAGCGCGGTGATCGGCAGCGTCCTCAGCGCCATCCTCCTCTTCAGCTGGGTCGCGATCTGCTTCGCCAAGGGGCGCGTCCTGCACGGCACGATCGGCTTCTTCATCTTCCCGATCGCGATCTACGGCGCCTGCCGGCTCGGCAAGCCGGGCTCAGCCTGGGCGCGCCGCCGCTACGGCGAGCGCAACCCGGATAAGCAGGCGCGCTCGGAAGCGCGCTTCCCGCCCGACCGCCGCACCGAGCGCTTCAAGAACGCCTTCCGCGACATCATCGGCGGCAAGCCCAGCGAGGGCGTCGCCGCCGCCACCGAAGAGGCCTTCGCCGCGACCCGCGAGGCGACCGAAGAGATGCGCCAGCGGGCCGAACGGGTCGCCCACGCCGCCGACCCGACGCACCGCCGCGGCGACTGAGTCAGTCGCGGGGCGCGAGCCGGCGTTCGAGGTTGGCGCGGACCGTGGGCCACTCGCTGTCGATCACGCTGAAGTAGGCGGAGTCGCGCTGGCCGACGCCGGGGACGATCATGTGGTTACGCAAGATGCCCTCGAACTGCGCCGGGAGGGCGGCGAGCGCGGTGCGCGAGCGTTCGTTGCGGGCGTCGGTCTTGAACTCAACCCGGACGCAGCCGAGCCCCTCGAAGGCGTGCCCGAGCAGCAGCAGTTTGGTCTCCAGGTTGACGCCGCTGCGCCAGACCGAGGGGCTGAACCAGGTCCAGCCGATCTCGACCACGCGGTCGACGGGGCGCACGTTGAGGTAGCGGCTGCTGCCGACGACGGCGCCGTCGGCGCGGCGGCGGACGGCGAAGACGCCCTCGCGCCCGGCCGCAGCCGCCTCGAGCGAGACCCGGATGAACTCGTCGAGCGTCGCCCGCTTCTCGCCGAGGTTCGTCAGCCAATCCCAGATCTCCGCTGGCTGCGTCGCCGCCCAGAGCTCGTCGGCGTGGGACTCGCGCAGGGGCTCGAGCACGACCAACTCCCCCTCCAGGCGCGGCGCCAGGTTCTCCACCTCACTCCCCCATCGCCTTGATCACCACCCGCTTCGGCCGGCCGCCGTCGAACTCGCAGTAGAAGACCTGCTGCCAGGGGCCGAGGTCGAGCCGGCCGGCGGTGACGGGGACGATCGCCTGGTGGTGGACGAGCAGGTTCTTCAGGTGGGCGTCGCCGTTGTCCTCGCCGCCGCGGTGGTGGCGGTAGTCGCCCGGGCTCGGCAACAGTTCCTCGGCGACCCGATCGGCCGGCGGCGTCCAGCTCGGCGGCGCGACTTTGTCGAGCCACTCGATCACGTCCTCGTGCAGCCCCGGCTCGTCGTCGTTGACCCAGATGCCGGCGGTGATGTGCATCGCCGAGGCCAGCACCATCCCCTCCCCGACCCCCGCCTCGTCCACCACCTCCTGGAGCTCGTCGGTGATGCGGATCAGTTCGCGGCGGTTGGGGGTGGTGAAGGTGAGGTGGCGGGTGGCGAAGTTCATCGGCGGCTCATTCCTTGGGTTGACTGCAGACCTCGAACCCGATTTCGTCGGCGAGCCGTTCGCGTTCGGGTTCGGTCTTCGTGCGCAGCTCGTAGGAGGAGCGATACACGTCGGCGTTTCCTTCCTTCGCCGCGGCGAGGGCGGCCTTGTCGAGGCTCGCGACGCTGCGCCTCGAGCGAACGTATGCGTCGAACTGCGCTTCCAGGTCCCCAGGCGGCACCAGCTTCCTCAGGTCGTCGACCTGCTGGGTGGAGATGCCAACCAGCTTTTCGGCGAATTCGACGTTCGGCGTTTCTTCGACGGCCTTGGTCCCGCCGAATTCGTCTTTCACCCGTTCGTAGGTCGATCGGGCGCGTTCGCAGCTCTTGTCCGCCTGGGCGATCAATTCCTCGGAAGTGAGCGTCTTCGGCTCGGGCTTCGTCTTTTCCCCTTCGCCGCTCGTCGCGGTCGTCCGTTCCCTTCCCACCGTGCCCGTCGCCTCCGTTCCAGCGCTCGCCGCCTCGCCATCGCCTCCCCCGCCCGAGCTGAGCGCGATCGCCAGGACCACCGCGACGATCACGGCGAGGCCGCCGCCGGCGAACGCCCAGGCGCGTCGCGAACCGCGGCGCGGAGCGTCTCCCCCGCTCGCCGTTGTCGGCTTTTTCCGGGCTATAGGCCGGACAAAGTCGACATCGGCGTCGCCGGACTCGGTCTCGGCGGTGGGTTGGGCCGGGGCCGCGGTGTCTGCGGTCGGTTCGGTGGGGGCGAGGGTGTCGGTCTCGACGGTCGCGGCAGCGCCGGTGGCGACGGTGCGCTCGGGGACGGAGATCGGCTCGCCGCGGACGGCGGCGAGGGCGGCGCGGCCGAGGTCGCCGGCCGAGGGGTAGCGGTCGGCCGGGTCCTTCGCCATCGCCCGGGCGACGACGGCGTCGAGGGCGACCGGAGTGCCCGGCGCGTAGAGCGAGGGGGCCGGCGGCGGGTCGTTGAGGTGGGCGTAGAGGCGGGCGGCCTCGCCCTCGCGCGGGAACGGGACCTGGCCGGTCAGCAGCTTGAACAGCAGGCAGCCGAGGGCGTAGACGTCGACGCGGGCGTCGATCGCGCCGCCGGAGATCTGCTCCGGCGCGACGTAGTCGAGGGTGCCGACGAAGCGACCGGTCTGGGTCAGGCCCGACTGGGTGGCGACGTTGCGGGCGACGCCGAAGTCGGTGATGTAGGCGTGCTCCTCGCCCCCCTCGCCGCTGACCAGGACGTTGGCGGGCTTGACGTCGCGGTGGACGAGGCCGGCGGCGTGGATCGCGTCGAGGCCGTTGCCGACCTGGGCGATCAGCGCCACCGCCCGCTCGGGGGCCAGCCGGCCCTCCTGCTCGATCCGGCGACCGAGGTCGGAGCCGGCGACGTAGCGCATCGCGATGTAGGGGACGCCGTCCTCCTCGCCGGCGGCGTAGATCGGGACCACGTTCGGGTGCTCGATCGAGGCCGCGATCCGCGACTCCTCGGCGAAGCGCCGCGAGAAGACCTCGTCGGCAGCCGCCTCCGGGGCGATCAGCTTCAGCGCCACCCGCCGGTCGAGGCCCGGCTCGACCGCGAGGTAGAGGATCCCCATGCCGCCGCGGCCGAGGCGGCGCATCACCCGGTAGCCGGCGAACTCGTCGCCCTCGGCGAGGTCTATCCAGCCACCCGGCTCAATCATCGCTCAACCCTAGCCAGCCAATCCCCGGCTTAGACTCGCTGTGGGAGATTCGATGCGCCACCGGCTCGGCATACTCGCGCTGCTCGTGCTCGCCTGCCTGCTCGCGGCCGCGGCCGCCGAGGGCGAGCAGATCCGCAGGGGCGACCTGCAGGTGACCTTCGACGCCGGCTTC
This sequence comes from uncultured Conexibacteraceae bacterium, assembly GCA_964533285.1. Taxonomy (GTDB): domain Bacteria; phylum Actinomycetota; class Thermoleophilia; order Solirubrobacterales; family 70-9; genus VAYN01. The sequence goes on along the minus strand of CAZHLT010000076.1, from coordinate 2,763 downwards.
GCGCCGCGGGCGCTGCCGCGGACGCAGCCGGCACCGGTCACGATCGAGTTCGAAAGCGCGATCGCCAGCGCCGACGGCGGCCGGCCCCCGGCGCTGCGCAAGTTCGAACTGGCGCTCAACCGCAACGGTCGCCTCTCGGCCCGCGGGCTGCCGAGCTGCCTGCCCAGCCAGCTGCAGTCGGTCAGCACCGAAGCCGCGCTGGCGCTCTGCCGGCCGGCACTCGTCGGCCACGGCGGCTTCGACGCGGAGCTGGCGGGCTCCGGCGAAGCGAACGTGCCGGTGCACGGCCAGGCGCTCGTCTTCAACGCCCGCCGCGACGGGCGCCCGGCGCTGCTGCTCCACCTCTACGCCCAGACCCCGGTGCGGGCCGGCTTCGTCCTGCCGCTTCCGATCCGCCACCGCGTCGGCCGCGAACTCGGCACCGTGCTCGCCGCCGAAGTGCCGGTGCTCGCCGGCGGCCTCGGCTCGATCACCCGGTTGCGCCTGGAGATCGGCCGCCGCTACAGCTACCGCGGCCAGCGCTACAGCTACCTCAGCGCCTCCTGTGCCGCACCGGCCGGTTTCCGCACCGCCTTCTTCCCCTTCGTCCGCGGCGGCTTCGTCTTCCGCGACGGTCGCCACGTCAGCACCTCGCTGCAGGGCGAATGCCGCGTCCGCGGCAGCTGAGGCGCCGCCGTCAGAGCCCGAGCCCGCCGACGCCGCGCTCGTCCCAGCCGAGGTGGTGGGCCAGCTCGTGGCGCAGCGTGCGCTCGACCTGACGCGCCAGCAGCTCGCGGTCGTGACCGAAGTCGCGTTCCAGCGTGTCGCGGTAGATCACGATCCGGTCTTCCCAGCCCTCGCGGGCGACGCCGTCGCCGAAGTACTCGCCGTAGGCCCTCTGCTCGGCGCCGAGCTCGGAGACGACCACCGGCACGCTCGCCAGCACCTGCTGGAACTGCTCGGGCAGGGCGTCGATCGCGTCGGCGACCAGCGCTTCGAACTCGTCCATCTGCCGTTCGGGGTCCATCGGGTCCACAGCATGCAATACCGTCGGGGGCCGGCGCCAGCCGGTACCGAATCCAACTAGCGGGGAGACAGATGATGAGAGACGATCAGTCGCCAACCACCAGGCTGCGAGCGCTCGGCGCCTTGCTGGCCGTCATCGCGCTCATCGGCGGTGGCGTCGTGCTCTCGGCCTGCGGCAGCGACAACGCCAGCTCCGGCACGGAAAAGGCGAAGGAAGAAATCGAAAAGGGAACCGAAGAAGGCGAAAAGGCCCTCGAAGAAGCCACCGAAGGAGCCGAAAAGGGCCTCGAAGAAGCCAAGGAACAGGCTGAAAAGGCCAAGGGCAGCGCCAAGGAAGGGATCGAAAAGGGCGTCGAATCGGCCGAAAAGGGCCTGAAGGAAGGCAAAGAAAAGGCCAAGAAGGGCCTCGAAGAAGCGCAGAAGCAGCTCGAAGAACTGGGCGAATGAGGCCGGCGGCGGCGCCCCAGCCGCCGCCCGGTCACCGCGGGTCGCCGGCGCCTACTTCGGCGCCGGCACCTGCGAGGCCATCTGCGTGTAGCCGGCGGCGCTGGGGTGGATCCCGGTGTCGCCGCTGATCACCCACGGCGGTCCCTGCGCCGGCCCGGAGCAGAACGAGAGCGGGTGGCTGACCAGCAGCTCGTCCTGGGTGGCGTCGATCTGGACGCTCGGCCCGTCCACCTCGTAGCCGAAGCGCGAGCACGAGTAGCTCGACCGGTAGAGCGGTTCGAGGTCGATGCCGACGTTGAAGTGCGGCGGCGTCACCACCCGCAGCCGCGGCGAGCCGACCGCGGTCGCGGCGCGGGCGATTTCGCGGTTCAGCAGGTCGCCCATCTGCGCGATCTGGAAGGTCGTGTAGGCGAGCGCGGTCGCGGGAATCGAGAGGTGGTACTGCATCAGGTAGATCGTCGCGCCGGTCTTCTTCACCAGGTCGCGGTAGACGCTTTCCAGTTCACGTCGCAGGTGCACGCCTTCGAACGCTTCCTCGATGCATTCTTCGTACTTGCCGAACAGGTCCGACCAGATCGCGCAGCCCATCCTGTCGGTGCCGAACAGCATTTCCGAGAGCAGCGGGTTGGCGCCCAGCGTCATCAGGACGTAGTCGGGGTCTTCGGACTCGATCCGCTTCGTCGTCGCGTAGAGCGAGCCGCCGGGCGCCCAGTTGACGGGTTCGGAGCCGCTGATCGCCAGGTTCTCGTAGTTGGTGACGCCATATTCGTTGGCCCACTGCGCCGCCCAGGAGACGTTGTTGGCGAGGCCGTAATCGGTCGCGTATTCGACCTGCTTGGCTTCGTTGTTGAGCGTCTTCGAGTTCGACGAGCAGGCGTCGACCAGGGTGACCGAGCCCGGTCTGCATTCGGGCAGGCTGAGCAGCGGCATCAGCTTGCCGTTCGAGTAGTAGCCGAAGCCGGCGGTGACCGAGTCGCCCATCGCCCGCGCCACGACCTTCGGCGCCGCGCCCACCTCGAAGACCACCGGCGCCGGGGTCAGCGCCATCTTGCCGCGCAAGCGGGCGCCGCGCGGCGGCGCCCCGACCAGCTGCAGCGAGTCGGTGCCGCGGAAGCCCTTGGCGGGCGTGTAGACCAGCTTGCCGCCGCGGATCCGCGCCGTCCCGTGCTCGGGTCGCTCGCCGATGCTCCAGCGCCGCCCGGTCGTGCAGGCCGGCAGCGGCACCGCGGCGCGGCGGCCCGGCCGCAGGCGCAGCTGCGGCACGCTCGAGCAGAGCGGCGCGGCCCCGCGCGCCCGACCCAGCCTCCGCCT
>CAZHLT010000075.1:0-1425 GCA_964533285.1 uncultured Conexibacteraceae bacterium | reverse complement strand
GCGACGACCAAGCCCTGGATGAACCGGCTGGCGCCGCTGCTGCGCCCCGCCTTCGAGTGGAACCACGACTGGGTGATGGCGCGCGGCGGGGAAGGGATCGCCCGCCTGCTCGGCTGCCGCCTGCTCGCCCACGACTGACCGCGCTCTCGCCAGCGGCCGCCCCCGACCCAACTCGTGGTTCCTTTGTCCGGACAGGTCGGACAATGGAACCACGGATCGCGCGGAACCGCGGATTTGCTCTTGACCGACGGCGCGACCTCGCTATCTTTCCTTGCGTTGGCACTCTCCCCCATAGAGTGCCAAGCCGCGAGAGACGCTGGAAAGGGCTCTGCAGCGGCGTTTCCCGACTTTCACCAGCCACAACCACCACTTACCGATGACGGAGGTATACGGATGAACTTGAAGCCCCTCGGGGACCGGTTGATCGTCAAGCCGGTCGAGGAGGAGGAGACGACCGCCAGCGGCATCGTCCTGCCTGACACGGCCAAAGAGAAGCCGCAGAAGGGCAAGGTGCTGGCCGTCGGCGACGGCGCCATCAACGAGGACGGCAGCCGCCGTCCGCTCGACGTGGCGGAGGGGGACGAGGTCCTCTACTCCAAGTACGGCGGCACCGAGGTCACCGTCGACGGCGAGGACCTGCTGGTCCTGCGCGAGTCCGACGTCCTGGCCAAGGTCGGCTAACCCACCTGACTTAAAGAACCAAGGAGGACTGAACAGAGATGGCTCACAAGGAGCTGAAGTACAGCGAGGATGCGAGGGGGGCCCTGCAGGCCGGCGTCGACGCCGTCGCCAACGCGGTCAAGGTCACCCTCGGCCCCAAAGGTCGCTACGTCGTGCTCGACAAAAAGTTCGGCGCGCCGACGATCACCAACGACGGCGTCACCATCGCCCGCGAGGTCGAGGTCGAGGACGTCTTCGAGAACCAGGGCGCCCAGCTCGTCCGCGAGGTCGCGACCGCGACCAACGACGTCGCCGGTGACGGCACCACCACCGCCACCCTGCTGGCCCAGATCATCGTCCGCCAGGGCCTCAAGAACGTCGCCGCCGGCGCCAACCCGCTGGCCCTGCGCCGCGGCATCGAGAAGGCCGTCGACGAGGTCGTCGAGAACCTCCGCGAGAAGCAGAGCAAAGAGGTCGCCGGCAAGGACCAGATCGCCCGCGTCGCCGCCATCTCGGCTGCCGATGACGACATCGGCAATGTGATCGCCGACGCGATCGAGAAAGTCGGCAAAGACGGCGTGGTCAACGTCGAGGAGGGTCAGACCTTCGGGATGGAGCTCGAGGTCACCGAGGGCATGCAGTTCGACAAGGGCTACATCTCGCCCTACATGGTCACCGACCAGGACCGCATGGAGGCCGTGCTCGAGGAGCCCTACATCCTCATCGCCAACCAGAAAATCGGCTCCGTGCGGGACATCCTGCCGG